>JBKQVT010000228.1:0-11787 GCA_052139835.1 Thermoguttaceae bacterium
CGCAACTGAGATAGCCCTCCTCGGGATCGATCAGGATGACGCCGTCGGCGCGAAGCTGGGCCACGTTGCGCCGCACGGCCGGTTTGGCCCACATCTTGTCGTTCATCGCCGGGGCCATGAGGATCGGACCGTCGAACGACAAGAGCGTGGTGCTCAGCAGGTCGTCGGCCAGCCCGCAGGCGGCCTTGGCGAGGATGTTGGCGGTGGCTGGGGCAACGCAAAAGACCTCGGCGGCGCGGGCGGCCTCGATGTGCGGATGCCCGCCGGGGCCGAAGACGCGCGTGCCGACCGGCCGGCCGCTGAGGGCCTCGAAGGTCTTGGGGCCGACCAGCCGCGTGGCGGCGCGGGTCATGACGACCGACACCTCCGCCCCGGCCTGGACCAGGCGGCTGACCAGGGCGGCCGTCTTGAAGGCAGCGATCCCGCCGCTGACGCCAATAAGCACCTTGCGACCTTTCATGTTAATCCGGGAGCTCACGCCTCCGGCTCACTACGCGACCCAAGGGGGACAGTCCCATTTTCGTCGGACGAAAATTGGGACAGTCCCCGGCGTTCCTCTGCTCTTACAGATTCTGGAAGTCCAGTTCCGGCGGGCCGCCCTGGGGCTCGCCCACCACGCGGACCTTCATCTCGGAATCGAGGTAGATCTTGTCCTGGAGGATTTCCTGGATGACGATCTCCATCTTGTTGTCGGTCTTCATGTCGATCAGGGGGCGGGCGCCGCCGTTGATCGCCACCATGCGTTTCTGGATCAGGGTCGAGAGCTTGAAGCGGCCGCCCACCTTATTTACGATTTGCTCTTCCCGAAGGTCGTCAATCATCGCCTTGTGCCTCCCATTGTTGAGTCAGGATGGTATCTATTTGTTCGACTGCCAGGTCGACGTCGTCGTTGATGACCTGGTAGCGGTATCGATCGGCCAGTTCCAATTCTTTTTTTGCCGTTTGCAGCCGCCGGCGGATGAGTTCGTTGCTTTCGGTGCCGCGGCCGCGCAGGCGGCGCTCCAGCTCGTCCAGAGAACTGGGGCGGACAAAAATAGTGATGGCGTCGGGGAACTGCTCCGTGACGGCCAGCGCGCCGTGGACGTCGATATTGAGCACGACCCACTTGCCGGCTTGCTCGCCGGCGCTCACCTCGCTTCGCAGAGTCCCGTACCAATCGTCTTCTTCAAAGACTTGAAAACACTCGATAAAGTCGCCGTTGCGGCGGCGGCGGTCGAACTCCTCGGGCGCGAGGAAGTGGTAATCGACGCCGTCGGTTTCTCCGGGCCGCGGGGGCCGGGTGGTGGCGGAGACGCTGGCCGCCAGCGGCACGCGGCAGCTTTGCAGCACCCGCCGCAGCACCGTGGTCTTGCCCGCCCCCGACGGTCCCGAAACGACTACCAGGCGTCCACGGGGCGATTGTTCCCTCGTCATTCGATGTCTTAAGTAAGAAGTTAGGAGTTAGGAGTGAGGAGTTAGAATCGCACAGCGGTGAACGTCCCGCATTCTAACTCCTCACTCCTAACTTCTAACTCCTAGCTTCTACTCCACGTTTTGGATCATTTCGCGGATACGTTCAATGGCCGTTTTGATCTCGATCACGTCATTGGTGATTTCGCCGTCGTTGGCCTTGGAGCCGATGGTGTTGGCCTCGCGGAACATTTCCTGGGTGAGGAATTCGAGTTTCCGCCCGGTGCTCTCCGGCAAGGCCGTGATGGCGTCGAACTGGTCCAAGTGGCTGCGGAGGCGGATGATTTCCTCGGAGATATCGCCGCGCTCGGCGAAGAGGCTGACCTCTTTGACCAGCTCGCCGGGGTCCAGCGCGACCTGGAAATCGGCCAATACCCGCTTCAGCCGCTCCTGGAGCCGCTGGCGGTAGCCGTCGGCGACCAGCGGGGCCCGGCGGGCCAACTGGTCCACGCGGGCGGCGATCACCCGGCAGTTGGCGGTCAGGTCGGCGGCCATGGCGCGGCCCTCTTCGCTCCGCATCCGCGCCAGGTTGGTCAAGGCCGCCTCCAGCGTGGCGCCGATCAGGGGCCAATCCTCCGCCGGGTCCGTGGCCAGGGCGAAACGCTCGTCGACCACCCCCGGCAGGGCCAACAGCGCCTCCAGCGCCATCTGGCCGGGCAGGTCCCATTGGCGATAGAGCGACTGCAACTGGACGCGGTAGCGGTCCAGCACGTTGACGTTGAGCTGGAACTCCTCGGGCGAGCGGACGCGGTCGACGCGGAGGTTCACCTGCACGGTGCCGCGGCGGATACTTTGCCGCACGGCGGCCTCGATCTGCGGCTCCAGGGCGCCGTAGCCCTCGGTGGCGCGGACGGCGAGCTTGAAGTAGCGGTTGTTGATGGCGCGGACCTCGACGCCGACGGCCACGCCGTCGCGCTGGCAATGCGATTCACCGAAACCGGTCATGCTCAAGAGCACGGCGATGGTTCTCCCTCGGGTAACGTCACTTGCCCGGCGGCGGGGCCGGGGCCTCGGCGGGGGCGGGTTTGCCGGCTGGGGCGGGCGTGGCTGGCCCGGGGGCGGACTGCCGGGGGGCGGCGCCGCGGCCGAACCCCAACGGCCCGGCCGTCACCTTGGGCAGCACAATGACGCACACGATGCACAGCACGATCCAGAAGGTGGCCACGCCGATGGTGATTTTGGTGAACAGGTCGCCCGCCTTGGTGCCGAAGGCGCTTTGACCGCCCATGCCCCCCAGGGCGCCCGCCAGGCCGCCGCCTTTGCCGCGCTGGATCAATATCAGTATGATCAGGAACACGGCCGTCAGGCACAACAGCAGCATCAACAAAGTCTCTGCCATCTCTTTACAACTCCTTGAGCGAATTCTCTTTCAACCCGGCGACGATCCCCAGGAACTGGTCGGCCTTCAGGCTGGCGCCGCCCACCAAGGCGCCGTCGATATCGGGCTGCCGCAGCAATTCGGCGGCATTGTCCGGTTTGACGCTCCCCCCGTACTGGATGCGAACGGTTTGGGCCACCGCTTCATTATATCGCTGCTGGATGATCTTGCGAAGGTCGAGATGGGCTTCTTCGGCCTGCTCCGGGGTGGCCACTTTGCCGGTGCCGATGGCCCAGACCGGTTCGTAGGCGATGACGATCTTCCGCATCTGCTCTTCGGAAAGCCCGGCCAGGGAGCCGGCAAACTGCCGGCGGATCACTTCCCCGGTGCGTCCGGCCTCCCGCTCGGCCAGCAACTCGCCGACGCAGACGATGGGCAGCAGGCCGGCGGCCAGCGCGGCATGGACCTTCTTATTGACCTCCTCGTCGGTCTCGTGGAGGATGTGCCGGCGCTCGCTGTGGCCGAGGATCACGTAGCGGCAGCCGAGGTCGCGGAGCATGGAGGCGGCGATTTCGCCGGTGTAGGCCCCCTCGGGCTGAAAATACATGTTCTGCGCGCCGAGGGCGACCTTCGAGCTGGCCACCGCCCGGCCCACCGCCTCCAGGTAACAAGAGGGCGGGCAGACCGCCAGGTCCGCGCTGGCCCAGCCTTCGGCCCCCTTAACGACCGCCTCGGCCAAGGCCACCGCGGCCGCGCGGCCGAGATTCATCTTCCAGTTTCCGACAATCAGCGGGCGTCGCATCAAGACACTCCCCAGATGGTTAACGGGTTAGGGCAAGGAGTTAGAAGTTAGGAGCTAGGAGTTAGAATCCGCGATGGCCCACCGCTCCGCGATTCTAACTCCTAGCTTCTAACTCCTAACTTCTAACTCCTAAATTCTTCTCTCATTCCACCGCCACGGTGGCGGGAAAGGACCCCAGGATCTCCAGCCGCAGCGACTTGCGTTTCAAGGCGGCCACGGCCCGCCGCAGCCGTGCGTCGCTCTGGTGCCCTTCCATCTCCACGAAAAACAGGTAATATCCCCGCGCCGTGCCGGGAATGGGAAACGACTCGATCCAGGTCAAATTGAGCTTGTTGCGCTTGAAAATGTTCATCGCTTCGGCCAAGGCGCCGGGGCGATGGGCGACCTGGAACAACATGGCCGTGCGGTCGTTGCCCGTCCGCTCGGGAACCTGGCCGCCGATGACGGCGAAGCGGGTGGTATTTTCCGGGTTGTCTTCGATATTCTCGGCCAAAACGGCCAAGGCGTATTCCACCCCGGCCTGCGGACTGGCGATGGCCGCCGCGCCGGGCTTCTCGGCGGCCAGTTGGGCGGCCGTCGACGTGCTCGTGACCTCGATGGTCCTGGCGGCCGGCAGGTGCTTGGCCAGCCAGTTGCGGCACTGGCTGATCGCCTGCGGCCGGCTGTAGACCTCCTTCACCTCCGCCCGCGAACACTTCGCCAGCAGCGAATGATGAATGTAGATCTCGACCTGGCCGCAGATCCGCACCGGCAGCCGGGTGAACATCGCCAGGGTGTCGGCGATGCGGCCGTCGGTCGAGTTCTCGACCGGCACGAGGCCGAAATCGGCGTGTCCCTGGTGGACCTCCTCGAATACCGCGGCAATGGTCCCCACCGGCACTAACTGCACGCTCCTGCCAAAACGGTGCATGGCAGCCAGGTGGCTGTAGCTGTAAAGCGGTCCCAGGAAGGCGATCCGCGGCTGGCGCACCAGCGCGCGGCAACCGCTCTGGATCTCGCGGAAGATCGCGCGGACGATCCGTGGCGGCAGCGGCCCGCCGGCGGTCTCGACGAGCGTGCCGAGGCGTGCGGCTTCCGCATCGAGCGTCGGCGCGGAGCCCACCTCGTTGGCCGACTGGGCGGAGGCCTCGGCGACCAGGCTGGCCCGTTGCTGGATCAGCGCGAGCAAGTCGGCGTCGATCTGGGCGAGCCTGGCGGCCGGCGGCTTTGGGCTCGGTGTCGGCTTCTTCCGCGTGGTGGATTTTGCCATGGTTCGGTCGCCTCTCCCTCCGGGAGAGGGTCAGCGTGACGGCATAACGCCCTCGGTTTTGCCTAAACCCTTAATTTCTAGCGGATTTGCGTCGCCGCGTCAACGGGCCTGAGCGTGTAAAGTAGGGTGGGTCGAGCGGAGCGAGCCCCACCGGAATCGCTCGGACCGCAGTTGGTGGGGCTCGCGACCATGCTGCGCACGGTGCCCCTCGACCCACCCTACGATTCTCGACCCACCCTACAATCTCCCGCGGCCTGGACTGTCATTTTGGCAGGATGGCGGGGAACCGGCTGGCCCGCCTGTCGAAAATGGCAGTCTCCAACGTCAGCTTGCCTGAAATCCCGGCAAGTGGACGCCGCTTGTCTGTCGTAAGATATTTCATAGCAATACCTTATGAAGACCGACGTGCCTTCGTTCGGGAGCGGCACACTCTTTGCTTAAAACCATCTTGCATCGTCCCATAGGATTGAAGAAAGGAGCGTCTTCGCAATGGCTCAAGGGGAAAAAATCATCGGAATCGATCTGGGAACTACCAACTCCGTCGTCGCCGTGATGGAAGGCAAGGAGGCCAAAGTGATTCCCAACCAGGAGGGCAACCGGCTGACGCCCAGCGTAGTCGCCTATACCGACAAGGCGGAGACCCTGGTGGGCGAGCCGGCCAAGCGGCAGGCCGTGACCAACTCCCGCCGCACGATCTTCTCGATCAAGCGGTTCATGGGGCGGCGGCACAACGAGGTGGCCACCGAGGAAAAGATCGTGCCCTACAAGATCGTCGGCGGCCCGGAAGACTACGTCAAGGTCGGCGTCGACGAGCACAAGCAGTTTACGCCGTCGGAAGTGTCGGCTTTGATCCTGCGAAAGCTCAAGGAGGCCGCCGAGGCCTACTTGGGCCACAAGGTGAACAAGGCGGTGATCACCGTGCCGGCCTATTTCAACGACGCCCAGCGGCAGGCGACCAAAGACGCCGGGCAGATCGCGGGCCTGGAAGTGGCGCGGATCATCAACGAGCCCACGGCCGCCTCGCTGGCCTACGGCCTGGACAAGAAGAAGGCGGAGAAGATCGTGGTCTTCGACTTCGGCGGCGGGACGTTCGACGTTTCCGTGCTCGAAGTGGCCGACGGCGTCTTCCGCGTCATCAGCACCAACGGCGACACCCACCTCGGCGGCGACGACATCGACAAGATGCTCGTCGATTACGTGGCCGAGGAATTCAAGCGCGAGCAGGGCATCGACCTGCGCAAGGACCCGATGGCCTTGCAGCGGCTCCAGGAGGCCTGCGAGAAGGCCAAGAAGGAACTCAGCTCGACGCAATCGACCGACATCAACCTGCCGTTCATCACGGCGGACGCCTCCGGCCCGAAACACCTGCAAATGACCCTCTCGCGGAGCAAGTTCGAGCAACTGGCCGATCCCTTGATCGAGCGTTGCCGCGGGCCGGTCAAGCAGGCCATGAACGACGCCCACATGGGAGTGGGCGAGATCGACGAAGTGGTGCTGGTCGGCGGTTCCACGCGGATCCCCAAGGTGGTGGACTTGGTGCGGAACCTCTTCGGCGGCAAGGAGCCCCATAAGGGCGTCAACCCGGACGAGGTCGTGGCCGTCGGCGCCGCCATCCAGGGCGGCGTGCTCTCCGGCGAAGTCCACGACGTGCTGCTGCTGGACGTCACGCCGCTGTCGCTGGGCATCGAGACCCTGGGCGGGGTCATGACCCGGCTGGTCGATCGCAACACCACCATTCCCACCGAGCGGAAGCAGATTTTCAGCACCGCCGACGACAACCAGACGGCGGTGACGGTGAAGGTCTACCAGGGCGAGCGGCAGATGGCGGCCGACAACCGGCTGCTGGGCCAGTTCAACCTCGAGGGCCTTCCGCCCGCCCCCCGCGGACTGCCCCAGATCGAAGTCAAGTTCGACATCGACGCCAACGGCATCCTCAACGTCTCGGCCAAGGACCTGGGCACCGGCAAGGAGCAGACCGTCCGCATCGAGCAGTCCAGCGGCCTGGCCGAGGGCGAGATCGACCGCATGCAGCGTGACGCCGAGTCGCACGCCGAGGAAGACAAGCGGAAGCGACAGTTGGCGGAGTTGCGCAACCAGGCCGATTCCATGTGCTGGCAACTGGAGAAGCTGCTGAAGGAGCACGACGCGAAGCTGGCGGCCGCCGACAAGGACGCGGTCAGCAAGGCGATGGAGAAGACGCGTGCCGCGGCCAAGGGCGAGGACATCGAGGCGATCAAGGCCGCGGTCCACGAGCTGGAGCAGGCCTCTCATGCCCTGAGCCGGACGCCTTACGCCTCGGCCGGCGGCGCCAAGCCGGGCCCCGCGGGCCCGACCGACGGCGCCCAGCACGGTCCCACGGGCCAGCCCAGCGGCGCCGCCAGCGGCGGTGGCGGCGAGGACGAGGCCATCGACGCCGAGTTCGAGGTGAAGGAATAGCGTGATCGGTCCCCTCTCCCTCCGGGAGAGGGTTAGGGTGAGGGCTGTGGACGCGACGCGAGATTTCCCGCCCTCACCCCCGGCCCCTCTCCCAATGGGCGAGGGGAGAGAAATGTCCCCTCTCCCTCCGGGAGAGGGTTAGGGTGAGGGCTGCGTTGACGTTGTTTCCGAGGCTGAGGATGCGTTCTTAGCAACGGTGACTGGCGTGCCAAAGAAGCATTATCCCTCGAAGCACATGATCCGCCGCGCGAGAAACCTGCGTCAGGTACGCACCGAACCTGAGCAACTCCTTTGGACCGCCTTGCGAAACGAACAAATCGGCGGCCTGAAGTTTCGTCGCCAACAGGCGGTCGGGCCGTATGTGGTTGACTTCTACTGCCACACCGTCATGCTGGTGGTAGAAGTGGACGGCATGAGCCACGACGACAAGCTCGTGGAAGACACGGCGAAAACGACGTACCTCCAAGGGCAAGGTCTTCAGGTCTTGCGTGTGATGAACGAGGACGTGATGCGCGACTTGGACGCTGTAACAAGGGAGATTGCTCGGCTCGGCGGAGTCCAATGGGATTGAAAATACAGGTCCCCTCTCCCTCCGGGAGAGGGCTAGGGTGAGGGCGGGCTTCAGTCCCCTCTCCCTCCGGGAGAGGGCCATGCTGAGGGCTGCCGTAGAGAAGAACGTCTCGAAAAAACGAGTGAGGTGTCCGTTGTATGTCTGCGTGAAGCACTTTCAGAAGCAACTCGATGCTGCGGCCCACTGAAGTTCAGAGGGGAGGTCGCGACCCGACGACCATAGCCCTCACCCTAGCCCTCTCCCGGAGGGAGAGGGGACCAGAGCCCTCACCCTAACCCTCTCCCGAAGGGAGAGGGGACCATAACATGTCCTTTCGCTTCGACAAACTGACCATCAAGGCCCAGGAGGCCGTCGCCGCCGCACAGGCCTTGGCCAGCGACCGCGGCCACGCGCAGGTCGAGCCGCTGCACCTCCTCTCGGCCATGCTCACCCAGGGCGACGGCATCGTCGGCCCGCTCTTGGATCGCATCGGCACGAATCGCGGCCAGTTGGAGCAAATCGTCCAATCCGAACTGGGCCACATCGCCAAGGTCTCCGGGGGGGCGCCCCCGCAGCCCAGCCAGGAGACCATCCGCGTGCTGGAGGCCGCCCAGCGCGAGGCCGACGCCATGAAGGACGAGTTCATCTCTACCGAACACCTCCTGCTGGGCTTGACCAAGGTCGACGGCAAGGCCGCCAGCGTGCTGAAGCTCAACGCCATCACCGAAAAGGAGTTGCTGCGGGCCTTGAAAACCGTCCGCGGCAGCACCCGCGTGACCGACCAGACCCCGGAAGACAAGTTCCAGGCCCTCCAGCGCTACGGCATCGACCTGGTGGATCGGGCCCGGCAGGGCAAACTCGACCCGGTGATCGGCCGCGACCAGGAGATCCGCCGGGTGATCCAGGTCCTTTCCCGGCGGACGAAGAACAATCCCGTGCTGATCGGCGAGCCGGGCGTGGGCAAGACCGCCATCGCCGAGGGCCTGGCGCTGCGGATCGTCGCCGCCGACGTGCCGGAAAGCCTGAAGAACAAGCGGGTCATCGCCCTGGACATGGGGGCGCTGGTGGCGGGCACGAAGTTCCGCGGCGAGTTCGAGGAGCGCCTGAAGGCCGTCCTCCGCGAGGTGGCCGACGCCGGCAACGTGGTCCTCTTCATCGACGAGTTGCACACCGTGGTGGGCGCGGGCCGGGCGGAAGGGGGCGCCGACGCCGCCAATCTGCTCAAACCGGCCCTGGCCCGCGGCGAGTTGCGCTGCATCGGCGCCACCACGCTGGATGAATACCGCAAGTACGTCGAGAAGGACGCGGCCCTGGAACGCCGCTTCCAGCCGGTTTTCGTCGGCGAGCCGACGGTCGAGGACACGATCGCCATCCTCCGCGGCCTGAAGCCCCGCTACGAGGCCCATCACAAGGGGATCAAGATCAAGGACTCGGCCCTGGTGGCGGCCGCCAATCTCTCCCACCGCTACATCGCCGACCGCTTCCTGCCCGACAAGGCCATCGACCTGATGGACGAGGCCGCCAGCCGGTTGGCCATGGAGCTGGAGAGCGTGCCGCACGAGATCGACGAGGTGCAGCGGCGGCTGGTGCAGTTGGAATTGGCCGACCGTCAACTGGCCGACGAGACCGAGCCGCACGCCGCCCAGCAGCGCGGCGAGGTCCAGCACGAGATGACCGAGCTGCGGCGGAAGCTGGCCGACCTCCGCCGCCAATGGGAACTGGAGAAGAGCGGCCTGGGCGGAGTCCATCAAATCCGCAGCCGGCTGGCCGAGGTGGAACTCCAGTTCAATAACCTCTCCGCCGCTATCAAGGAAAAGCAGTCGTCCGGAGTGCCGGTCGCGGAGGCCGACTATCAGAAGCTCTACGAGCTGGACTTGCAGCGGAAGCAGCTTTCGCAGCAACTGGAGAAGACCGAGCCCCAGCAGCCCGCCGAGGCCGGCCGGCGGCTCTTGCGCCAGGAGGTGGGCCCGGAGGAGATCGCCGAGGTCGTCAGCGCCTGGACCGGCATCCCCGTGAGCCGCATGGTCGAGACCGAGCGGGCGAAGCTGCTGGTGATGGAAGAGCGGATCCACCAGCGGATGGTTGACCAGGACGAGGCGGTCGAGGCGGTCTCGAACGCCGTCCGCCGCAACCGCAGCGGCCTGCAGGACCCCAACCGGCCCATCGGCTCGTTCATTTTCCTCGGTCCCAGCGGCGTGGGAAAGACAGAGCTTTGCAAGGCCCTGGCCGAGGTGATGTTCGACGACGAAAGCGCCATGGTCCGATTGGACATGAGCGAGTTCATGGAGCGACACACAGTGAGCCGGCTGATCGGGGCCCCGCCCGGCTACGTCGGCTACGAAGAGGGCGGCATGCTAACCGAGGCCGTCCGCCGCCGCCCCTACGCCGTCATCCTGCTGGACGAAATCGAGAAGGCCCATCGCGACGTGTTCAACGTCCTTTTGCAAGTGCTCGATGATGGGCGATTGAGCGACAGCCAGGGGCACACGGTCGATTTCAAGAACACGATCATCGTGATGACCTCGAATATCGGCAGCCAGCTCATCCAGGAGATCACCCAGGAGGGCGGCGGCGAGGAGCAGATTCGCGAGGCGGTCCGCGAGACGCTGCACACCCGCTTCCTGCCCGAGTTTCTCAACCGCATCGACGAGATCCTGATCTTCCATCCGCTATCGGCGGCGAACCTGCGGCAGATCGTGGAGTTGCAGATCAAGCGGCTGGAAGGGCTTTTGCACGAGAAGGGCATCGTGTTGGACGTGACTCCGGCGGCGATGGACGCGATTGCCGCCGAGGGGCACGATCCAATTTACGGGGCCCGGCCTTTGAAGCGGGTGATCCAGCAGCGGATCCAGAACCCGCTGGCCGCCGAGATTCTCAAGCGAGAGTTTGCCGAGGGGAGCCGGGTGACGGTGGATTACGTGGACGGCGAGTTCACGTTCGAGCGGACGGAGGGGTAGCAAACAGGTCCCCTCTCCCGCCGGGAGAGGGTCAGGGTGAGGGCGGTTTTGCGGCGGGGTGACTTGCCGAGGGTGGCAGGTAGCCCCGATAGCTTGGCTGTCGGGGGCGGCGGAGCCGTAAGAGGGGCTTCCATTCTCCACGCCCCCGTCTTGCACCCACGGCGGCCGCCGCCACGCCGAATCACGGCGCATTCGCATCGTCTGATGTAACGACCGCGTTGCCGCTGGGGGGACCGACGATCTCGTACCTTCCTTTGCCCAGGCGACGGACGCTGGTCCCGTCGTGAAGCCTAAGGAACTTCACCCCTTCGTCACGGGACGTTCCCTTGTCGCTCTGTGTCTCGAAGACCTTGGTGAACACGTAGATGACGTACTCGCGTCCGTGCCGGTCATGGGCCGTAAACGTACTCGTGAGTTCGTCTTTTTCAATCATCGCCGTTTCCCCATTGGGTTGCCGAAACTGATCCCGAACTGCCATTACTGCCGCTAACCGGGGGTGGCCCCCATTTGGTCGCAACCGGCGCAGCGAAGCCGCAAGAGGAGCCCTTTGCGTCGCGGAAGTCTCAGGTGCTCGCCGCGCCCGAACTAAAAAGGTACCCGGCCGCGCGCATCATGGGTCTAGCGATGGAACAGTGTACTAACGACATTAACGCAGCAGGTTACAATCGTCGCTATCGCTGCAACGGTGGCGAATTTCCAAAAGCGAATCTGCGTACGCTCCAGGTCCCTCTTTCTTGCTCGCTCGGCAATTTCATTTGTGACCGTCCCCATATTTAGCTGGAGAGGGGTAATCTGTTCTTTGTCCTCCTCTTGCCTTCGCGCGTCCTCACCACACAACCAATACACAGCTACCTGGCGGCCGTGGCTATCGGTCCTCGTGATTTCAATTGTCTTGTTGTATGGTGATGTCAAGTCTCAATCGCAACGAAGTCGGGAACTGAGGATTTCGAGGGGCGTTCGATAGCCGAGACGTTTTCGGGGGCGGTTGTTCAGAAGATGTTGGACTTTCTCGAACTGCTTTGCCGG
>JBKQVT010000229.1:0-10755 GCA_052139835.1 Thermoguttaceae bacterium
CAGCCGCCGCTCCAACAACGTCATCAGCGCTTCGCCGGTATTTCCCGTACCACGTTCCGCCTCGTTGAAGTACTTGCGGAACTGCCGCTCCAATACGCCGTAGTAATGCTTGACCTTCTGCTTTTCACGCAGGTGCACGCCGTAGTCGGTCAGTTTTCCGCGGCGGAAAGAATGCATGCCCGGCGCCGAGTCGCGGCGTTCCACCGCGCACTTGGGCGTGTCGCAGCGCAATCCCTTGAGGAACAGCTTCATGCCCTCGCGCCGGCACATCCGGCAAACAGGTCCCGTGATACGAGCCATACTTCGTCACCACTTACCGTCAAAAACAATTGTAACTGATCCCGCTCGCGTGAAAATTTCCGGGGCCGTGGCCCCGGCGGAACTTCGCTCCGCGCCGCAAGCGTTCCTAGACCCGCCGCCGTTTCTTGGGACGACAGCCGTTGTGAGGCAACGGCGTGACGTCTTCGATCGACTTAATCGTCAACCCGGCCGATTGCAAGGCCGTGATCGCGCTTTCGCGCCCGCTGCCCGGTCCCTTCACTTTTACGTCCACTTCTTTCACGCCGAACTTGACGGCCTTGTCGGCCGCCTGCTGCGCGGCCATCTGACCGGCAAAGGGCGTGCTCTTGCGGCTTCCCTTGAAACCGCTCGTTCCGGCGCTCGCCCAGCAGAGCGTTTCGCCCTTGGTGTCGGTGATGGTGATCATCGTGTTGTTGAAGGTCGCCTTGATATGGGCAATTCCCACGGTCACATTGCGGCGCGCCTTGCGGCGCGACGTGGAACTACTGCTGGAGGGTGTCTTGGCCACAGTGATTGAACCTTGGATTGATGACTTGGCGCGTGTTCGCCTCGAATGCCTTGTTCTCCGGCCTCCGCCGGTCGGTGTGCCCGATTGACTGCTCAAGGTCAAACGGGAGACTCCGCCGATACAACAACGACTCCCGCCGGGATCGCATCACTAGCGCAAATCCTTGACGCCCTTCTTGCCGGCCACGGTCTTCTTCGGGCCCTTGCGGGTCCGCGCGTTGGTGCGGGTGCGCTGGCCGCGGACCGGCAGCCCGCGGCGATGCCGCAAGCCCCGGTAGCAGCCGATGTCGCGCAGCCGCATGATGTTCTGGTTCCGCTGCCGCCGCAGTTGGCCCTCGACGACGTAGTCCTTGTCCAGCAAGGCGGCCATGCGGGCCAATTCGTCCTCGCGGAGTTCGCGGGCCCGGACCTGCGGGTCCACGCCCGCCTTGTGACAGAGGTCGCGGGCGATCTTCGGGCCGACGCCGTAGAGGTAGGTCAGCGCGATGATCGTGGGACGGTCGTTCGGAATGTCAACACCCAACAAACGCGGCATCTTGGAAAGCTCCTACGTTCTGTTCCTTTCGGCCCGCTCCGCCGCGCCGGCACGCGGCTGACGCCGGCCCCCCGACCGCGGGCTCGTCATCCCTGGCGCTGCTTGTGACGCGGATTGGTGCAGACGACGAACACCACGCCGCGGCGGCGGACGATCTTGCAATTTTCGCAAATGCGCTTGACGCTGGCTCGAACCTTCATCGCCTTGGCCCACCACCCTTCTAAGCAAAGTATTTCAATATATGCAATCGGGGGTCAATCGTGCAAGGCCCCCTGGGGAAGAATTCTTTTCATTGGCCCGATTTGTGCTTTCGTCCCCTCTCCCTCCGGGAGAGGGTTAGGGTGAGGGGGAGTGCTGCAAACGGCGGTTTCCAAGATTTTGAGTCCTCTCCAGTGCTCCCTCACCCCGACCCTCTCCCGGAGGGAGAGGGGGACTAGTTTACCAACTCTCTCCCTTGGGCCCCGCGGTCAGGATCTCGGGGCCCGAGTCCGTCAGGGCAATCGTATGCTCGAAATGGGCACTGGGGGCCCCGTCGGCGGTCACTTGGGTCCAGTGATCCGCCTGGCAGCGGACCTCCTTGGTGCCCATGTTCACCATGGGCTCGACCGCGATGACCAGCCCCGGCACGAGGCGGAAATCGCTGCTGCGGCGGACGCGGCGGGCGGCGAAGTTGGGCACCTGGGGGTCTTCGTGCATCTTCCGCCCGATGCCGTGGCCGACGAACGCCTCGACCATCGTGAAGCCGTGCTGCTTCACGATGGCCTCCATCTCGCGGGCCACTTCGCTCCACCACTTGCGTTGGTCCATCAGCTTGATCGCCAGTTCGAGGCTTTGGCGGGTCACGTCCAGCAGCCGCCGCACGTTGGGGGCCACGTCGCCGATTGCGTAGGTCGCCGCGGCGTCGCCGCACCAGCCGGCCAGCCGGCAACCGGTGTCGATGCTGACGATGTCTCCCTCCTTGAGTTTCCTCGGACCGGGGATGCCGTGGACGACCTCCTCGTTGATCGAGATGCAAGTGACGGCGGGAAAGGGCACCGTGCCGGGGACCCCCTTGAACAACGGCTCGGCCTGATGGGCGGCAAAGTAGCCTTCCACCGCCGCGTCGATCTCCGCGGTGGTCACGCCGGGCCGCAGCAGCGCGCGGGCCGCGCAATGCGCCTCCCAGACGAGCAGCCCCGCCTTGCGCATCTGCGCGATTTCCCGCGGCGATCGTAGGATTTCCACGCCCGGAACTCCTCGCGGGAGCGAGAAGAAAGAAGTTAGGAGTTAGGAGTTAGAAGCAGAAGGTGCGGTGGTCCGTCAATGCTTCCAATTTCCAACTTCTAACTCCTAACTTCTAACTCCTAGTTTCTAACTTCTAACTCCATCCAAGACCGCGCGGGCGCGGGCGAAGACCTCGTCCACGGTCCCCAAGCCGTCGATGCTCACCAGCAACCCCTGGGTCCCATAATACTGCAAGAGCGGCGACGTCTGCCGGCCGTAGGCGACCAGGCGCTGGCGAATCACCTCGGGCTGGTCGTCGGTGCGGCCGCGGCCGGCCAGGCGCTGGAAGAGCACTTCCTCCGGCACCTGCAATTCCAGCACCACGTCCAGCGGCGTGCCCTCTGCGGCCAGCATCGCCGCGAGGGCCTCGGCCTGGGCGATGGTCCGCGGAAAACCATCCAGCAGGTAGCCGCGGCGGCAATCCTCCCGGTGCAGGCGGTCGCGGATCAGGGCCACGATCAAGTCGTCGGGCACCAGTTGCCCGGCCGACATATATTGTTCGGCCTGCACGCCCAGCGGGCTCTTGGCGTCCCGCGCCGCGCGGAGCATATCGCCGGTGGACAAGTGGGCGATCTGGTACGCGTGGACCAATCGCTCGGCTTGGGTTCCTTTGCCGGCGCCCGGCGGGCCGATGAAGACGATTCTCATGGGTAGGGGCTAGGGGCTGGAAGCTAGGGATTGGGGGCTGGGTTCAGCATGTCTTAAGCATCTTCTCTTCGCTACGGTTCACGACCTCCAATCCCTAGTCCCTAGTCCCCAGTCCCTATTTCTCCAACAGGCCGCGGTAGTTCCGCATCACCAGGTGGCTATCGATTTTCTGCACCAGGTCGAAGGCCACGCTGACGGCGATCAGCAGGCTGGTGCCGCCGTAGAAGCTGGCCACGGTCCAGTTGACACCCAGCCAGGTCGAGACCAGGGTGGGGAGGATGGCGACCACGGCGAGGAAGCCCGCGCCCACGTAGGTGATGCGGACCATGACTTTTTCCAGGTAATCGGCGGTCCGCCGGCCGGGGCGATAGCCGGGGATGAAGGTGCCGTAGTTTTTCAGGTTATCGGACATATCCTTGGGGTTGAAGGTAATGGCCGTCCAGAAGTAGCAGAAGAAGTAGATCAAGAGGATGTAGAGGAGATTGTAGGTGAAGGAATCGCCCCTATGGAAGGAATCTCTGATGTTGGTGAGGGTGGCGTTGGGAAAGCGGGTGGCCAGCCAACCGAAGAGGAAGAGGGGGAAGAGCAGGAGGCTGCTGGCGAAGATGATGGGCATGACGCCGGACTGGTTCACCCGCAGGGGGAGGTACTGGCGGCTGCCGCCGAAGACGCGGCGGCCGCGGACGTGTTTGGCGCTCTGGGTGGGGATGCGGCGCTGCCCCTCGCTGATGAACACCACGCCGACCACCACGCCGACGAAGAGCAGGATCAGCACGAGGATCTTTTCCGGGCCCATCTGGCCGCCGATCTGGGCGCCGCCCTTGATCATGGGCTCGAGCAACTGGCGGCCAGCCTCCGGCATGCGGGCGAGAATGCCGGCCATGATCAGCAAGCTGATGCCGTTGCCGATGCCGTACTCGTCGATCTGCTCGCCCAACCACATGAGGAAGGTCGTGCCCGCCGTCATGGTGAGCACCAACGTCAGTTGCCAACTGAAGGGCAAGTACTGGTGACCGGGATCCCCCACGAGGAACCCCGCGCTGACGTAGTTGTTATGGGCCAAGGTGGCGATGTATCCCCAGCTTTGCCCCAGGCACAACAGCACGGTCGCGTAGCGGGTATATTCGTTGATTTTCTTCCGCCCGCTCTCGCCCTCCTTTTGCAGTTTCTCCAAGGGTGGATAGACGCTGGCCAGCAGTTGAAAGATGATGGAGGCGGAGATGTAGGGCATGATGCCCAGCCCGAATACGGTCGCCTGGTTGAGGGTACTGCCGCTGAAGATGCTCGCCTGGTTGAGGATATCGCCGATGCCCCCGGACCCTCCGCTGAGTTCCGCCCGCATCTTGTTTTGATCGAAGATCGGCAGGAGGATCGAGTAGCCGGCGCGATAGATGGTGAGAAACAAGAGGGTGAGGAGGATCTTCTGCCGCAACTCCGGGATCGTGAAGACGACGCGGATTTTTTCCCACATGGCGCGATCCTTTTCGGGGGAGCGGGGGGCCGAAGAAGAAGTCAGGAGTTAGAAGTTAGAAGTTAGAATCGCAAAGCGGTGGGCCGCCGTCCTTCTAACTTCTAACTCCTGACTCCTAGCTCCTGCCTTCCAACTCCTAGCTCTTGACTCCTTGCCTGCTCTTCTGCTTGTTCTTTACGACCGGGGCCGCTCCGGGCAGCACCACGATCTGGCCGCCGGCCTGCTGGATTTTCTCCGCGGCCGTGCGGCTGAAGCGGTGGGCGGAGACCTTCAGCCCCTTGGTGAGCTGGCCGTCGCCCAGCACCTTCAGGGCGTCGAAGGCCCCTTTGGCCATGCCCTTGCTCTTGAGGGTTTGCGGGTTGACTTCTTCACCGGCCTGAAAGCGTGTTTCCAGGTCGGCAAGGTTGACGACCATCACGCTCAGCGCGAAGCGGTTATGGAAGCCGCGCTTGGGGACGCGGCGCACCAGCGGCATCTGTCCGCCCTCGAAGGTGACGGGGGCCCAGTAGCCGTTGTGGGACTTTTGGCCCTTGTGGCCGCGGCCGGCCGTCTTGCCCTGGCCGGAGCCGTGCCCGCGCCCCAGCCGCTTCCGCGACTTGTTCTTGTGGACTCCGCGATGGACGCCGTTGAGATTCATGAGAGGGAGACTCCGCGGAGCCGCTCGACTTCGCCCGGCGAGCGGAGCTCGCGGAGGGCGCCGACGGCGGCTTTCGCCAGGTTGATCGGGTTGTTGGAGCCGAAGCTCTTGGTGAGGATGTCGCGGATGCCGGCAGCCTCGCAGACGGCGCGGACCGCGGCGCCGGCGATCACGCCGGTGCCGGGGCTGGCGGGCACGAGGATCACGTGGGAGGCGCCGAAATGTCCCTCGATGGTGTGGGGGATGCTCGTCCCTTCCATGGCGATGGCCACCAGGTTGCGGGAGCCGTCCTTGATGGCCTTTTCCACGGCGGGGGGCACTTCGTTGGCCTTGCCGTAGCCCCAGCCCACGCGGCCGTGGCCGTCGCCCACGACGACCAAGGCGGTGAAGCTGAAGCGGCGGCCGCCCTTGACCACGGCGGCGCAACGCCGGATCTTGATCACCCGGTCGATCAGTTCCCCGCGGGTTTGTGTATCACTCGACATGAGACGGCTCACATAAGGGTGGAAGTTAGGAGTTAGAAGTTAGAAGTTAGAAGCGACGAGACCACCGTCCCGCGATTCCAACCCCTAGCACCTAACTCCTGACTTCTAACTCCTGACTTCTGACTCCTAACTTCTGGCTTCAGAATTGCAATCCGGCCTTGCGGGCGGCCTCGGCCAGGGCGGCCACGCGGCCATGATAGCGATACTCACGGCGATCGAACACCACGGCGCCGACGCCGGCCTGCAGGGCGCGCTCGGCGATCACCTTGCCGACGGCCGCCGCGGCGTCCTTGTTGCCGCCGTAGCGCAACTGCCCGCGGACGACCTCGTCGCGGGTGCTGGCGGCGGCCAGGGTGCGGCCCGCCTCGTCGTCGACGATCTGCGCGTACATGTGCTTGTGGCTGCGGAAGACGGCCAGCCGCGGCCGCGTCGTGTCCCGCTTGAGCCGGCGGCGCACGCGGAACCCCCGCCGTTGGCGCTGCAATCCAATCTGTTTTTCGTGTTTCACGGTTTCATCTCACTTGCTGCCCGGCGGCTGCCGCCGCGAGGCCGCCGCTTGTTTTCCTCAGTTATTTGACCATTGCCTTGCCCTGCTTGCGGCGGACGGGCTCGCCCAGGTAGCGGATGCCCTTGCCCTTGTAGGGCTCCGGCTTCCGCTGGGCGCGGACCTCGGCGGCAAACTGGCCGACCAACTGCTTGTCGATCCCCTGGATGACGATGTGCTGCTGGTCGGGGCAGGCCACTTTCACCCCCTCCGGAATGGGAATCTGCAACTCGTTGGCCAGGCCGACGCGGAGCTGCAGCGTCTGGCCCAGCACCGCGGCCAGGTAGCCCACGCCGATGATTTCCAAACGCTTCTCGTACCCCTGGGTGACGCCGACGATCATGTTTTGCAAGAGCGCGCGGGTCAGGCCGTGCAGGGCGCGGCTCTCGCGGTCGTCGCGCCGCCGCTGGACGCGGAGGGCCTTGGCCTCGTCGAGGCTGACGGTAATCTCCGGCCGGTGCTGCCACTGGAGCTTGCCTTTGGGGCCCGTGAACGTCACGGTGCAGCCGTCCAGTTGCACTTCGACGCCGGCGGGGAGCTGAAGCAGTTTGTTTCCGATCCGGGACATGGTAGTGTGCCTTTTGTCTTACGAACGTTTCTCGCGCCGGGGCTACCAGATTTCGCAGAGCACTTCGCCGCCCAGCTTCCGCTGGCGGGCCTCGCGGTCGCTGATCACGCCGCGGCTGGTGCTGATGATGCAAATCCCCAGGCCGCCCAGCACCGGCTTCAAGTCGGTCGAGCCGCTGTAGACGCGGCGTCCCGGCTTGCTGACGCGGCGGATGCGGCGGATCACCTGCTCGCCGTTGGGGCCGTACTTGAGGTGGACGCGGAGTTGGTTCGAGGGGGGATCGGGAACCTCTTCCCAATCCCAGATGTAGCCTTCGCGCTTGAGCACTTCGGCCAGGCCGCGTTTCACCTTCGACAAGGGGATGTCGACGTGGGGCCGTTCCACGCGCACGGCGTTGCGGATGCGGGTCAACATGTCGGCGATGGGGTCGGTCATCATGGTCTTTACTGTCCCTCTTACCAACTCGCCTTCTTGACGCCAGGAATCACTCCCTCGTCGGAAAGGTTGCGAAAGCAGATCCGGCAAACGCCGAACTTACGGTAGACCGCCCGCGCCCGCCCGCAAAGGCGGCACCGCCGCACCACGCGGGTGGAAAACTTCGCTGGCTTCAGCGCCTTGGCGATCTTCGATTTGCTGGCCATAGGGTCTCGGTCCTCTCGGCGGGGCTACGTCGCCGCCCGCAACGGCATTCCCAGCTTCCGCAACAGCTCGCGGGCCTCGTCATTGCTGTCGGTGCTGGTCACCAGGCTGACGTTCATGCCCTGGGTTTGGGTAAACTTGTCCGGGTTCAACTCGGGAAACACCAATTGCTCGGTCAGGCCCAGGGTGTAGTTGCCGCAGCCGTCGAAGGCGTCGGGATTGAGGCCGCGGAAGTCGCGCACCCGCGGCAGGGCCACGGAAATCAGCCGGTCGAGAAACTCCCACATCCGCTTGCCGCGGAGCGTCACCTTGCAGCCGATGGCGTTCCCCTCGCGGAGCTTGAAGCCGGCGATCGACTTGCGGCTCAGCGTAATCACCGGCTTCTGGCCGGCAATGGTCTTCAGGGCCTCGACGGCCTCCTCCAAATACTTCTTCTCGCCGGTCGCCTTGCCCACCCCCATGTTGATCACGATCTTCTGCAACCGCGGCAGCGCCAAGCGATTGCTCCGGCCCAATTGCTGCGCCAACGCGGGCAGGATCTCTTTCTCGTAGCGCGTCTGGAGGCGGGGTGTGGGGATGGGCTTCGGCGGCTTCTTCTCGCCCTTCTCTGCCTTGGCGGCCTTCTCGCCCTTGGCGGCCTTTTCGCCCTTGGCCTGCTTCTCGCCCTTGGCCTGCTTCTCGCCCTTGGGCTGCTTCTCGCCCTTGGCCTGCTTCTCGCCCTTGGGGGCCTTCTCGGCCTTGGGCTCTTCCTCGCCCTTGGCGGTCGTTTCCTCAGCCTTGGGCTCTTCTTCGCCGGCGGGTTTCTTGTCGACCTTGGGCTTCTTGTCGGCCTTGGGTTTCTTGGCGGCCTTGGATTGCTCCTCGGCAGCCGCTTCCGGCTCGCCTTCGGGCTTGGGAACCTTGGGCTGCTTTGCCGCCTTGGGCGGCTTCTCCTTCTTGGCCGGCTCGTCGGACGTTCCCTGCGGTTCCAGGGGAACCGGCGGCTGCGGGCTGGGATTGTCGTCTGGTAGTACGTTCATGGTCTTGTTCCCCCGGGGCGTGCGGCGGGCCGCGCGCCGTGGGCGGCTGGCTATTTCTTCTTCTCGAGGTTGGTCTTGGCGGGGGCGATGGTGCCGTTGCCGGCGCCGCACTTCTTGCAGTAGCGTTCCTTGACGCCGTTGGGCAGGACGCGGGCGCCGAAGCGCGCGGCGGCCTTGCACGACTGGCAAACCAGGGCCACGTTCGACAGCGGAATGGCCATCTCCATGGAGAGCCGGCCCCCCTGCGGGTTGCGCTGGCTGCGGCGGACGTGCTTGTAGACGCGGTTGATCCCCTCGACCACCAGCTTGCCGGCCTTCGGCTCCACGCGCAGCACGCGCCCCTGCGCGCCCGCATCGTCGCCGGTAATCACGCGAACGGTATCGTTGGCTTTAATCCACATCACACCACCTCGGCGGCGAGGCTGACGATTTTCATGAAGTTTCGCTCACGCAGTTCCCGCGCCACGGCGCCGAAGATGCGCGTGCCGCGGGGGTTTTGTTCGTTGTCGATGATGACGGCCGCGTTGTTGTCGAAGCGGACGTAGCTGCCGTCGTTGCGGCGGGTGGGCTGCTTGCAGCGGACGATCACGGCGCGGACCACGCCGCCCTTCTTCACGTCGCTGCCGGGAATCACGCTCTTGACGCTGCAGACGATGATGTCGCCTAGGCCGGCCGTGCGGCGGCGGCTGCCCCCCAACACCTTGATGCACATCAATTCCCTGGCCCCGGTGTTGTCGGCCACGGCGAGTCGGCTTTGCATCTGGATCATGGTTGCGGCTCCGTGATTTGTCCCTTACAGGGTTGCTTCCTGCTGGCCGCCCTGGCGGTCCTCGCCGGCGGCGGCATCCAGCGCCCCCTGCTGCTGGACCACCCGCACCAGCTTCCACCGCTTGGTGCGCGACATCGGCCGGCAGGGGATGATCTCGACCGTGTCGCCGGCGTGCGACTCGTTGTTCTCGTCGTGGACGGTGCAGATGGTGCGGCGGCGCAGGTACTTTCCGTAGCGGGGATCTTTCACCAGCCGGGGAATCTCCACGCGGCGCGTCTTGGCCGTCTTGTCGCTCGTGACGACGCCGACGGAAACTCTACTGGGCATGGTCCTTCTCCTGCTTGGCCGCCGCCGCGCGCTGCCGCTCGGCGCGGATGGTGTTGATCCGGGCGATCAGCCGCCGCTGCTTGCGCAGCTCGCTGGGGGCGTCCAGCCGCTCGGTCTGCGCCTGGAGGCGGAGGCGGAAGAAATGGTCCGTCGTCTCCTTCAGCAGCAGCACGAGATGATCGTCGCTCATTTCGCGTAGTTCGGTCACTTTGGTCATCGGCTCGACACCTCAAAGAAGAAAGGAGTTAGAAGTTAGGAGTTAGAAGCTCGAACGCCCGCTCCTCCGGGATTCTAACTTCTAGCTCGTTCGTTCCACCTGCTAACTGCCTGCCTTCTAACTTCTAACTTCTAACTCCTAACTTCTTACCCCTCACAACGGCCGCCGGCGGAGGAATCGCACCTTCACCGGCATCTTGTGTGCCAGGCGGGCGAAACACATCCGCGCCGCCTCCTCGGAAATACCGCCGATCTCGTAGAGCACCGTCCCCGGCTTCACCACCGCGGCCCAGTATTCCGGTTCGCCTTTGCCCTTGCCCATGCGGGTTTCCAGGGGGATCGAGGTGATGGGTTTGTGGGGGAAGGCGCGGATGTAAAGCCGCCCTTCGGTGCGGAGGTACTGCTGCGCGGCGATGCGGCCGGCCTCCAGCGTCTGGGCACTGACCCAGCCGCCTTGGACGCACTGCAAGCCGAAGTCGCCGAAGACGACGCGGTTGCCGCGCGAAGCGTCACCTCTTATACGTCCTCTTTGGCTTTTTCGGTGCTTGACCCGTTTTGGCATCAGCGCCATTTTGTTCGTCCTCGTTATACATGCCCTGGTTGATCCACACTTGCACGCCGATGTGCCCCTGGGCGATCAGGGCCTCGGTGAAGCCGTAGTCGATTTTCGCCTGCAAGGTGCTCAGCGGAATCGAACCGGCGATTTGCTTCTCGCGGCGCGACATTTCGGCGCCGCCCAATCGGCCGGATAATTGAATCTTGATCCCTTTCGCCCCCGCCTCCATCGTCGTTTCCATCGCCCGCTTCATCGTCCGCCGGAAACTCGA
>JBKQVT010000230.1:0-10929 GCA_052139835.1 Thermoguttaceae bacterium
TCAGATATGCCGGCGCATAGCAAGAGGTTCTCGAATGCGAATTTGCCTGCGGCCAGCGAACAGGCGATAACCAGGGACCAGTTCGGCACTTACTGCTTCAACACCCAGCTACTTGCGGAATCGCTGGGCCTTGCCGCTCTGGCCCGAACCCGCCGCTGCGCTACAATTCCCAGGGTGCGCCGAGCCAAGATTACATGTCTTCGCGGGCGCGCCCTCACCCTGGCCCTCTCCCGGAGGGAGAGGGAAACTGCTCGCGGAGAAAAGAGGGAAGAGATATGGCAACAGCAGTGGCGGTCAAAGCGGCCAACCTCGAAGAGCTTCGCCAGAGCGGCTGGCAGTCCAAGCCGATCAAGCGGGAGATCTACGACAACTTCATGCGCATGCTCGCCGCCGGCGAAGAACTCTTCCCCGGCATCATCGGCTACGACGAGACGGTCATCCCGGAAATCAACCTGGGCCTGATCGCCGGCCACGACCTGCTCTTTCTCGGCGCCAAGGGGCAGGGGAAGAGCCGGCTGATGCGGCTGTTGTCCCGGTTTCTCGATGAGGAGATTCCCTACCTGGACATCCCCGGCAGCCCGGTGCACGAAGACCCTTATCACCCGATCACGCAGACGGGCAAGCGCTTGCTGGCGGAGCGCGCGCCGGCGGAGGTGCCGGTGGCCTGGTGGCCGCGGCAGTTTCGCTATGCCGAGCGGCTGGCGCCGGGGACGAAGTTCGCCGACGTGATCGGCGAGATCGATCCGGCGAAGTTGGCCGGAGGCATGAGCATGTCGGCCGAGGAGGCCTTGCACTTCGGGCTGATCCCCCGCATGCACCGCGGCATCTTTGCCGTCAATGAGCTGCCCGAGCTGGACGAGCTGGTCCAGGTGGGCCTGTTCAACATCCTCGAGGAGCGCGACGTGCAGATCCGCGGCTACCCGGTCCGCTTCGACGTCGACGTGCTCTTGCTCTTCTCGGCCAACCCGGCCACTTACAACCGCAGCGGCAAGGTGATCCCGCAGTTGAAAGACCGCATCGGCTCGGTGGTCCACACGCACTATCCGCGGGAGCGGTCGCTGGGAATCGAGATCATGGAGCAGGAGGCGCACCTGGAGTTGGACGGCGAATTTCCCGTGGCCGTGCCCTATTTCATGCGGGAGATCATCGAGCAGATCAGCATCGCGGCGCGGCGGAGCAAGTACGTGGACCAGCAGTCCGGCGTGAGCGCGCGGCTGAGCATCGCCAACTATCGCACCATGGTGGCCAGCGCCCGGCAGCGGGGGGCCGTGCTGGGCGAGCGGCCCGCCGTGCCGCGGATCAGCGACCTCGGGCACCTCTACTCCTCTTCGCTGGGCAAGCTGGAGTTGGACATGATGAGCAGCCACCAGATGTCGGAGCGGCAGGTCTTCGACGCCATCGTGGCCGAGGCGATCCGCGACGTCTTCGCCGAGTACGTCGAGGAGCACGGCGTGGCCGAGATCGCCGAGGTCTTTTCCCGCGGGGTGAAGATCGAAGTGGGCGACCTGCTGCCTTCGAGCCAATATGCCCAGCGGCTGAAGCGCGTGCCGCCGGCCTGGGAGAAGGCCTTCGAGCTCAACGCGGCGGCCGACGCGGCGGTGCGGGCCTCCTGCGTCGAGTTCGTGCTGGCCGGGCTCTACGCCACCGACCGCATCTCCCGCACCCAGGAACACGGCAGAATCGTTTATGAGATTGCGTGAGCCATGCCATGAAACCAGACAGCCGCCTCGGCGGCATCATCCACACCTACCAGAAATACGATCCGCGGAACATCCCCAGTCCCACGCAGCCCCCGCCCGACGTGGTCTCCGGGGCCATGGAGCACATGCTGGCCTACGGCGACCTGCGGGAATTGAGCGAGGAGGAGTTGGCCCGCGCCGTCCATCTCGATCCCCGCCAGATCGCCGGCCTGGGGCCGAGCCTGGAGGCGCTTGCCGAGATGCTGCGGGAGCGGAAACGGAAGATCCTGGCCGCCTACGAGACGCGGCGGGTGAAGGCGGAAGCCGCCCGCGCGGTGCGCCAACTGGCCGCGCGGATGACGCCGCCGGAGCCCCTTGCCCCGCGCTTCCGCCGCGCCGTCGAGGAAGAGCAGCTCTACGACCTCGAACGCCTATGGTATCGCCTGGACGAGCAGGACGCCTTCGCGCGGGACCTGGTGCAGTTGGTCGACCGGCTGGGCGCCAAGTACCAGGTCGACGAGTTGGCGGCGAAGTACGAGTTCAGCGGCCTGACTGCCATGACGGTGCCCAAGGCCCTGGCGGTGAAGGAAGAGTTGGAAGAGATCGACCGCCTGCTTAAGCAGTTGGAGGAGGCGGCCAAGACGGCGCAGATCGGCATCATCGACCTCGAAGCGCTGGCCGAGTTCGCCGAGCCGGGCGATATCGAGCAACTCAACCAACTGGCCGAGCAAATCCAGCAGTACCTCCGCGACCTGGCCGAAGGGCAAGGGCTGGAGCGCGCCGGCCAGGGCTACCGGCTCACGCCCAAGGCATATCGCCTCTTTCAAGGCCGCCTGCTGGAGCGGATCTTCAGCGACCTGGAGGCCGCGCGGACCGGCCGCCACCAGGGCCCCGTCGTCGGCGAAGGCGCCGTCGAAATGCCCCAGACCAAGAGCTATGAATACGGCGACTCGCTGGCCAACCTCGATATCCCCGGCTCGATGCTCAACGCCATGATTCGCTCCGGGCCGGGCCTGCCGATCCGCATGGCGCCCGAGGACCTCCAGGTCCATCACACCCGCAACACCCCCAAGTGCGCCACCGCCGTGCTGCTGGACATGAGCGGCTCGATGCGCTACGACGGGCTATACGTCAACGTGAAGCGGATGGGCCTGGCGCTGGACGGGCTGATCCGCCGCGAATATCCCGGCGACTGGCTGCAATTCATCGAAGTCGCCACCTTTGCCAAGCCGCGGCAACCCGGCGAGATCGTCACCTTGCTCCCCAAGCCGGTGACGCTGATCGACCCGGTGGTGCGGCTCCGCGCCGACATGAGCGACCAGCGGCTGAGCGAGATGCAGATTCCCGGCCACTTCACCAACATCCAGCACGGCCTGCAATTGGCGCGGCGGATGCTGGCCGCCCAGGACACACCCAACCGGCAGATCATCCTGATTACCGACGGCTTGCCGACGGCGCACTTCGAAGGGCACGAACTGTACCTGCTCTATCCGCCCGACCGCCGCACCGAGGCGGCCACGATGCGCGAGGGGCGACTCTGCCACCGCGAGGGAATCACCATCAACATCTTCCTCCTGCAAAGCGGCTGGCAATCGCGCGAGGACGTGCGCTTCGCCCATCGCCTTTCGGAATCGACCGCCGGGCGGGTGTTCTTCACCGCCGGCAAGGACCTTGATCGCTACGTGGTCTGGGACTATCTGCGGCGGCGGCGGGAAATCGTGGCCTGAATGCTCGTCCAACGCCTGCTCCGCTCAGCAAACTCACGACGAGAAGTTTCTCACGCAAAGGCGCAGAGGCGCAAAAAAAGAGGAGGTGAGAGGTGATGGGTGAATCGGCAGAGCGTGGAGCAATCCGACCTTCCTCTTCTTCTCCCTCCGTTTGCGCCTTTGCGACTTGGCGCCTTTGCGTGGAATCCTCCTACCCAAGGACTATGCCCTAACCGTGGCCGTTGTTCGTGTTGCTTCGACGTAGTTCCCGGACGCCCTTCGTTCCTTTTTTGCCGACCGCAGAGGATTCAGCCGGCGTTTTGTTCTCTTGGTGGGGCTCGCGACCAACGCTACGCGTCGGTGCCCCTCGATCCACCTACGAACTGGGAACCGAGCGAATCAAGACGTTGTAACCCTCTTGCTCGAAGTGATGGTCGTGGGTCAGAACATCTCTCACGCCCTCCGTGTCCATGGCGTTCATTGACGAACAGTCCGTAAGACTGTAATCCTTGTCGGGCCGCTTCGCAAATCGGTCCAACGCGAGCCGGAAAGACTCGCGCGACTGCGGGATGACCTTGACGTTCGCATTATCAAGGAGGCTCCTTGCGATCTGCACCGCCTTCCGCCGAAGCGTCGGCCCGCCCTTCGCGAGTGTGGTCACGAACTCATAGAGCACTTCATCCGTCGTCACGACGATACATCGTCCGACAGCGTCACGGGCTTCCCTGGCCGCCGCCGCGTAGGCATCTCCAGGCTTGACAGTCGCTACCCAGTAGAGCGTGTCTGCGAAGACCTTGCGCATTACTTCGGCGTCCCGTAAATGTAATGGTCGAGGTGGTCCGTCAAGTCGGCCGGCAGACGCTTCCACTCCTCCTCAGGCACATCTGCCATGATGGCAGCCAACACCTCTTCAATGGGCGGGGCATTGGGATCGAATTGGTCCTTCTCCGCCGCCAGTTCGACGCGCACCGCGGCCCCCTCGGGCAGCACAACGGCGCCCTCCAAGCGGATCATGCCGTTTTCCACGTGGCCTCGATAAACCATAATCTTTACCTCCATTAAAGCCGCGAGTCCCCTGCTTGTATTATATCACCTCGCGAGCGGTTCACACGTATTGGGGTCGCTTCGGCTATCACTAATCCTTACGCACCGTCATTCACAACTTCAAACTCTGGATGTGCGGCTTCAGTGCCTTCTCCAGGCGCACCATAGCGCCGACCGCTGCGGCGTACACGTCCGGCCATTTTGCTGGGTCATCTCGCCAGCCGCCTACCATGATTTGGTCTCGAATTCGGCACGCGCGGCGGTCTTTAAGGCATTGCCACTCCAACGATCCGCCAAAAACTCGCTCAACATCGTCTTTGGCAGCATACAGTTCGTCGAAGATTGCCTTGTTCTCGCTATCGGCCCCCTTCCCCCGGTCGATGTAAAGTTCAGCCGAGGTAGCGTGTTTCGTGACCACGTAGTTGTAGGACAGGCCTCTGAGGCCCGCGCCGGTTCCCATCCAGTTATATTCGCTTGGGGTGAGGCCCGTGTGTAACTTCGTCTTGGCCTTTGCATAGTCGAGCAGGCCGGCCCAGAAATTGTGTCGGATTTCATACCTCTCAGCCAACTCCTTCTTCGTCTCGCCTACTTCCCGGCCTTCCTTGCTCGGCCCGACGATGAGTGTCAGCAGTGGTGCGGGCTCGGAGTCGCCGATGCGAACAGCCTCGACCTTGAGCAGGTAGAACGAGGCGGCATTTGATTCGTTGAGCCACGAGACGGCGTTGATATGCTCTGGCCGTGGATCGGAGGCGATCCAGATCGCCGCGCGGGCCCCAACAGCGGTCAAGTACGTGATGAGCTTGCCCAAATGGTCGTGGTCGGTCCTCTCAAGTTGGTTCTCGATGACGACGGGGTTGCCCTTATCGTCCTCGGCAACGAGGTCCACGCTAAAGTCCCCGGCGCCTCTCTCTCGCTCAGCTGCCGTTAAGTTGAGGTCCAGGATTTCGTTGAGGACTTCGATGTTCTCTTCAAGCCACTTCGTAAAATCGCGGGCCTCGTGCTTCCAAACATCCCGAAGCGGAACGCGGTCGATCCTGCCGATCATTCTCGCACCTCTACCTTTCCGAAACACGCTGGGCTGCCGCATTTGCTCCTTTGCCTCGCGCCTGCACAATCGAGCGGTCAGTCTACCGCGCCGAGGGGGGAAACACAAGGCTCGCGCCCTCCGCGGCGTTCATTGTTCCGGGGCAGACCCCTGCCTGGATCTTCGATTGACGCCAAACGGTTTGGCTCATCGCCGGCGGTGCCAGGCCCAAAACAGCCAGGCGGCCACGATGATCGTCGCCAGAACGACGATCTCCATTCCGCCCAGCCATTGCTCGGCATACAGCCAACTGGCCCCGGCCAGGTAGCCGAGCAGAACGGTGACGGTCGACCACAGGATGCCGCCCAGCACGCTATAGAGGAGAAAGGTGCGGAAGCGGAGTTGCGACGCCCCGGCCACGAAGGGCGTCAGGGCCCGCGCCGGGGGCGAGAGGCGGCCGAGCAGCACGGTCAGGCCGCCGTAGCGGGCGAAGAACCGCTCGACCCGCTCGAAGTGTCGGGCGCGGACGCCGAAGCGGCCGCCGTAGCGGAGGATCCAGGGGCGGCGCAATCGGCGGCCGAAGTAGTAGCCGACGAGATTTCCCCCGATCGACGCCGCCGAAACCACCGCCACCACGACGCCGAGTTGCAAGACCCCCTGGGAGGCCAGGAATCCGCCGAAGACCGCCATGGTGGCGCCGGGAAAGAGGAAACCGAAGAAGGCGGCGAATTGGAGAAACACCACCGCGAAGACAATCACGTATGCCCACGATCCCAGTTGCCCGACGATGTCGAGAACGTGATTCAGCATAGGGTGCCACTGGCTTTGCCAGTGCCTTTCTGCCAGGGGCTCAGACGCGCACTGGCAAAGCCAGTGGCACTCGACTAGGGCGCTGGGTGGCGATGGTCCTCGTCGTTGTCGTCCTCCGGAAGGCCGGTGTCGCGCGGGCGGCCGGCTTCGCAGGCGGCGTGCAGCCCCTGGAGGAGGACCAGCGCGATCAGCCCGGTGACCCAAACAACGCCGCAGGCCAGTGCGATATATTTCACCACTACCCCACCGGTGGCGTCACCCATGGCGACCAGAAGGGCAGAAACCGCCACCAGCACGCTGATGGCGATGGGCAACACCAGCAAGGCCGCGACGACGGGGAGAATTGCCCGGCAGGCACAGGGCTTATGGTCCATGATCTTGCCCCTCATTTCTGCAATTCTGCCGGGTGGCGCGTCGGCTGTCAAGGCGGTCGGCGGCCGGGGGGGTGCGATTGCGGGGCTGCCCGCGGCGGGCGGCTTTGCTTGACAAGGCCTCGCCAGAGACCACAATGGAGGTAGGGGCAGGGGAGAGGACCGGTCCTTCACATGGCACACCGACGGGGCTGTAATCCACATGCATTGCTGCGGGCGGCGCTGGTCTGCGCCGTCGCCTGGCCATGGGGCGCCGGCACGCTCTCGGCCACGGAAGTGCTGATGAAGGACGGCCGCCTCCTCAAGGGCAATCTCGGCAAGACCTCCGGCCTGGCCGACATGAACTTGCTGCCCGACGCCAACAGCAGGAAAGACACGCCCATCGTCTTTCTCGACGACAACTTGCGGCGGACTTTCGTCTCCCAGCAGCAGGTCCAGGAAATCCGTGCCGACAGCCAACTCCAGGTGCCGGAGAAGTTTCGCGTCCGCCAGCCGTCGAGGAGCACCGGGGCCAGGGTGGCGACGGTCGGGCCCTTCCTCCGCGTCAGGCCGTTCGACGAATTCGGCCGCCGCCGCATCACCATGGACACCGTCCACGGCCCCCTGGAGTTCACCCAGGGCATCACCGAGATCACGCCGGAGTGGACCAAGGTCGAGGGGATCAGCCCCTACGTATGGGACATGCGGATCGCCACCAGCTCGATCCCCCGCGACATCCTCCACAAGGTGCTGATGAGGCAGATCAAGAACCCCAAGGACATCGGCGAGTACCAGAAAGTGGCGAACTTTTTCCTCCAGGCCGAACGTTTCGAGGAGGCCCGCGAGGAACTCGAAGCCGCGCTGCGGATGTTCCCCGACAACACCGAGGCGAAGGCGCGATTGGAGCCGACGATCCGGGACCTGCGGCAGTTCAGCGCCAAGCGGGTGCTGCGGGAACTGAAGATGCGCCGCGACGCCGGGCAACACCAGCTCGTGCTGGCGATGCTGAGGCGTTTCCCCGCCGACGACGTCGCCGGCGAGACCCTCCAGGCGGTGCGGGGGATGATCCAGGAATACGAGGCCCTGCTGGCCCGCGGCAAGAGAGCGGTCCAGGAGATCGACGCCCTGCTGGCCAAGGTCAAGGACTCTGACACGCGGCGGGCGCTGCGGCCCTTGCGCGACGAGATCGCCCAGGACCTGAGCTACGACACCCTCGACCGGATGGCGACCTTCCTGCAGAACGTCGACGACCCCAGCGTGCCCACCGAGGACAAGCTGGCCCTGGCCGTCAGCGGCTGGCTGCTGGGTCCGGACGCGGCGACCACGAAGCTCGGCACCGCGCTGTCCATTGCCCGCCTGCGCGACATGGTGCGGCAGTACCTCAACGAGCCCGCCAAGCTGAACCGGGTCCGCATCGCCCACGAACTGCCCTCGGAAGAAGCGGCCACGCCCACCATGCTGGCGCAGATGATCGCCCACATGAAGCCCCCCTACGACCTGCCCCCGCCGGTTTCCAAGAAGATGCCGGGCTACTACGACCTCGAGGTGTCGATCCTGCCCAAGGAAGCCCCCGTGCATTACCTCGTCCAGTTGCCGCCGGACTACAACCCCTACCGCCGCTACCCCATGATCGTCACCCTCCACGGCGCCGGCAGCACGGCCGAGAACCAGATCAACTGGTGGGCGGGCGAATGGGGCCGCACCGGCCGCACCGGACAGGCCGGCCGCATCGGCTACATCGTCCTGGCGCCGGAGTGGGCCGGCGAGCATCAAGACACCTACCGCTACACCGTCCGCGAGCACACCATGGTCCTGGGCTGCTACCGCGACGCCTGCCGGCGCTTCGCCGTCGATACCGACCGCGTCTTCCTCAGCGGCCATTCCATGGGCGGCGACGCCGCCTGGGACATGGGCCTGGCCCACCCCGACCTCTGGGCCGGCGTCATCCCCATCGTCGCCGTGGCCGACCGCTTCTGCGCCTTCTATCGCCGCAACGCCAAGAACCTCCCCTTCTACCTCGTCGGCGGCGACCTCGACGACAGCCGAATGAGCAAGAACGCCACCGAGCTGGACCATTACCTCCGCGCCGGCTACAACGCCACCGTCGTCGAGTACCAGGGCCGCGGCCACGAGCACTTCTCCGACGAGATGCAGCGGCTGGTCGATTGGCTGGGCCGCTTCCATCGCGATTTCTTCTCCCGCGACTTCGACTGCGCCACGATGCGCGAAGGCGACTACTGTTTCTGGTGGGTGGAACTGGCCGGCATGCCGTCGCGGACCATGGTGAACCCCGAGGACTGGCCGCCGCCCCGCGGCACCCGCCCCGCCCAGGTCACCGCCAAAATCACCGCCAACAACAACCTCTCGATCCATACCGCGGCCTCGCGGCTGACCGTCTGGCTCGCCCCGGGGATGTTCGATTTCCAGCACCCCATCAGCATCGTGGTCAACGGCCGCAAGATGAACAATCACTCCACGAACCTCGCCCCCAACCTGGAGACGCTGCTGGAAGACGTCCGCGCCCGCGGCGATCGCCTGCACCCCTTCTGGGCGAAATTCGAGTGCAGCACGGGCCGGCTGGCGGAGTAGTGCGGGGAAGGCGGAGGGCGGAGGGCGGAAGGGGGAAGGAAGAAAGAAGGATGAAGGATAAAGGATAAAGGATGAAGAGGCGGGCCGCACGCTTGCGGTTTCGCCTTCCCGAATTCCGCCTTCCGAATTCCGAATTTGCGCCCAGCTTGCTTTTCTTTGCGGCGGGATTATCCTGGGGGTGTCGGTCTCACCCGGCGGCCTCGACCAAGGGCCAAACCCCCGGCCAATACTCGCAGGAAGGTCCCATGCACAATAGAACCGCCGCCCTGCTGTTGGTCTTGCCCGTCTCTTGCGTCGTCGCCGCGCTGGTGCTGCCGGCCGACCCGTGGCATTGGTTTCTGTTGACCATGGCGATCTTCGGCGTTTCGGTCGCTTGCTACTTCATCGGCAGGCGCCACGGGCGGACGGAGTTGGACCCGACCGTCGATGCCGACGCCGGCCGCGGACGCCGACGTTTGCAGTTCAGCCTGGGGGCGCTCCTGGGTTTGACCACCCTCGTGGCTTGTCTGGTCGCGGAAATCACTTGGCAGCATCGGCTGGACGTTCAACGCGACACACGACATCAGGCATTGCAAGTCTATCCCGTCATCGCTGAAGCCCTTGGAAACATCGGTGTTGCGGACAGTGGCGGTGGCGTTCACTGTGACCCAGGCGCAGGCGCGGTGTTCGAGCACGGGGAATGGTCGTTTGCCAAGGGCGCTAAGCTGCCGAGCGATTTCTTGGACGACGCTACAGCCAGAATATCCCGCCGGCTTGGCAAGGTCGGCGCGGTCGTGGCGAAGCCAGAGCGGACGGGCCCAATGCTCCCGGGCGGCCGCAATCACATCTGGTCCGGCCGGGAAGTGCAATACGACTACCGCGACATTAAGGGAAGAATCGTTATTAAGGGAAGAATCGTTCTCCGGTTGGTGCCCTGCAGCGGCGAGGACTCCGGGGGAGTGTTGTTCATGGATCATACGCTGATAGGCAACTGACTGCTGTGATGCCCAGACAGCAATCCACTCCTGGCCCCTCCCGCGCCGCGGGCTTCGCCGCCACGCACTGGACCGTCGTCCTGGCCGCCGCACGCGGGGAGGAACCGTCGCGGGCAGCCGCGGCCATGACCGAGCTGTGCCGCACCTATTGGTATCCGCTCTATGCCTTCCTCCGCCGCCGGGGGCATGAAGCGCACGAGGCCGAGGACCTCACGCAGGAGTTCTTCGCCCGGCTGCTGGGACCGCACTTCCTGGCCGCCGTGGACCGCCGCAAGGGCAAGTTCCGCTCCTTCCTGCTGGCGGCCCTGAAACATTTCCTCTCCGACCAGCGCGATCGCGACCGCGCCCAGAAGCGCGGCGGAGGGCAGGTCGTCCTCTCGCTGGACCGCCTCGATGCCGAGACCCGCTACGCCCGCGAGCCGGCCCAGGACCTCACGCCCGAAAAGATGTTCGAGAAGCAATGGGCCTTGTCGATCCTGGAACGGGTCCTCTCGCGGCTGCACGATGAACTGCTCGGCGAGGGCAAGGCCGCGCTGTTCGAGGCGCTGAAAGACACGCTGACCGGCGCGGGGGCCGGCGGCTATGCGGCCCTCGGCGGCCGACTGGGCATGAGCGAGGGGGCCGTGAAGGTGGCCGCCCACCGCCTCCGCCGCCGCTATCGGGCCCTCTTGCGGGCGGAGATCGCCCAGACGGTGGCCGGCCCGGACGAAGTCGAGGACGAAATCCGTTACCTCTTGGCGTGCTTGTAGTTAG
>JBKQVT010000231.1:0-9568 GCA_052139835.1 Thermoguttaceae bacterium
TTCGTCGTCGGCGACACCTACGAGCGGCAGAAGCTGCTGCTGGTGCCTCACCGCCTCGCCCTGGCCGCGGACGAAATCGGCTGGACGGTGCGCAACGACTTGATCTGGAGCAAGCTCGACCCGCCCCCGGAAAGCCCGCGAAACCGGTGGCGTTCCGGCCACGAGCACGTTCTTTTCCTCACGAAGCGCCCCGGCAAGTACACCTTCCACGCCGACGCCATCAGGGTCCCTTACGCGGGCGCCACGAAAAGGCGATGGGGCAACGGCCAGGTGTACGGGGGGCCGAAGAGCGAGCGGCGGCCGAACGACAAGGCTTCGCGGATGCGCCACGGCAAAACGTTTCGGCTGAACCCAAAAGGGTGCCTGCCGACCGACGTCTGGGCGCTTCCGGCCGGCGATTCGCCGGTGCGCCACTATGCGACCTTTCCTGATCGACTCGTGAGACCAATCATACTCGCGTGCAGCAACCGGGGCGACCTAGTGCTCGACCCCTTCGCCGGCAGCGGCACGACCTGCCGCATCGCCATGGAAAACGGGCGGCGATTCCTCGGCATCGAATTGAACCCGGAGTACGCCAAGATGGCGGTCGCTGCAACCGCTGCGGACGCTTAAAGGGGCCGGGGACGTTTAAGGGGATCAGCAGTTTTTTTCGGTCTTCGGCAGAACGGCTAATCCCGGGAAATTCTTTCGATGGTTGTGCGCAGAGAGGCCCGCGACTCCTTCGGGCGTCGTTGGTGCCGTCGCCGCGGGTCGCACGGCTGAGACAGCCGTGGCACGGCAGAAATCCCCGGCAACGTGGAGCACGATGTACGCCGCACACGCCGTGTGCGGTGAGGGCGTCACAGGGCCTGTGACGGATACTGTCGGCCGTGGCACGGCAGGAATCCCCGGCAACGTGAGGTAAGGCGGAGGGCGGGAAACAAGGCGGAGGGCGGACGGCGGAAGGGGGAAGGAAGACAACAAGGGAACCGCAAAAAGCACTGGCGGAGCCAGTGGCACACGGCCATCGTACGCCGCACACGCTGTGTGCGGTGAGGGCGTCATAAGCAAGGATGAAGGATAAAGGATCAAGGATGAAACGCGAATTCGGAAGTCGGAATTCGGACAGCCCTCACCCTGGCACTCTCCCGGAGGGAGAGGGGAGACGGATGGCAATAACGGAACCACAAGAAACACTGGCGGAGCCAGTGGCGCACGGCGGTCGTACGCCGCACACGCTGTGTGCGGACGAACGTCACAGGGCCTGTGACGGGCACGGAGAATCGTCACACGGCGTGTGACGGATACGGGGTGTGACGGATACGGGGTGTGACGGATACGGGGTGTGACGGATACGGGGCGGCACAGGGCCTGTGCCGGATACTGTCAGCCGTGGCACGGCAGGAATCCCCAGTTGCAATCGCCGCGAATCTGGGTAAACTCAAGAGGATGTGCGGCGAGAAGGAGTCCGCAATTCGCGGCCGCCGCAACAACACCTGGACCCGTGCAACAAAGGAGATAAGAAAATGGCGCCTGGGATTGTCAAGCTGTTTGCCACGGTACTGGCCCTGATTGGCCCGGCCCCGGCCGATTCCCCCAAGGAGTTCCAACTCCAGAGCGGCCAAAAGATTGTCGCCATCGGCGATTCGATCACGGGCGAAGGCAGCAACAGGGATACCGGATTTGTCCGCGTCATCGACGCCGTGCTGGCCAAGCAGTATCCCGGCATGAAACTTCCCAAGGTGATCAACGCGGGCATGGGCGGTCAGAGGTCCGAGCACCTCGTGCCGCGGTTCGACAAGGACGTGGTGCAACACAAGCCGGCTTATGTGATCATCGCCATCGGCATCAACGACGTGTGGCAACACCTCTGGGATGCCAACAGAAAACCGTTGCCCGCCGACGAGAAGTATTTGACGGAGTACAAGAAGAACGTCACCACGATGGTCGATGCGGCGCAAAAGGCCGGCATCAAGGTCATCCTGGTGACGCCCACCTTCATCGGCGAGGACGTCACCACGGAAGCCAACAAGCGGCTGCTCCCCTACGTCGAGGCCGAAAGACAGATTGCCGCCGAGAAGAAGTGTCAACTTATCGACATGCACGCCATCTTCCTCACGGCCTTGCAGCGGACGGGGGCTGCGGCTGCGCTAGCGCGATTAGCCGATGTCGATCTGCACACCAAGCTCCGGATGGTTTTGAAGCAGGAGTTGCCAGCCGACAAGAGGACCTGGTGGTTGACCGTCGACGGCGCGCACATGAACCCGCTGGGCGATGCGATCATGGCGGTGGCCATCTTGCGGGCCCTGGGCGTGCCGGACGAGAAGATTGCGGCCTCGGTGCCCGCGACGACGACCGGCAAGAAATGAGTCCCTCGGGCATGGGAAAGAGAACTCGTCATGAGCAGCCCAGAAGAGGAAGCAACAAAGCAAGGCAATGTGCTGCGAGACCAAGGCGATTTCGATGGAGCGATCGCTGCCTACACGGAGGCCATTTGTCGGAATCCAGAAGACGCTCAGCCATACTCCAGCCGGGGCCAAGCTTACTTGCGAAAAGGCGAATGGGACAAGGCCATCGCCGACTGTAACAAGGCCATCGAGCTTGATCCGATGATGGCCGAGGCATATTGCTGTCGGTGTGATTCCCACGGCCGTAGCGGCGACTTCGACAAGGCCATCGCCGACTGGAGCGAGGCCATTCGCCTCGACCCGCAGCGAGCCGAGGCATACTGCACGGAGGCGATTCGCCTCGACCCGCAGCGAGCCGAGGCATACTGTGCTCGAGGAATGGTCTATGGGCGGAAGGGTAATCTTGAAAAAGCCCTTGCGGATTGTGCCGAGGCTATTCGCCTCGCCCCGAAGTTGCCTCTAGCATTTTATAGTCGAGCCCTACTTTACGATAGGAAGGGCGAGTTCGACAAGGCGCTTGCGGACTGTACGGAGGCCATTCGGCTCAAACCGCAATGGGCCGTGGCATACAATATCCGAGGAGTCGTCTTTTGGCACAAGGCTGATATTGATAGCGCCGTTGCAGATTGGACAGACGCTATTCGTCTCGACGCGAAGCCAAAAGGATACTACAACCGAGGTAACGCATACTTGAGTAAGGGCGACCCAGACAGGGCCATTGCGGACTTCACGGAGTCCATTCGGCTCGATCCACGACATGCCGAAGTCTACGGTGGGCGGGCCTATGCTTATTCTAAGAATGGTGAGTTCGGCAAAGCCATTGCTGACTACACCGAGGCCATTCGACTCAACCCGAAGGATGCCGGGGCGTACTACAATCGTGGCTTGGTCCACGTCAAGAAGGGTGACCACGACAAGGCGATTGCTGACTACACCGAGGCCATTCTACTCAACCCGAAGGATGCCGAGGCGTACTACAATCGTGGCTGCGCCTACGGCAAGAAGGGTGAGCACGACAAAGCGATCACCGACTACACAACGGCGATTCGGATCAATCCGAAAAATGGGTACACGTTCTATGCTAGGGGCTATTCATACTGGCAGAAAGACGACAAAGCCAAAGCAGACGCCGATTTCGCCCAAGCCGAGAAATTGGGATACAAAGCGAAGCCAGGTAGGCGCCTGACAAACGCGAGCGAAGTCACGTCGAATCTCACCTTCGTCAACGCCCCCCTTCGACTTCTCGCCGTACTCTGGGCTTCGCCGTATACGCTCCTTGGCTTGGGCCTTGGCATGATCGGCGTCTGCACGGGTGGCCGCGTCTGCATCCGTGGCCGCGTGATCGAGTTCTACGGCGGCGGCGTGAAGTGGCTCTTGCAGCAATTCTTCTGCGGCGAAGGTGCAACAGCCTTCACTTTGGGCCACACGGTCCTTGGGCAGACCGCCGCCGCCCTAGACATTTCCCGCGCCCACGAACTGGTCCACGTTCGCCAGTTCGAGCGATGGGGGCCGCTGATGGGGCCTGCGTACCTGGGCTGTTGCCTGGTGCTCTGGCTGACGCGACGCAGGCCCTATCGGGATAATCCGTTCGAGCGAGAAGCATACGAGCAAGGGGGCGGTGAGTGACCGCAAGAGCCAGCAACGGATTCTGCCCAGACACTTGATGCGGTCGGGATTCAGCGCCCCGGGGATGTCAGCGTTTGCCGCTGCCGGCCAGCGCGGGCAGCCAGGTGCAGAGGTAATAGGCCCGCGGGGAAGACAGGTCCAGCAACATGCGGAGGTCGAGCGTCACGCGGCCCTCGCCTTGACCGCCGAGGAGGAGACTGGCGAAGCGGGACTCGGGCACGTAGCGGATGACTTGGACCTTTTTCTCGTCGAGCTTGGCCAATTCGATCGCCCGGTCGACGGCCTCTTCGAGGAAACCGATCTCATCGACCAGTCCGGCTTCCTTGGCCTGCTGGGCGGTGAAGATCTGCCCGGTGGCCAGCTTGTCCAAGGCGGCATGGTCGGCCTCGAAGCGGGCGCGGCCGGAGCAGACGATCTCCTTGAAACGCCCGAAACTGTCGTCGACCAGGGCCTGGAAGACCTTGCGCTCGGCCGGGGTCATGGGGCGGGTGAAGCTGCCCATTTCCTTCAGCGGCCCGCTCACCACCGAGTCTTCCTTGGCGCCGACCTTGTCCATCAAGCCGGCGAGGTCGAAGTGGGGAATGAGCACGCCGATCGAGCCGGTCCAGGTGGTCGGCTCGGCGAAGATGGTCTTGGGTTCATGGCCGACGGCCATGGAGATGTAATAGCCGCCGCTGGCCGCCATCCCGCCCATGCTGACCACCAGGGGGATCTTCCGCTTCCCCACCGTCGGCATCTCGCAAAGGTGGTGGTAGATGTAATCGCTGGCGCTGACGGTGCCGCCGGGCGAATCGACGCGGAGCACCACGGCCTTGACGTTTTTATCCTCGATGACCCAGTCGATCTGCCGCTTCACGAAGCCGAGGCTGTCGTCGGAATCGGAGATGACCCCCTCGACGCTGATGACGGCCACCTTGTCGGCCGCGTGGCGATTGTGGGAGACGTATTTTTCCTGGAGGCGGTGCTCGCTGCCCAGGGCCGTGACGGCGACCACGGCCAGCAGCATGAGGTTGAACATCAGGGAGCCGAGGAAGGCCAGCACGAAGAGCGTGGTGAGGAAGCGTTTCCAGCCGCTCCGCCGCCGGGGGGCCTGCGGCGAGGGCACTTCGCGGACGACCTGGGCGGTGAGGATGGGCTGAGAAGGTTGGGCTCCCTCCGGAGGGGTGGCGTCCATGGCAATTCCTTTGCAAAAGGGGGGCAAGGCGGCGAAAGCCCCATTCTACCCCGCATCCCCCTCCAGGCAATGCCCCCGGGTGGCCCCGCCGGCCGCTGGTGTTGCCTTCCAGGGCCTCCTGGGGGTAAGCTATGGGCCTTTGGGTGCCAGTGGCACCCGGAACCTGAACCCCGAGCCGTGAAGGAATCTGCCCGTGTTTGTTGCCGCCTCCACCCGCTGTTTCGCCGACCTGACGCTGGACGCCGCGTTGCAGCGGCTGGTCGATCTGGAATATACGAGCGTGGAAATCATGATCCATGAGGCGGACGGCCATTTGAAGCCCTCGGCGGTGCTGGCCGACGTGGAGGCCGCCATCCACACCTGCCGCCAGACGCAGCGCCTGACCGCCTGTGCCTTCAGCGTGGACATGGAGATGACCGACGAGCGCGCGTATTACGCCCAATTCGCCGCCTGCTGCAAGGTGGCCAAGGCGGTCAAGGTGGTGACGTTGACGGTGCGGGCGGGCGAGTTGGGCACGCCGTTCAACGCCGAAGTCGAGCGGCTGCGGGCCCTGGCCGGCATCGCCACGATGGAAGGCGTCCGCGTCGGCCTGTTGACCGAGGCCGGGCGGATGTCGCAAGACCCCGACACCGCCGTGGTGCTCTGCGACAGCGTGCCGGGGCTGGGCATCTCGCTGGATCCCAGCCACTTTGTCTACGGCCCGCATCGCGGCGGCAGCTTCGAGCAGGTGATGAAGTACGTCTATCACGTCCGCCTCCGCGACACCAGCAAGGAGCAGTTGCAGGTCCGCGTCGGTCAGGGCGAGATCGAATACGGCCGGCTCATCAATCAATTGAACAAGGTCGGCTACGATCGGGCGCTGTGCGTCGACATCCTGCCGATGCCGGACCTGGACCAGGCGGCCGAGATGCGCAAGATGCGGCTCTTGCTGGAGAGCCTGCTGTAGGAGGGATTTACGGGTCTGCGCCGATTCGCCCTCACCCTAGCCCTCTCCCGGAGGGAGAGGGGACGGCCTCTACGGGCCGGCGCCGCGGCCCAGCAGTTCGTCCACGGCGGCGCCGATGTCGGGCTGCGTGATGAGCGTCTCGCCGACCAGCATGGCCTGGACGCCGGCGGCCTCCAGCCGCAGCACGTCGGCGCGGGAGCGAATGCCGCTTTCGCCCACCACCAGGCGATCCGGGGGAATCTGCCCGCGCAAACGCAGCGTGTGCTCCAGGTCGGCGTGGAAGGTGCGGAGGTCGCGGTTGTTGATGCCCACCAGGCGGGCGCCCAGGGATAGCACCCGCGGCAGGTTGGCCGGCTCGTACAATTCGACCAGCGGCGTCATGCCCAGCGTGACGATCTCCTCATACAGCCGGCGGAGCAGGTCGTCGTCGAGACATTCGGCGATGAGGAGCACGGCGTCGGCGCCCGCGGCGCGGGCTTCGAGGACCTGGTAAGGGTCGATGATGAAGTCTTTGCGCAACAGCGGCAGGTCCACGGCGGCGCGGACCGCGCGGAGGTGGTCGAGGCTGCCCTGAAAATACGGCTGGTCGGTCAGCACGCTCAGGCAGGCCGCCCCGTGGCGCTGGTAGATTCGGGCGATTTCGTCCGGCTGGAAATCGGCGCGGAGGAGGCCGCGGGAGGGGCTAGCCTTTTTCACCTCGGCGATGAGGCGGATGGGCGGGCCGCCGGCCAGGGCGGCGAGGAAATCGCGCGGCGGCGGCGCGGCGGCCAGTTGCCCGCGAAGCGCCTCCGCGGAGACGCGCGTCCGGGCGGCCGTCACTTCACGCCGCGTCTGGGCAACGATCTGGTCGAGGAGGGACATGAGAAGGATGAAGGATGAAGGATGAAGGATGAAGGCCGGTTTCATCCTTCATCCTTCATCCTTCATCCTTAGTTCCGTTAGTGTTTGAAGTGTCGGCGGCCGGTGAAGATCATGGGCAGGCCGTGGTGATTGCAGGCGTCGATGCACTGTGGGTCGTTGCGGGAGCCGCCCGGCTGGATGAGGGCGGCGATGCCGGCGGCGGCGGCGGCCTCGATCGAGTCGGGAAAGGGGAAAAAGGCGTCGGAGGCCAGCACGGCGCCGCGGACCCGGTCGCCGGCCTTGTTCAGGGCGATCTGGACGGAATCGACGCGGCTCATCTGCCCGGCGCCGGTGCCCAGCAGCATGAGGTCCTTGGCCACCACGATGGCGTTGGACTTGACGTGGCGGACGATCGCCCAGGCGAAGCGGAGGTCGGCCATTTGCGCGGCGGAGGGGGTGGCCTGGGTCACGACCTTCCATTGGTCTTCCGGGTCGGCCAACACGTCGGCGTCTTGGACGAGCATGCCCCCTTCCAGGCGGCGGAAGGTCCACTGCGGCGTGCCGCGGTCGAGTTGGCCGACCTTCATCAGCCGCACGTTGTTCTTCCACTTCGGCTTGGTGGTGAGGATTTCCAGGGCAGCGGGCTCGAAGTCGGGGGCGACGACGGCCTCGACGAACAGTCCCGGGGCGGAAAGCACTTCGGCCGTGGGGGCATCCAGGGGGCGGTTCAGCCCCAGCACGGAGCCGAAGGCGCTGAGCGGATCGCCGGCCAGGGCCTGGCCCAGCGCGTCGGCCAGGCGGTCGGCGACGGCGGCCCCGCAGGGGTTGTTGTGCTTGATGACCGCGGCGGCGGGGCGGTCGAAATCGCGGACCACCGCTAGGGCGCTGTCCAGGTCCAGCAGGTTGTTGAAGGAGAGTTCCTTGCCGTGGATCTGTTTGGCGGTGACGAGGTTGGCGCCTCCGGGCCGGGCATCGCCGTAGAGGGCGGCCTGCTGGTGCGGGTTTTCGCCGTAACGCAGCACCCCCTTGAGTTTCAGCGCCAGGTGCAAGACGCCGGGGAAGGGGCGCTCGGCCCCCGCGCCGGCGAAATAATCGGCAATCACCCGGTCGTAGGCGGCCGTGTGCGCGAAGGCCTCGCCGGCCAACTGGCGGCGCAGTTCCAGGGTCGTGCAGCCCTGGGCCAGAACCTGGTCGAGAATCAGTGCGTACTGCCGGGCGTCGGTGGCGATGGTGGTGAAGGCGTAGTTCTTGGCCGCCGCCCGCACCAGCGTCGGACCGCCAATGTCGATCTGCTCGATGGCCTCGGCGGGCGTCACGCCGGGGCGCGCGATGGTCGCCTCGAAGGGGTAGAGGTTCACCACCACCAACTCGAAGGTGAGGATGCCGTGCTCGGCCAGCGCCTTCATGTCCTGGGGATTGTCGCGGCGGCAGAGGATGCCGCCGTGGACCTTGGGATGGAGCGTCTTCAGCCGGCCGTCCATCATTTCCGGGAAGCCGGTATAGTCGGCGACGTCGCGGACGGCGAGGCCTTCGTTTTCCAGGTGCCCTCGGGTGCCGCCGGTGCTGAAGATTTCCACGCCGGCGGCGGCCAATCCGCGGGCGAAGCCGGCCAAGCCGAGCTTGTCGCTGACGCTCACCAGCGCGCGTTGAATACGAGGCGAGTCCATGGTCGATGCCCTCCACGCTCCGCGGGCGTTGGCATGAGGAAGAGTTGGCGTCCGCGTGCACCATCACCCTAGCGATTTTGGGCGAAATGTCAACCGCACCCGAGGCCGGATTAGTTGCTGTCCTCGGCTTGCTTCTTTTTGGCGCCATTGATGGCCTTGGCCGGCGTCTTCTTGGCCGACTTGTCGGCGGGCTTGGCCTTCGTCGCGGCCTTGGGCTTGGGTTTCGGCTCTCCCTCGGCCGGCTCGCTCTTCGGCTTCTTCACGCTGGGCAGCGGTTTGGCCGCCTCTTCCTCCCTCTTCACCTTGCGGTCCTCTCCGTGGAGGATCGGGCGAGTTTGCTCGATCTCATGGAGGCATTGCACCAGGCCGGTGTCGGTGGCCAGATAAAGGCGATCGGTCTGGACGTTCAGCAGTTTCAGCGGCAGCGGTTCCGTGGACAGGACGTCGAGCCGCGCGCCGGTCATGGCGTCGAGGACCTCGGTGCGTCCGGTGCGATCGGCGGCGTAGACCCGCTGCTTGCTGGCGGCGACGAACTGCAGAACCTGGGGGGCCCACCAGAGTTGGCGGCCGCTCTTGGCCTCGCAGCAGAACATGCCGCCGAGTTGGGTGGGGACGTAGACGCGATCTTCGATCACGGCGGGCGGCTGGAGCACCGGTTCCGAGGTGGGGAACTTCCACGCCAGGTTGCCGCGAAGTTCCGTCACGGCGTAGACGTAGCCGCCGGTGGAGGTGGCGAACAGCAGGCCCAGGTCGCCGCGGACCTTGGGGTTTGGCGGCAAGTAGGCGAGCCGGGAGGTGATCGCCGCGTCGGTCTTCAACTCGTACGTGGGGATCATCGCGCCCTGGTCCCCGTGATCGATGCGCGCCCGGCTCAAAACGCCGTGTTCCGTGGGCCAAGCCACCACGTCCTCGTCGCGGCCTTGCTTGG
>JBKQVT010000232.1:0-17796 GCA_052139835.1 Thermoguttaceae bacterium
GTGCCGAACTACCACGCGACGCAACTCTGCTGGACAAGCCAGCAGTGGCACCCGGCACCCGGCGGCCGCTGTCTGTTCACCCACCGGACTGGATTTGGCTATACTATCGTCATGGCCGATGCTTCTGCCCCCCACCGCCGCTGGCTGCTGCTCACGCCGGATCGCTTCGTGCTGGGAATGCTGGCCGTGGAGGCGTTCTTGCTCTTTTCCGAGTGGTTTGGATGGTTCGCCTTCAACCGGCACAAGGGCTGGACGATGTTGATCGCCGTGGCAACTGTCGGCGTGTTCTTCGTGCTGATGTTCCTCTGGTTTCTCGCTGCGCCGGTGTTCCGTTGGCGGTTCCAGTTCGGCATCATCTCGTTGTTCGTGCTGACGCTTGTCGTCGCCATCCCGTGCAGTTGGCTGGCGGTGGCGAGGGAGAAGGCGAGGAAACAGCGGGAGGCGGTGGCAGAGATTGAGAAGGCCGGTGGATCGTTTTCTTACGATTATCAACTCGACGCCAATGGCGATGAGATTCTGGGTGCGATTCCACCCGGACCACCATGGTTGCGTGAGCTGATGGGAGACGACATATTCGAGAGCGTGGCGCTGGTCGACCTTGCCGACCTAGAAGTCGGTGACGCCAGGCTGCAGCACCTCAAGGAACACCTTGACGGATTGCCCCAACTCCAAGAGCTGGACCTCGGACACACTAAGGTCAGCGACGCCGGGCTGCAACTCCTCGAAGGGCTCGCCCGACTCCAAGAGCTGGACCTCGAGGGCACCAAGGTCGGCAATGCCGGGTTGGCACACCTCAAAGGACTGACCCAACTCCAACGGCTGAACCTCTGCAACACCGCCGTCAACGACGCCGGCCTGGCATACCTTAGCGGCTTGAAGAAGCTCCGAAGGCTGGACCTCTGCGGCACCAAGATCAGCGATGCCGGGCTGGTACACATCAGGGCATTGACCGAACTTCGGTCGCTGGGCCTCAGTGACAGCACGGTTCGCGATGTCGGGCTGGATCGCCTCAAGGGATTGACGCAACTTCAGGAACTGGGCCTCGGCTTTACCGACGTCAGCGATGCGGGCATGTCAAGGTTCCGGCGGGCGGTGCCGCGTTGCACGATCTGCCCGTTCCTGCCCGTATTGACGCATCACGGCGGGGCATGCACCATCGGGGGCGGGATGTTCTAGCCCGCTTCGCGCTGGTCACTCGGCGGCCGCCGTCCATTCACCCGCCGGCCCCGATTCGGGTATACTAGCGCCATGGCCGACCCTCTCACCGCCCGCCGCCGCTGGTTCCGCCCTACACCGGACCGCATCGTGCTCGGACTACTTGCCGTCGAGGGCTTTCTGCTGCTTTCCGAGTGGTTCCAGTGGTTTGCCTTCAACCATCATAAGGGCTGGACGGTGGTGATTTGCCTGGCGACGGTCGGGGCAGCCTTCGTGCTGATGTTTCTCTGGTTCCTCGCCGCCTTGGCCTTTCGGCTGCGCTTCCAGTTCAGCATTCTCTCATTGTTCGTGCTGACCGTGGTCGTTGCCGTCGCGTGCAGTTGGCTGGCGGTGGCGAGGAAACAGGCGAGAAAGCAGGAGGAGGTGGTGAAGGATATCCTGGCGGCCGGCGGGTGGGTTGCTTATGATTATCAACGCGATCCGGATGGCTTTGAGATTCCAGGGGCGAAGCCGCCGGAACCAGCTTGGTTGCGGAAGGTGCTGGGAAGCGATCTGTTCGACACCGTGACGGGGGTCTACCTAACCGGGGCAGAGGTCGGCGACGCCTGGCTGCAACACCTCGAAGGATTGACCCAACTCCGGGGGCTATGCCTCAGCGACACAAAAGTCAGCGACGCCGGGCTGGACCACCTCAAAGGGCGGGCCCAACTCGAATGGCTTTATCTCGACGGCACAAAGGTGGGCGACGCCGGGATGCAAAACCTCGACGGATTGACCCGGCTCCGCGGGCTGAGCCTCGGCGGCACGAGGGTCAGCGACGCCGGGCTGGACCACCTCAAAGGATTGCCCCAACTCCAAGAGCTCTACCTCAGCGGCACCAAGATCACCGACGCCGGGGTGGCACGCCTGAAAGGGTCGAGCCAACTGCGAACGCTGGACCTTCACAACACCGAGGTCAGCGATGCCGGCCTGGAGCACCTCCAGGGGCTGACCCAACTTCAATCGCTGCGCCTCTGGCAGACCCACGTCAGCAGGGCGGGTCTTTTAAGGTGCCAGCGGGCGTTACCACATTGCGAACTCGACGAGATCCCGCACCTCTATCAAATGCGATATTAGCCCGCTTCGCGCTGCGCCGGCGGGGCGGCGACGGAAGAGATGTCGAAGTGCGGGGCGGGAACCACGCTCGGCCGGGCGGCGGTGGGCACTTCGGCCGGCGGCTGGACCGGCTCGCCCCAGGCGTGGGCGGCAATCCGCTGGAGAATCTGCTCGGCCACGGCCACCGCGTCGCGGCCCGCCGCGCCGGTGACCCGCGGCTGCCGTGGCGTGCGAATCGCATCGACGAAATCCTGCAACTCCAGCACCAGGGCATCGACCGCCGGGAACTGCTTCTGCTCCCGCGGTAAATGCTCCTCGGCCAGGTGCTCGCGATAATAATCGACCTGCTCGGGCGTGAGTTGATCCACGTGGAACTGCCGCCGCAACAGCGTCTCGCTGGGACGCACCAGCGCGGTCGTCCGCGTGGCGAAGTCGATGCCCGCATAGGCCCGCGACGACCACACCGTCATGCGGCGCAGCGGCTCGTAGCTCACCCGCGAGGCGGAGAGCGTGGCGACGCAGCCGCAGGCGAATTCCAACCGGGCGTTGGCCACGTCCTCGTGGCCGCCCAGGAGCGACAGGCCCGTGGCCTCGACCTTCACCGGCTGGGAGCCGACCAGGGCCAAGACCAGGTCGATGTCGTGGATCATGAGGTCCAGCACGACGCCGATATCGGTCGAGCGGAAGGTGAAGCCGGAAGCGCGCACGGCGTCGATCAGTCGCGGCGTGCGGAGGTGCGGCAGCACGGCGGTCAGCGCCGGGTTGAAGCGCTCGACGTGGCCGACCTGGAGGACGCGGTTATGGCGGCGGGCCGTCTCGACCAGCTCGTCGGCCTCGGCCAGCGTGGCCGCCAGGGGCTTCTCCACCAGCAAGTGGGCGCCCGACTGCAAAAGTTCCAGGGCCAGCTTATGGTGCAACAGGGTGGGGGCGGCGATGATCGCGGCGTCGATCTGGCCCAGCAGCGAGGAGGGATCGGCCAGGGCCTGCGTGTTGCACTCGGCGGCCACGCGGTTGCGGTTGGCCGCCAGCGGATCGACCACGGCCACCAGTTCGACGTGGGGCAGGCCGATGATCTTCTCGGCGTGGAATCCGCCCAGGCGGCCGGCGCCGATGACAGCGAGGTTGAGCTTTTTCACGGGTGTACGTTCCTTCCCTTTTCCGCCGTCCGCCCTCCGCCTTTGTATCACGCGGCGCGGCGATGTTCGCGGCCGCGGCCGTGCTGTCCCTCGTGTTGGCCTTGGACGAAGCTGAGCAAGTTGTTCACCTGCGGCACCAACTGGCCGTTGGAGCGGAGGATCTCCCAGGCGTTGTCCAGGCCGACCTTGGCGCGGTAGAGCAGCCGGTGGGCCTCGGCCAGGGCCTGGATCACTTGGGGAGAGAAGTTGTTGCGTTTCAGGCCCACGGCGTTGATGCAGCGGGGCCGGGCCGGGTAGCCCTCGACGAGCATGTAAGGGGGAACGTCGTGGCGGACGGCGCTGACGCCGGCCACGAAACTGTAGCCGCCGATGGTGGCGAAGTGGTGCACCGCCACCGCCCCGGAAAGCGAGGCATGGTCGTGGATGTGGACGTGCCCGCCCAGCAGCGTGGCGTTGGCAATGATGATGTGATCGCCCAGTTGGCAGTCGTGGGCGACGTGGCAACAGGCCATGAGGAAGTTGCCGTGGCCCACGCGGGTGACGCCCTCTTCCTTCTCGGTGGCGCGGTTGATGGTGACGCACTCGCGGATGATGTTGTCGTCGCCGATCACCACCCGCGTGTCGGCGCCGCGATAGCTGATGTCCTGCGGATCGCCGCCGATGACCACGTTGGGATAGAGGTGATTGCGGCAGCCGAGGGTGACGTTGCCCAGCAAGGTGACGTTGTTTTCCAGCCTCGTGCCCGCGCCGATGCGCACCTTGGGGCCAATCACGCAGAACGGGCCGATCTCGACGTCGTCGTCGATCTGGGCGCGCGGGTCGATCGCAACATGATCGGCAATGCGGGTGCTCATCGCCAGGGCTCCTTCGTCCGCTGTGGCAGGAAGTTTCCGCTCACGCACATCGTCTCCACGGTTTCTCCTCCGCTTCGCTGTCGGCCAGAATCGCCCGGACCAGCTCGCCGTTGAGGCGATGGCCGCTGCGATAGGCGAGGAAGCGTCCGGCCAGGTCGCAGCCGGCCAAGGCGAGGTCGCCGATCATGTCGACGATCTTGTGGCGCACGCATTCGTCGGGGAATCGCAGGGTGTTCTGGATCGGTCCCTGGGCGCCGAAGACCAGCAGGTCGCGGAAGGTGGCCCGCAGCCCCAGTCCGCGGGCTTGCAGGGCGGCCGCCTCGGGCTCCAGCAGAAAGGTGCGGCTGGGGGCCAGGTTGAGGTGGAAGAACCGCGGCGAGAGCAGGATTTCCAGCGATTGCCGGCCGATGGGGCTGCCGGCGCCGTAGTCCAACTCGTACTGCAAGGTCATGCGGCCGCCCGCGGCGGGACGGGCCTCGATCCAGCTTTGCTCGTCGCCCAGGCGAAACACGCGGCGGATCCGCCGCACCGCCCGCGGCGCCTCTTGCGCGACGATGCCGGCCGCTTGCAAGGCGGCGACGAAGGGGAGGCTGGAGCCGTCGCAGCCCGGTATTTCCGCGGCGTTGACCCAGATTTCACAGTTGTCGACCTGCATCCCCGCCAGGGCCGCCATCAGGTGCTCGATCATGTCCACCCCCGCCGTCCCGCTCCGCAGCACCGTACGCAGCGGGCTCTCGCCGCGGCAGGCGATGGTGGCGGGAATCCGCGGGCAGCCGGGCAAATCGCCGCGCACGAAGACAACCCCCGCCTGCGGCGGCGCCGGCCGGAACTCGACGCGCGCGTCGCGCCCGCTCCAGTAGCCGACGCCCTCGACCGTGGCCGGGCCGGCTATCGTTCGCTGAGGCCGTGTTACGTCCATCCCAAGAAGCCCGTCGTCCATGACTAGGAAAGGGGATTGGTCCGAAAGGGCGCGGCCGGGCGATCCCTGCCCGGCCTCCAAGCCGCCGTCAAGGTTAATAATGCGGCCCGCCGCCGCCGACCCCTTGTCGTTCCGCCGTGGGCATCGTCCCGTAACCACCGGGGGCGGCGGGCCGACGCTGGTGTAAAATGTCGATGATCCGCGGCGTAATGTCCATCCGCGCGTCGTGGAAGACCACCGGCCGGTAGACCATGCGGGCCACCTCTTCGGGCTTGTTGACGTCCACCTTGCCGCTGTCAAAATTGATCACCATGGCGATGCCGTGGTAGCGGCAGTAGTTGTCGACTTCCTGGGAGATCTCCTGGTAGACGCGGCTATAGACCTGGGCTTGGCGGAGCACGAACTCCTGCTTCAGGTTCTGGACCTCCATCTGCAAGTGCGCCTGGCCGTTGACAAACGCTTCTTCCGCCGCCTTGTACTCCGGGCTCCCCGGGTTGTAATCCTTGATGTGATCGCGGAGGCGCTGGAGGTCCTGGCTTTCCGTCTTGACCTTGGCGTCGGCACGGCCCATGTCGTCGTTGATCTGGGTCATTTCACCCTTGAAGGTAGGGTGTTCCTTGAAGATGGCGTTGATGTCGATCAGGGCGATTGCGGTGGCCGGCCACGCCGGGGGCTGGCCTGTCTGCGCCACGGCGGGGCTCCCCGCCACGCTCATCCACACTACGCCGCCCGCCGCACACAGGGCCAGAACGGCCATCAGATGGGACTTTTTCACGTTCAGCACTCCTTGCTGTTGCAGTCGGTCGTCCTTGACCACCGCGGCCCTCCCCCGTGGCACGCGCGGCACCGACTTGATCGCTGGGCAAATCGGAAATGGCTCCAGGGAGGGAGGTATTCTGCCGATTGCGACCCTTCCCGTAAAGGCCAGATATTCGCCGCTGGAAAGAAATGTCGCAACCAGCGGCGCCACAAGCTGTTAAGACATTGCCCTCGGGGCATTTCGGCGTCGCCGGCCGCACGGTCCCCGGCAGCGAAAAAGCAAACGCCGCCCTTTGCCCCTTGCGGCCGCCGCCGAAAAACCCGTCGCCGGGGACTGTCCCGATTTTCAGGCAGCGACGCGAAGCGTCGGCCCGAAAATGGGACTGTCCCGCTTGGTTGACTGGCCCGGACCGCCCCTTGCTATCCTTGTCGGGGGTGTTATAATCGGGGGCCAGAGGGATCAGGATTATAAAGACACGTCATGTTGGAGGGTTGGCACTCATGCCGCAAGGGACGATTCGAAAATTGGTTGCTGAGAAGGGGTTCGGATTCATTCAAGGGGAACGGGGCGACTTGTTCTTCCATCATTCCGTGCTGGAAGACGTCGCCATGGAGTCGCTGCGCGAAGGACAGACCGTCGAGTATGTCGAGGGCCGCGGCCCCAAGGGGCCTCGCGCCGAGAACGTCCGCGTCGTCTGAAGTTAAGGCGGAGGGCGGAGGGCGGAAGGGGGAAGGAAACACCGCAGGACGAAGTACCTGTCCGCCCCGCTCAGGCCAGATCACGGTCCTCGAACATCAAGAGGGCCAGCAACATGGCCACCGTGCTGTAAAGACCGCAATAAACGGCCGCCAACAGGAGGTACCCGGCCGGAATCGGCTGGCCGGTCGAGATGGCGCCGTACATGTCGAAATGGTCCAGCGCCGGCAAGATCGTCGAGAGCAGATCGGCGATGAAGGCCACCACGGCCAATCGCCCCACGGACGAGGCGGCCAGCGTCGGCACCAGGTGCCCCAGCGCGTAGATCGACGCGCAGATGGCCAGGTTCGGCAGCATCGGCAACCGGGTGGCGATGGCCACGCTGATCGAGGTCATGATCACGGCCTCCAAGAAGGCCAAGCCCAGCCCCGGCGCAATCTGCACGATCTCGTGCCAGCAGTCCCGCCAACCCGGGTCCGGCAGCGACATTTCGCGGGCGTCGTAGACGACCTTGAAGGAGACGCTCCCCAGGAACAAGGCCCCCAGGACGATGAACAGGATCAACACCGGGCCGAGAACCCCCAGAAATTTCCCCAAGAGGAACTGCCGGCGGCTGATGGGCTTGGAAAGCACCGTCAGCGCGGTGCGGCCTTCCAGCTCGTCGGCGATGCTCGTGCTGGCCGTCCACAGGGCCAGCAGGACCGCCAGCAGCATGATCAACGTCAGTCCGGTCTCTTTAACCACCTTGAGGTCTTCGCCGAAGGTGTTGTAGGGGAGGAAGGGGAACATGCAAACCAGCATGAACGCCCCGAAGCCCAGCAGCACGTAGAAGAGCGGTTGGCAGAGGGCCTCTTTAGCGGTGGTCCAGGCGATGGCCGCCACCTTGGGCGCCACCAGGCGGAGCACCACGACCGCGATCGCCAGCAGCCACAGCGCCACCACCACCCCAAGCGCCACGAGCCACAGCGGCGGCAGCCACGCGCCGGATACGGCCAGGGGAAGCGAGTTGCCCAGCGACAAGTTCATCATTTCTCCCGCAAACGGCGCCGCGGCCGCTCTCCTCTCAGTAGCCTATGATGTGGTTTTACGTTGCCGGGGGCCTGGCGGTTCGCCGCCCCGGCGAGAAACCTCATCCTAACAATTCCCGCCGCCCCCAAAACCCCTCAGAAGCGGACCTCGAAGGTCTTGAATTGGCCCATAGCGGGCCGCGTCTGCTCCTCCACGGCCGCAATATATCTTCCCATCTCCAAGCGGACCTGGGTGAGAAGCAGGTGGACTTCTGCCGGGGGGCCCTCGACCACAAGTTGCACCCGCCCATCCGGCAGGTTCCGCACGAAACCGCTCACCGCGGTCCGTTTGGCCAGCGACCGGACGGTATAGCGAAACCCGACCCCCTGGACCCTGCCGGAGTAGCGGATCTCGCGTTGCTCGGCGTCGTTTGCGGCCACGGATCGCCCCTGGTTCCCGCCCACCCCCTCAGTATATGCCCCGGCAGCGCCGGTTGCCAGCGGCCGCGTTCGCTCTTGACCCGGCAGGGTCAATTGCCTACCCTTCGCGCCGCAAATCCTCGCGGGCCCCGGATGGAGAAAATATGAAAACGCTCTGTGCGGCGATGTTGGCCTTCTGGACCGTGTTGGCGGCGGCGGCAAACGAGCCGCCGGCGGGCCAGGGCGTGCTCCTGTTGCGCAACGGCCAGATGCTGGAAGGACGAATCACCCGCGACGACGACCATTACCTGGTCAGTTTTTCCGACGGCGAGATCCGCCTGCGGGCGGTGGACGTCGAGTTCTACTGCCGCACCCTGGAAGAAGGCTACCAGCGGAAGCGGGCAGCCATCGCGGCCGGCAGCGCCCAGGACCACTTGGAGCTGGCCCAATGGTGCCAACGGCACAACCTCGAGCGTTTCGCGGCCGACGAACTGGCCGCCGCGGCGGCCATCGAACCGAACCATCCCATGCTGGGGGTGCTGCGACGGCGCCAGGAACTGGCCCTGGAACCCCCTTCGCCACCGGCCGCCCCGACCGCCAAGGCCGCCGCCCCCTCGGCCGTGGATCTCGACCGCATGACCCGCGGCCTGCCGCCCGGCGCGGTAGAGACCTTTACCCAGGTAGTGCAGCCGCTCTTGATGAACGATTGCATGGCCTCGGGCTGCCATGGCCCGCAATCGGTCACCGCCTTCCGGCTCATGCGGATACCGCTGAATCAGCCCCCCGGCCGCCGGCTGACCCAGCGAAACTTGCACGCCGTCCTGCAATTCGTCGACTACAACGACGCCCAGGCCAGCCGGCTGCTCGCGGCCATCAGCGGGCCGCACGGCACGCTCAAAGCAGCCATCTTCGCCGACCGCCAGGCCGGCCATTACAAGCAATTGGCCGACTGGGTCAACCAGGTGAGCGGGCATCCGGGCCCGGCGGAGATCCCCGCCTCGGTCCTTGTCGGCCCCGACAATCGACCGGCGGCAACCCCCGCGTCCACCACGCCCGCCGCCCGCCTGGCCGCCCAGCCGCGGTTGCTCTCGCCCGGCGCGGCGCGCGGCCGCCCCATGCCGCGCCCCGGTCGGGACGGCAAAGCGGACGCCGTCCGGGCGGCTGCCGCCGTGGAGGCGGACGACGAGCCCGACAAGCCCGCCCACTCCTCGGCGAAATCGCCGCGGCCGCTCCCCGCCGGATCCCATGCCGCGACCAAGCCCCCGCCTCCGGCCGAGGAGGCCGCGCCGGCCGATCCCTTCGATCCCGAGGTCTACAATCGCCAGTATGCACCAGGAAGGGACTAGGGACCAGGGACTAGGGACTAGGGACTAGGGATTTAGGGATTTAGGGATTTAGGGATTTAGGGATTTAGGGATTTAGGGATTGGAAAAGCCCCGCGAGTGCGTCGCAGGGGCCCAATGTACGCTGGGCATGCCCACCCTACGCCCCGAAGGTGGTCTCCTCGGGGAAGTAGAGGAGCCGGCCGCAGGTCTTGCAAAAACTGGGATGCGACATGCGAATCTCGGCCTGCACGTTCAAGGGCACCTGCGTGTGGCAGCCGCCGCAAAAGCCCTCGCCGTGCGCGGCGTCGGCGAGCTCGACCTGGGCCAAGGCGTCTTCGCCCTTCTGGCGAACCACCCGCGTGTAGACCTCGCGGACCGTCGGCGGCAGCGACGCTTCGCACTCCTTCAACTCCTTCTCCAGACGCCGCAGGTCGCCCTGGATCAAGGGCTGCCGGCTTTCCACCTCGCCGCGGACCTCCTGGGCCTTCTGGCGGCCGGCGGCCAGGGCCGTCTCCGCCGCGGCCACCTCCGCTTGAAACTGGTCGATCTTCTCCAGCGCCTCGATGATCTCGTCTTCCAGCACGCTGTTGGTCATTTCGTCGGCGGCGATCTGCTCGCGAAGGATCTGGTACTCGCGGTTGCTGGCCGCGGCGTTGAGCTTGAAACGGTGGTCTTTGATCTTCTGTTCGCCCGACTTCAGTTGCAATTGCTTCTGGTCGGCCGCCAGGCGCATCGCCTTGGCCTCGTCGCGCAGCCGGGCGAGTTCCTGCTCGCGGTGGGCGACGTTGGCCTCGGTGGCGCGAATCTGCTTGGGACCACGCTGCTCCTGCTCGCGGAGATCAGCCAACTGACGATGGATGCGGTGCAGGGTCCGCAGCACCGCCAGGCTCACGCTGGGTATCGATGACATGGTGCTCCTAATAAATCCGACTGGGGAAACCAATGAAAAAAGCCGCTGGCTTTTTGACCAGCGGCTTGGGGAAATTGTCCGGAATTATTTTCCCTCCTCCGTCGAGAGCAACCACCGTGGCGGCGTCCGAGGGGACAGGGCCGGCAGCGGTCTTGGATTTTGGGTCTTAGGTCTTGGGGCTTGGGTCTTAGGTCTTCGGCCTGGGGCTTGGTGCCAACGACGGTCTCAAGGCCCAAGGCCCAAGGCCCAAGACCCAAGACCAAAGGCCGTGCGGATAAATTGGTTACGACTACTTCAATGGTATCAACCCTAGCCCTCTCCAGGAGGGAGAGGGGACAGATTCGTTCATCCCGCCACCCGCTCAAGAAAGCCCTCGAGTTGCTGGCTGCGGACGGGGTGTTGCAGCTTTTTGACGGCCTTGGCCTCGATCTGGCGGACCCGCTCACGGGTGACCTTGAAGATCCGTCCCACCTCTTCCAGGGTATATGTATACCCGTCGCCAAGCCCATAGCGGAGGCGGATAATCTCCCGCTCGCGGTAGGTGAGGGTCTTAAGCAGGGCATCGATCTTCTCGCGGAGGAGTTCAATTCCGGCCGCCCGATCGGGTCGGGGCAGTCCACCGTCCTCGATGAATTCGCCAAAACAACTATCTTCGCTCTCGCCGACCGGTCGGTCAAGGCTTACCGGGTGGCGTCCCATGCTCAAAACCCGGCGGGTTTCGTCGAGGTTCAGGTTGGCCGCCACCGCCATTTCCTCGCTGGTGGGCTCGCGGCCCAGCTCCTGCAGCAGCCGCTTCGACACGTTCCGCAGCTTGCTCAGCACGTCGATCATGTGCACGGGGATGCGGATGGTGCGGGCCTGGTCGGCGATGGCGCGGGTGATGGCCTGGCGAATCCACCAGGTGGCATAGGTCGAGAACTTGTAGCCGCGGCGGTACTCGTACTTGTCGACCGCCCGCATCAGCCCGGTGTTGCCTTCCTGGATGAGATCGAGGAAGCTGAGGCCGCGGTTGCGGTACTTCTTGGCGATCGACACCACCAGCCGCAGGTTGCCGGCGGAGAGTTGCCGCTTCACCTGTTCGTAGTCCTGGCACTGGCGGCGCATCAGCTCGCAGCGATTGCGGAGGCTCCGGGGCGTTTCCTGGCTGAGGACCATGAGGTCGCGGAGTTCGCGGCGGAGGCTGACGCGCTTGTCTTGCGTGGCCGGGGTGGCCACCAGGGTGTGCAAACGTTGGCGGATGTGCTCCATGCGGGCCTGGGTGTCTTCCATCTGCCGCATCATGGCCTGGACGCGGCGGGTGCGGAGGCTGAGCTCCTCCACCAGGATGAGCATCTTGCGGCGGCGGCGAATGAACCGCTTGCGGGCCTCCACCCGCGCCGCCGCCGGCGTGCGGCGATGGATCAGCCGGCTGAAATCCCGCCGGTTCTCCTGCGAAAGATGCTGGAGCGTGGCCAGGTTATGGGGCATGCGGGCCATGATCTGCTCCTTGGTCAACCGCTCCGTCAGCGAGACCTTGATCGTGCGGTCGAAGGGCAGCGCGCCGCGATGCACCTTCTCCAACGCGGAAAGCGTGTTCTGCATCGCCAAGGCGCAGCCGATCACGCTGCGGCGGAATCGCTTGCGGGTGACTTCGATCTTCTTGGCCAGCGAGATTTCCTCTTCGCGGGCCAAGAGCGGAATCTCGGCCATCTGCGAGAGATACATGCGGATCGGATCGCTGCTCCACTTCGCCACATCGGCTGGCGGCGGCGGCGCTTCGGCCATCGCCTCGCTCTCGGCAAGCCGTTGGGCCGACGAGGCGTCCTGCTCGGCTTGCTCCCCGACGTCGTAGAATTCCTTGGGCGGGGGCTCGTTGACCAGGTCGATGCCCTCTTCCTCCAGGGCGATCAACAGGTTGTCGAGCTTGTCGGGATTGACTTCCTCGTCGGGCAAGTACTCGTTGACCTCGTCATAGGTCAGATAGCCCTGCGATTTCCCTCGGGCGACCAACTCCTGCAAGTCCTTGTCGAATAGGTCCACCTCGCTACTCCTTTTTGCGCCGCGCCTGCGGCGCACTGGGTGTCCTTCACGGTGCGATCGGCTGCGGGCGACGCAATGCGGGGCGTCGCCGCGGATCGCCCGGTCCTTGGCATCCTTACCCGTCCGTGGGTCCGGAAATACCATGCCGGCTTCGTTCCTGGCGGAGCATCTCCTCCAGGAGGGCTTTTTCCTGGCTGGCGTCCAGCCGTCCTTCGCGCAGCGCCACGGTCTGGCCGGGACGCTGCCTTTGCGCCTCCTTTTCAAAGAGTTTGTTGATCAATTCCTCCAGCAGCGCCGGCGGATCGCCCAGCCGGCGGTGCTTCGCTTGTTCGCTCTGGTCCAGCTCGATCAAGAGGTTCTTCAGCGCCGGCTCGTCCAACTCCAGCATCAGCCGGTCGAACTCCGGCTGCACGCCCGCCTGGAGCAACTGGAGACAGGTTTCGTAAATCCGCCGGCAGGCCGGGCTGAGGAAATGCTCGGCACGCAATCGCGCCGCGGCCGCCGGCCAGCACTCCGGATGCCCGAGCAAGAGTTCCAACAACTCGCGCTCGCCGGGCTCGATCTTCTCCGCCGCACGCCAGGCGGTGGCCGCACCGGCTGCCGGCGACACCGATGACGGCGACCGCGCCGCCGCCTTGCGTCGCACGGCGGTCAGGTGGCGGCGGACCTCGGCCTCCGGGACGCGGAAGCGCGCGGCCAATTGCTCCAGAACCTTCGCCTCCCGCAGCCGGCTGGCCCCCGTGGTGTCCTGCCGCAGCCGCGGCGCCTTGGCCAGAATCGCCACCAGTTGCTCCAGGGCTTCCGTGGCGCCGTGGACATCGTGGGCCAGGTCGATGCCGTGGGTCTTCGCCCGGATGGCATGGTCCAGGGCGTCCACCGTCTCGGTCTCTAATAACTGGCGAAACGCTTCGCCGCCCCGCTCCAGCAGAAATTCGCAGGGGTCCAACTCGTCGGGCAGGGTGAGGATCCGCAAATCGACCTGCTGGGCCACGAACAATTCCAGCACCTCGTTGGCCCGCCGCTGGCCGGCCTCGTCGCCGTCGAGCACCAGCACGATGCGGTCGGCAAAGCGTTTCAGCAGGCGGATGTGCCCCTCGCCCAAGGCGGTGCCCAGCACCGCCACCGCGTCGGTGAAACCGAATTGATGGGCGATGATGCAATCGGTGTAGCCCTCCATGACCAGGGCCGTGCGGCTCTTGCGCATGGTCTCGCGGGCCAGGTCCAGCCCGTAGAGCAGGTGGCTCTTGGAAAACAGCGGTGTTTCCGGCGAGTTGACGTACTTGGCCGGGCTGTCGGAGAGTCCCGGCAGGACGCGTCCGCCTAGTCCGACCGGACGGCCCTGCACGTCGCGGATGGAAAACAGCACCCGCCCCTTGAAGCGATCGTAGAGGCTGCCGCCGCCGGCCGGCCGGGCCAGCAGGCCGATCATCTCCAGGACCCGCGCCCGGGCGGGCGTGCCGCCGGCCCGCTGGAGGATCCAACTGGCCTCGGTCGGGGAGAAGCCCAGGTGAAATCTTTCGATGTTCTCGGCGGTGATGCCGCGGTCCTGGAGATATTTTCGCGCCGGCTCGGCCTCCGGCAAGTTCAACAGGCATTCGTGATATTGCCGCTCGGCCCAGCCCATGGCCTCGTAGAGGGTCCGTTTGTCGGGCGGCGCCGCTGCTCCAGGCGCCGCGGCCTCCGCTGCTTCCGGCCGCGGGGGTTTTTGCAGGGTGACGCCCGCCCGATCGGCCAGCATGGCCAGGGCCTCGGGGAATTCGACCCCCTCGGTCTTCATAATGAAGCTGAAGATGTCGCCGCCGATGTCGCAGACCCAGCACTTGAACGATTGCCGCTGGGGATCGACTTGCAGGCTGGGCCGCGAGTCGTCGTGCCAGGGGCAGAGGCCGACGTAGCCGCGGCCCTGGCGGCGGAGCTGGACCACGCTGCCCACCAGGTCGACGATGTCGATGGCCTGCCGGATCTGTTCCTTGGCGTCCAACGACCAGCGCGACGGCACGGTCAACTCCCGTCTGTCACAAAGGGCGAATTCCATTTCGCAACTGACTCTCGCGAGGCCGTCCAAGGGGGCGGGCGACAAATCCGTTTGTCGCAGGTGCCCTGCCAGGTCGACGGCGGGACGATGATTATAGCCCAATCCGGAAAAAGGGTCAACCGCGCGGAAACGGCGGCCAAATGCAGGAAAAGCGAGCCGCGGGGTTTATCCCCGCGGATGGGTCGGGCCGCGAAACCGGGGCACCATAGCCGGAAGCCTCCCGTGCCTGCGGTATGGGCGATAGCAGAGCTATCGCGGCCACCCGCCGAGACCACTTCACGGAAACGTTAGCGTTGTAGTGACCATTATTTCGCCATGTTTGTGCTAAATGATTGACATGGACGGAGAATTTAGATAGGCTCAGGGATAGTCAGGGGAACCTTTGGGGAAGCACCGTGGTAGACGGGATCTCAACTCCGAGGTTTACGCGTCCTTGCCTTCCACCATCCAACAGGAGTGTCCCGATGCGATTCCGATGTCTTTTGTGTGGGCTCGCCGCCATCGCTGCCATCCTCGGTTCGCCCCCCCAGGGGAGGGCGGACACGATCACTTACGACATCGTTAATCAGCCCGAGTACCAACTCCAAAGCGGCTCGCTGAGCGTTGTTGACTCGGTTGTGGGCTCCACTCTCTCGATCGACGCTTCCCAGACCGGAACATACTCCGACAGTCTCCCGTCTAGCCTCACTGCCAGTCTGACCGTATCAAATACGGCATCAGGGCATACGTACTCGGGCGGACCGCTGACACCACAAGAGGTGTTCGGCCTGATTATCTTTACTCCCAGCCAGGTCCTATTAGCGGAGGGCGAATTCCTCATAAACCCGCCAACCTCAGACTCATCTCCAAACTTTGACGTGTCCTGGTATAATCCTTCCAGTTCACCGAGCGATCAGGTCTCGGGTGGATCATACGCGGGAGCTGCCTGGGCGGCGGGCATAAGCGGTTTACAGCCTGGAGATCCGCAGTTCGACAGTAATGGTATCACTACTGGTCCATACGGCGGAGGGTCTGAATGGGTCATCGCCACCGTCGCACCAGTTCCGGAACCCGCCTCCCTAACGCTATTGGGCTCGGCACTGCTGGGACTTGCGGGGGCAGTTTATCTGCGGCGGCGTGGGGCGAGGGCCTGACGGACTCGCGCGGAGACGCGGGGGAGGAAGGTCTCACGCAAAGGCGCAAAGGCGCGAAAGAGAGGACTGTAGGGTTGGAACGCCTCCCCGGACCTCGACTCGCCCATTACTTCTTTTTCCTTGGCGGCTTTGCGGCTTTGCGCCTTTGCGTGAAGAATTTGTCGCGGTGACGTTGCCAGGGCGGCGGTTTTCTCGCCCCCGTTTTCCGGACAGCCTCGGCGAAGCTATCGCCGCCGCCCCGCCGAGGCCACTTCATAGAAGCATCAGTTAGAAAGTAAACATTATGATGTCGTTTGTCAGCCAAATGATTGACATAAACAGAGAAGTGCGATAGGCTCAATTGCAGTTCTGTGTCCCTTCGCCTGCTTTCCCGACGAGGCAGCGTCCGGTTCCGTCAAGGCCGCAGCCCTTCCGGCATCGCCCGATGCCGCGGAGGGATTCTTATCCGGCCCCCGGTCGTCCTAATCCCGCGGCATAGGCAGCGGGGAGTCTCCTTGGCGTCGCCGCCATCGGGCGTGGCGGTCGTGCGCGGCGGTCGGTTGGCGTTGATCGGGCACGGTGCGAGTGCGGCGCGAGTCCAGAAACATTGAGAGGAAAACGGGAGAGAAGCCGTGAGATTGCAGAACTTGGTTTTCGCGGCGGCCCTGATTGCTTTCGCGGGGCTCCGCGTTCCCGTGGCCTTGGGTCAGACCTACTACGCCACCGCGACATACTCTAATAGTGGTGAAAATACAACGTTCGGGACAATTAACGCGTCCGGGCAGACCACGCTCATCGGCAGCGGATTGAACTTCGGGCCCAATCCACCTTCGGCCCCTATTCTACTTGAATCGCCTGCCGGGACCTTGTACGCTTTCTCGGCATGGGGGGTGGAGAACAGCACCCTTGGTCCCTGGGGCACGATAAACCCACAAACCGGGGCGTTAACACAAATGGGCAATTTGGGGTCTGTGTTTCAAGGGGGTGGCAACGGCCCACCGGCCCTCGCGTTTGATTCAGCCGGTGATGTGATGGCTGTGGGACTCGGCCCCGGTAACGCTCCGACCGTCCTCGACCTCAACGTGGCAACCGGTACGTACACCACCACGACCGTGCCGTTTAACAGTACTGCGGGGATGCTGGCTGAAAACGCTTGGGATTTGGGGGGGATGGGAAGCATCGTCACAGTGCCGAACCAGGGGACCTACTACGCCACCGCCACATATTCTAATAGCGGTGAAAATATATCGTTCGGCACAATTAACCCGTCCGGGCAGACCACGCTCGTTGGCAGCGGATTGAACTTCGGGCCCAATCCACCTGCGGCCCCTATTCTGCTTGAATCCCCTACCGGGACCTTATACGCCTTCTCGGCATGGGGGGTGGAGAACAGCACCCTCGGTCCTTGGGGCACTGTAGACCTAGCAACGGGGGCGTTCACAGAAATGGGTAATTTGGGGTCTGCGTTTGAAGGGGGCGGCAACGGACCTCCCGCTCTCGCGTTTGATTCAGCCGGTGATGTGATCGCTGTGGGACTCGGCCCCGGTAACGCTCCGACCGTCCTCGACCTCAACGTGGCAACCGGTACGTACACTACCACGACCGTGCCGTTTAACAGTACTCCGGGCAATCTGGCTGAAAACGCCTGGGATTTGGGCGGGATGGGAAGCATGGTTACGGCCCCCACCCCCGAACCCCCCACGCTTGCTCTCCTTGCTTCTGGTGCAATTGGCCTTGCCGGTCGCGTATGGCGACGGCGGCGGCAGCGGATGGCAGGCTGTGCATTTGTGCGGCGCCGAATTGACAGCAAGTAATCGACGAACGTATGCGGGAGGGATGATCTGCTATGAGCCAACGCGAATATCCCGAACGGGTCTGGTTTGTCGGGGCCGGATTCACCGCGGGTTTAGGGTATCCGGTGTTTTGAACCAGCCGGAAATGGAAATTCTCGGTCGTTCGGGTTAGAATCACACCCTGAGCGAGGAGGATTTCATGAACACGCCACGACGACGTTTTGGCACCGACGAGAAGGCAACCATTCTCAAGAGGTACTTGGTCGATAAGGTTCCCCTCTCGGACCTGTGCGACGAGTACGGCATCAAGCCCAACCAGATCTACACCTGGCAGAAGACGCTGTTTGAACATGCCGGAGCGGCCTTCCAAGAGGCCGTCGGCCGCCCCACCAGCAAGGCGTCTGCCCAGGAGGAGAAGATCGCCCGCCTGCATAACAAGCTCCAGCAGAAGAACGAAGTCATCGCCGAACTGATGGAGGAAAACATCCGCGCAAAAAAATCCATTGGGGAACTCTGAACGGACGCTGGGTTCCCCACGACACCCGCGACGAGGTGGTGGA
>JBKQVT010000233.1:0-57660 GCA_052139835.1 Thermoguttaceae bacterium
CGGTCCACGAGCCGCTGACCGAGCCGATGATCCATCGGGATTTTCCCGGCGGGCCGGAAGAGCTGCAGGAATACGTCATGGAGGTCTGCGAGGGGATCAAGGACCATTGCGTCCGCGACGCCCGCGATCCGGCCGACACCCGCTGGGAGTACACGTATCATCAACGGCTGTTCGCCTACGAAGTGCCGACGCTTCCCCCCGTGGACCAGATCGAGCAGCTCTGCCGGAAGCTGGCCGAGACCCCCTACACCCGTCGTGCCCAGGCGGTCACCTGGAAGGTGTGGGAGGACACCGGCTGCTACGATCCGGCCTGTCTGCAAAGCGTCTGGTGCCGGATCCTGGAGGAGGAGGGCACGCCGCGGCTGAGCATGAACGTCCGCTTCCGCTCCAACGACGCCTACAAGGCGGCCTTCATGAACATCTTCGCCCTGGTGCAGTTGCAGTCGCGGATTGCCGCCCGCGTGGGCGAGCTTTCCGGGCGGCCGCTGGCGTTGGGCCGCTATTGCCACGTGGCCGACAGTTTTCACATTTACGGGTCGAATCTGGCCGAGTTTCGCGGGCGGTTTCTGGGGGCGGTCGAGAAACGCACGTTTGACCAGCGGACGATGCGTTATGAGGGGGGCTTGCGCGAGTTGATGGACGAGGCCCGGCCCGCGATCCTGGAAAAGGCGCGGAAGATGGGGCGGCAATGTTCTTAGTTCTTAGAACTTAGGCAGCGAGCCGCCGGGTTTATCCCGGCGGTTGGGCGGAGCGGCCGGAGAATCTTCATTTTTCGGGCCTTCCGCGAAACCGCCGGGATAAACCCGGCGGCTCGCTACGGCTCGCTGCGCGGGGAAAAAGGCTATTGGAGCGGGGGCGGGTTTTTCGTATCATCCGCCCTATGACCCCCCAGGATGTGCTCCGCGCCGTGACTGAAGCGGAAATTGGCCGCGAAATCATCCGCCTCGTCCCCCATTGGTACGAGGCTGAGTGCGGTCCCGAGCGCTACTCGGTCCTGGTGGGGGAGTATACCGCCCATTTCTGCAACCATCGCAAGCTCACGCCCAACCTCAGCGCCTTTCTGGCCCGCATCTGCGCCCGCACCCGCGAGCTGCCGATGGAGTATTTCGTCAATTTTCCCAGCCTCATCGACGTTTTCCTGGAGAGTTGTGCGATCGACTGGCTGCGGATGCACTCCGCCGCCACCGACTGGGCCCGGCTGATCAAGTACCTGGAAACGGTGGCCCGGCGGACGTACGAGAATCAACCGGTGTCGTTGAACCTGATCATTCGCACCGGCAACGGGGTGGGCGACATCTCCGCGCCGCGGTTGCAGAAATTTTTCGACCAGCTTGCCTCCTCGCCCTTCTCCTACCTGGCCGTGGACGGCGACCTGCGGCTGATGCACTACGGCGAAGTGGAATGGCCGCAGTTGGAGCAGGGCTGCAACGGCAAGTTTCATCCCGAGTTTCTCCACCCCATCCACAGCATCATGGATGAGACGGACATCTCCGCCCACCTCACCGCCCAGGGCGACCTGATCATCATGAACAAGGCCGGCCTGCTGGCCACGCGGCGGAAGCGCAAGTGGAAGATCTACGACGTCCGCACCTTCCGCAACGGCCTTTCCTACTGCCTGGGCAATCCCCACGTGGGGGCTAACCTCTTCGAGGTCGTCTTCGACCTCAGCTTCCGCCGCCAGGGCTCGCTGCTGATCTATGACCCCGAACACCGCATCGCCGAGCGCGTGCTCAACCCGGAGAGCATCATCTTCGCGGAGGGGCAAGGCGATCTGACCGCGCCGCCCCAGACGGCCTGCGGCCAGACCCTGATCGGCCGCTCCATCGAAGACATCGCGGTGGGCAAGCGGACGGGCTGGCTGAAGGGGAAGCGGCGGCTCATCGAGATGGCCTGCGTCGACGGCGCGGTGGTGTTCGACGACAATCACCTCCTGGCCGTCGGCGCCCTGGTGCGTTCGCATCCCAGCGTGGGCAACCAGTTGGGCGCCCGCACTACGGCCGCCCGCTCGTCGTTCCTTTGGGGCGCGCGGCCGATCAAGGTCAGCTCCGACGGCGACGTCACCGTCTACTTCAAAAGCCGCGACGGCGACGCGGAGTGCGACGCGGTGATGAATTTCCTTTGAGCGGCCGCGGCGCGCCGATCAAGCCGTCTGCAGGGCCTGAATGCTGTTGACGTGGATGAGCGCGACGTGGACGATGCGGTCGGTCTCGGGATCGACGATGGCAAGCCGGTTCCTGCCGATCGCCAGCACCTCCGGGTGTCGCACCTGGAATGCCTCTCCATTGGACAATCGCAACTCGAACGGCTCGAACGGCCGCCGGTTCAACCACTCCCGGATCGTTTCCGCGTTCATTAGCGCCCCTTTCCACAGGATTGTTTCGTATGCCCGGCCCCTAAGCGGATTGCAGCGTCTTGACGCTCGCAATGTGCAGCAACGGACAGATGACCATGCGGTCGTCGGGAAGGGCGATTAGCAGCCGCGACTTGAGCAGAAGCGCCATTTCCGGATGCCGGACTTCGTGCTTCTCACCGTTGGTCAACCGCAACTCGAACGGCTCGAAGGGTTGCCGCGACAGCAGTTCCCGCATGGCTTCGTGATTCATCGCAGTGCACCTTTCCACGGGGATGTTTTATTTACGTGTCCCGCCTCAATGACAATTATACCACCGCCCCCGCGGATCGGTACGTGGGCCGCTTAGGATCAGGGAAACAGTAACTTCCGACTTTGTTGCCTTTCGCTCCGCGAAAGCCGCAACTTTCGCGGAGCGAAAGGCGACATTTGTTGATTCCCCGGTCCTTAAAGCTTCTGGATCCTGAGAAACACCACGAGCATGGCCAGCGAGAGGAAGAAGCAGAGCGGTGCGATAAACAGCCCGCGGATAAACTCGCCCTGGAAGATCGCCAGGACCGAGCCGACGACGCAGAGCAGGCAGAAAAGACCCGCCGCCACCGCCCCGACCATCAAGGCGATCTCTGCCCAGACGGAGTAGGCGATGCCGCTGCGCTGGGCGGCCGAATCCGGCTCGGACGGGAAATCGTAGCCGCAATGCGGACAGACCGCGTCGCGGTCGAACATGTCGCCTTTGCAGTTCGGGCAGTATTTCATGGGCGGCATTCCTCACTGACCTGCAGTAGGGAAGGCTCTTACTCTGATAATAGCGGGGTCTCGACGATCTCGAACGCGCGGGCGATTTCGGGCGGCACGCGGTGGGGCTGGCCGGTGGCATAGTCGATGAAGGCCCATTTGGTCTCGGCGCTGGCCAGCACCACGCCGTCGGCCTTGCGGAGGATGTGGTAGCGGCGGACCGAGGTGACCCGCTTGAACGTAGCCACCCAGGTCTTGACCGTGATCTGGTCGCCGGCCCGCGCGGGCTGATGATACTCGATGGTATGCGAGCGCACGACCCAGCCCAGGCCGAGCCGCTGGTAGGCCGCGGGGGGCCAGCCTTGGGCGGCGGAATGGGCCAGCGCGGCCGCCTGCATCCAGGCGACGTAGCAGACGTTGTTGGCGTGTCCCTGGGCGTCGATCTCGTCGTCACGCACGGTATGATCGTAATGGAAGATGGCGGGCATGTGCTCTCATTGTAACCCGGAAAAGCAAGAGAGGGAACGGCAGATAAACACGGACACAACCCCACTCAACCAACTGCGCGGATCCGCGTTCATCCGCGGTTCCCTCTCTTGATCTTCCGACCGGTGAACGGTTGCCACGAGACCCGCTTGGCGTCGATCCGGGATTCCTGTATACTCGCTGTCACGCGAAAATGCCCCGCTGGACGACAGCAGACATCGGCGACGGTCCGACGCGACCGGCCAGGAGAAGCATCCTTTGCGCTCGATCCGTTGGACCATTGCCCTTCTCATCACGGCCGCCGCTGCCATCGCTTACCTCGACCGGCTGGCGCTGACTCCGACCTGGGAGGCCATTCGGCACACCATACGGCTTTCCGACAACGACTTCGGCACCCTGCAGTCGCTCTTCTTCTGCGCCTATGCCCTGATGTACGTGGGCGGTGGCACGCTCACGGACCTGCTGGGCACGCGGCGAGGGTTCCTGCTGCTGGTGGTCTGCTTCTCGCTGGCTTGCGCCGGTCACGGCCTGGCCGCAGGGTTTTTCACGTTGGCGGCCGCCCGACTGATGCTGGGCCTGGCGCAAGGCGGAGTCTTTCCGGCGGGGAGCAAGGCCGTGGCCGAGTGGTTTCCGGCCCGCGAGCGCGCCACCGCCATGGGGATGTTCAACGGCGGCAGCGCGATCGGCCTGATCGCCGCCGCGCCGGCCGCGGCCCTGGTGTTGCGCCATGCGCCGTGGCCTTGGGTCTTTTATCTCAGCGGCGCCGTCGGACTGCTGTGGGCCGGGTGGTGGCTGTGGGATTATTATCCGCCGGCCCAGCACCCGCGACTCACCGCGCACGAGCGCCTTGAAATCGCCGAGGTGCTGACGGCCGCGCCGCGACGGCGGCCGGACGTTTCCTGGCGGCAGCGGCTCCTCCGCTGGGGGCGGCTGTTTCTGCTGGTGGAAATCTGGGGAATCGTGCTGGGCAAGTTCTTTGGCGACGCCGTCTGGTTTACCCATAGCATGTGGCTGCCCAAGTACCTGCACGACGCCCACGGCCTGACTACCATGCAAAGCGGGGCCGCGGCGTGGATTCCCTATGCGGCCTCCGGCGTGGGCAGCGTGTTCGGCGGTTGGTGCTCTAGCCGCTTGGTGCACCGTGGCTACTCGTTGAACTTCTCGCGCAAGGCCGTGCTCGGCGCCAGTGCCGCCTTGATGCCTTGCATGTGCCTGATCACGCACGTGCCTCTGCGCATGGAGATTGTCCTCTACAGCGTCGCCTTCTTTGCCCATCTCTCGTTCTCCACGCTGGTTCTCACCCTGGCAACGGACATGTTCCCGCGCGGGATGGTGGGAACCATTGTCGGACTGGTCGGCTTCGGCAGTTCGATGGGCGGGGTGTGTCTGAACAAGGCGGCCGGTCTGCTCTTGGAGCACCTTGGCCGCGGAGCAGGCTATCCCGTGCTGTTCGCCATCAGCGGCACGCTGCACGTCGTGGGCTTCCTCTGGATTCTCTTGACGATCCGCGACATTCGACCGATCGCAGCCTACGCCGCGTCGGGGGATAAGGGGGAAGGGGAGCCGGAGGCGTCAGCCCCCGGATAGGGCGGAAGCGGGAAGCGGGAGGCAGGGCCAATGCAATACCGGCTTTCGACGCTGCTTGTGGCGTTCGTGGTCGTCTGGGCCTCGCTGGCCGTGTTCGGCGTGGCGGGGGGGATTGTCGCGGCGGCAATCCTGCTTGTGATCGCGGCCGTGGTTCGCAGGCCGGGGGCGAGGAAGTCTCCGCGGCTGGGGTGGATCGCATTCCTTGTTGGGTTCTTCTTGCTGGCATTGCTGTTGCCAGCAATTCATATCGTTGTGGATGGGTTCGGGCGGGCCGGGTGCCTTAGGAACATCGCGCATATTGGCATGGCACTGAGTCAGTATGAGCATTCAAATGGCCGTCTGCCGCCCGCTGTTGTCACGGACAAACAGGGCAACGCCATGCACAGTTGGCGAACGCTCGTTATGCCGTTCATCCTCGGCAACGCCTCATACCTCGCATACAATTTCGGCGAACCTTGGAACGGCCCGAACAACAGCAAGTCGGCCGTCCCGGAGGCGTGGATTTGGCGTTGCCCGGCCGATCCGGCGATCGAAGGCCGCCCGATGACCAGCTACGTGGCGGTCACTGGTCCTGGGACCGTATGGGACGATCATGGCTGCACGGGGGAATATAGGTCGGTGGCGGTTGTCGAGGTGGTTAATTCCAACATCAACTGGATGGAACCGAAGGACCTCACGCTGGAGGAAGCCTGCCGCGGCGTCGGCGACGGATCGGGCCTGAGCATTTCCAGCCACCACTTGATATCCGGCGGCTTCTTTTTCCAGGATGAAGTCAGCGGTGCCTATGCTGTGCTCTCCAACGGGTTCCCGTGTTTCATTCCTGCCGGACTGCCGCCGGACACGTTTCGTGGCTTATTCACAGGCGAACAGGATGCAAGGAGGGTCTGCGAGGAATTCCAGCCGGTCCACCGGCATCGAATCAATTGGACCAATTGCACCGCGCTGGCGGTGCTCATTCTTTCCTACGCGGTGCTGTTGTTTCGTCCGCGCGACAAGCGTCCCCCGCCAGCGGAGCCGGCCCCACCATCCCCACCGGCCGCGGCCGGCGACAGCGGAAGCGGCGGATGAATCAGCGCGGAGGGCGGAAGCGTGCCCCGGAGGGGCACTCGAAAATAGCCCAGCAGTTCACTGCTGGGAATGGGGTCGCAAAGAACCCCGGCCGGAAAGTCCCGGAGGGACGGCAGTCAATAGCCAGGGGCGTCAGCCCCTGGGGCTCAATACAGAACCGGTGTTCGAAAGCCCCGAAGGGGCGACAGTGACCGAGGGTCGCGGGATTACTGTCGCCCCGTCGGGGCTGAAAACCCCGTTACACGTTTCTCTCCCAGGGGCTGACGCCCCTGGCTAGTGACTGCCGCCGCTCCGCGGCTCAGCACTGTCGTCGCCGTTTTCTGAGAGGGCTTCGGCTCGGCGGCCACTTTGCCTTGGAAAAGGGGCGCCAGGTCCAAGGGCACAAACGGCCCGGCGGAGGCCGGCAGCTTGCCAATCGCCAAACGCAGCCGCAAGGGCCCTGGCTCGAAGATCATCGTCTGCGTCGTCTCGCGGCCAAGGTTCACCTTGTCCATGGCGTCGGCCACGTCGCGCCAGGCGAACGGCTGCGAGCGGTTCCAATAGCCCTCGAGGATGCGATAACGCCAGCACTTCTTCGGCATCGCCAGCTCGGGCGTGCGGAAATGGTTGGTGCACGCCAGGAGGTGGTCCTCGGCCATGCGCGCCACGACGTGCCGCGGCGTGATCTCGAAGACGGCCGCCCGCTGCCGGTCGCAGGCGGCCAGGTTCATCCACGTGGTGTGTCGGCCCGCCGCGAGCAGCTTTTGGGCCTCGTCGATGCTGCCGCACTCTTCGAGGATTCGCCGGAACGTCAGCGCAAGCGGCGTCCCCAAAGCCAGGGCGGGCGAAGCGTCTTTGGCCGGGCCCGAGTCCAGGCAGGCGATGGCCAGCCCCTGGTCGTTCATGCCCGAAAGCACCCCCACGAACCCGGGCCATGTTACCGAGGCGAAGGCATGTCGCTGGGCGGGGCGACAGACCACCAGGAGCAGCAGGCGGTCCAGCGAGCCATAGGAGGGCACGTCGAAGTTGCGGCCGAAGAGCATTTCATGGCCGGCGCTCCGCGGGGGCTCGACCAGGAAGGCCGAGCAGAGTTTGAAACTCCGCAACTCGACCAGCGTGTTGGCCACGGTCAGCGTGTCGAGTTCCTCCTGCTTGTAGCCGGCCTTGGCGCATGCCGCGCTCAGTTCAGTTTGGTAGCGCTGCGGGGCCTCCTTCATCAGGGCGCGGCTGAAGCGGACGACCAGCGGCCAGCGCCAGCCGCCGCCGTGCTTGCCCAGGACGGCCTTGGGCAAATCCAGGTGTCGCCGCGCCACGTCGAGCACCAGCGCCGCCTGCTGCCGGCCCATCTGCTCCGGATCGCCGGCGAGGAAAAGAATGGGAATCCCTTGGACGTAGCGGAGATGGCCCCCTTCGGCAGCGGCCTCCTGAAACGTCCGCGGCGCGTCGGCGGCCGCTGCGCGGCCGGTCGCCGCCAAGCCCCACACGATCAGCGCAATCACCAAGGCGCCGCGCGCGGGCCGCAGGGAATCACTGCGCAATGGGCTGAAAATGAATCGTGCCATCCGGGCCTTTTCTCGCGAAGAACACGTCCACCCGCAGATTGGCGGCCAGGGCGCGGAGTCGCCGGGCGGCGGTCTGCACGTCTTCCCGCTGCCGCGTTTCCAGGGCCGCTGCGGAGATGCCCAACTGCTCGGTATAGAACGCGCAGTCTTGATGGGCGATCAAGATGACGCGTTCCAGCCCATGCGCCCTCACCAGGAAGCCCACTTGTTCGACCAGGCCCGCTTCTTCGCGCCAGGCGAGGATATGACCAGCCAGGCAGGCGGCGCCCCCCGGCACGGCAAGACGGTCGTAGCGGGGAAGCTTCAGGGCGTTGTGGAGGAAGTCGTCGAAGGCCTCGCCGAAGCGGCCGTCGCTGCAATAGATGGCGGCCGCGCGAATCCGGCTCTCCTGGAATCGAACCGGACTGGTGTGAATGGTGACGGCGTCCGGGCTACTCATGTTCGCTTCCCCCAAATCCCACCCCAATCGTAGCCCCATGCCGGTGGGCAGTCAACGACGAAGTTATCTCACGCAAAGGCGCCAAGGTCGTAGGTTTCTTTAAGGCTTTGCGTGACATAATTTGGATCACGGCGAAGATCGGGCGTAGGCCCCCCGCGTCAGGCCCTTTTCCGCGGGCCGCTTCGCCTTGCCCGCCGGATGGCGGTACTGCCAAACCAGCGGCGGCTCGGCCTCCGCCCTCGTCACGCCCGGCGCCTCGGGCAAGTCGATTGTCCTGGCGGACACCCGGGTCGTAGCAGCCGGGAAAGCCTGGCGCACCAAGTGGTAGTCGTGCCTGGCAGGGCTGACAAAGAGGGGGAAATCGGCGCGGCGGAAGAGGTTCGTCGCCGGGTCGAGCCTCGGCTGGCCGGCCGGGCCGAAAGCACCGCTCAGCCAGTTGTCGCTGCCGGTCACGTCGCCGAGCGACGCGCCGCCTCGGGCGACGGCCAGGACCTGATGCTGCTGCCGATTGCCGCCGTCGCTGAGCAGATTCCCGAGCAGCACGGCCTTTGCCTTGGGGGCGGACAGTTCCACGACCGCCGCGGGGAAGGGGGTCACGATAGTGTTGAAGGCCAGGTAGAGCGTGCCGTCGTGCCCCTTGCCGCCGTCGGCGCCGAAGTGGATCACGGTGCGGTTGCCCGCGCACTGCGGATCCTTGACGATGATGTTGCCCAGCAGCACGGCGTCGCTGTGCGACCGGGCCGTCTCCGCGGCGTCCACCAGGTCCAACTCGCGGTTGGCCGCGTCGTGCACGTAGCAGTATTCCACCCGCGTCGAGTGCGCCCGGCTCTTGACGTTGTGGCCGGTGAGGCTGGAGCAGACCTCGCAGAAGCGGAGCGTGACGCTCGTGCCGCCGAGGTAGAGGTTGTGGTTGTAGCCGGGCTCGGCCGGGTCGCCGTTGCGGTAAATCCGGCACTGCTCGATCCGCTGACCGACGGCGGTGGCCAGGCTGCCGTCGCCGTTGGACATGATGCCCATGTCGTTGTCGTGGATGGCGCAGTCGCGGACGGTGATGTGATTGGCCTGGTTGATCCGCACCCCGGCCCCGTTGTGCGAGTCGTTGTGGGCGCGGGCGAGCTCGAAGCCCTCCAACGTGCAGCGATCGGCGCCGCGATTGAACTGGAAGACGGCCCGCGGTGTGCTGCCCGCGCCGCTGTAATCGAAGCCTTTGCCGGAGATCGCCACCCAGCGGGTCCCGCGGGCGGGCACGGCGCGGAACGTGAGGTCCCGTTGGCGTACGAAGACCGCCGTCTTCTCGTAGGGCTGGCCGCGGGGGCGGGGGTAAACGAGGATCACATCGCCGGGTTGGGCCTGGGCGTTGGCCTCCTCGATGCGGGCAAAGGTTTTGCCCGGCCCGACCTTCAGCGTGGCCGCCGCTGCCGGGGAAGGCAGCCAAAGGATCCCTATAGCCGTCAGGGCGAGCAGTGCAGCGCTGCCGGCGCAGCGGACTACACCGGCCGCTGCGACTCTCGCGTCAGCCCTCTGCATCGATCGCTGCCCCGCAAGACGACCGCCAGCAACCGCCATTTTCTCACCCCTACCAAGATTCTACCGAGACGATGTTTTGAGCAGGCCCCCTCTCAGTGGCATGGTGATCGAAGATGGAGGGGTGACTGTTGCATAAAAATACACTTTCCATCGGCACTCCAGTAAGGACCCGGACGATCATTGGCATGCAGGGCTCAATTGTAACATATGGATAAATAACTACTTGCATCGCAATCCTTTTCTTGCAATGCGTATTATACGAAAATGGCACGTCACGTGCATCACCCCATCGGCGGCGGACGCGAAGTCCTTGCCGTCGGCCTGATAACGTTCACTACAGGGTTGCGAACACTAGTGCGATACTGGGCATAATCCCATCATCATCTGGATATCGTGTTCGCAGTGCGAACGCCGGCAGCAGCGGCTCCGTTCGTCGTTGAGTTTCCTCATCACCAAGACGAAAGGAGCGTGAAAATGTGTTGCATGCGATGGTGCTGCGCGCCGATCCTGCTTATCCTTGTAACTGGGGTTGGCCTTGGGCCGCCAAGGGCGGCGGGCGCCGAGGGCGACCGCAAGCCCGTCCAGGCCGTGCCGGCGCACGGCGCCGACTTCGCCGAGGGCGTGGCAAAATGGGCTAAGGGCGATCCGGACGGCGCGGTCGCCTCGCTCACCAAGGCGATCCAGGAAAACCCGCGCGACGTGGACCGCTTGTTGACCCGCGGCCTGCTGTACTATGACAAGCGCGACCTCGGCAAGGCGATTGCCGACTTCACGGGCGTCCTGAACGTCCGCAAGGGCGACCCCAGGGCCCTCCGCGGCCGTGGCCGTGCATTCTGCGAGAAGGGCCAGTTGGCCGAGGCCATGCTCGACGTCGACGCCGTGCTGGCCGCGCGTCCGGACGACGCGGGCGCGCTGTGCATCCGCGGCCTGATCCTTTATCAGCACGACAAGCTGGGCGACGCCCTGGAGGCATTCGACTGCGCCGCCCGCGCCGACCCCAAAAATGGCGAGGCCCTCTTTTACCGCGGCCGGATCCGCTACGAGCGCGGCGAGCTCGAGCAGGCGGTCGCGGACTTTACCGCCGCCGTGGCCATCGACGCGAAGAATTCCGAGGCCCTGCGGATGCGCGGTCACGCATATTACGAGCAAGGCCGCCTGGACAAGGCACTGGCCGACCTCACGGAGGCGATCCGGCTCGATCCCGAGGACACCGACGCACGGCTCACACGGGGACTGGTGTATTACGACCGGGACGACCTGGGCAAGGCAATAGCCGATTATACGGAGGCGATCCGGTTGGACCCGCGGAGTGCCGAGGGTTATGCGAACCGCGCGGCCGCCCGCTCCGACAAGGGCGACTTCGACGCCGCCGTGGCCGACTGCAACGCAGCGGTCCGCATCGACCCGAACGACGACGAGGCCTACGCCTGCCGCGCCCGCGTGCTCCTGGCCAAGGGCGACGCGCGGGGGGCCATGGCCGACTGCGACGAATTGATCCGGCGCGACGCGGCCAACGCCGAGGCGCTTTATATGCGCGGCTGCGCCCACGCCGCCGCGAAGGAGTGGTCCGGCGCAATCGCCGACTTCACGGGGGCAATCCGCTTGGACGACGAGTACGCGGACGCCTACGCCCATCGGGCCGCCGTCTACGACGAAACCCGCGAAGCGGAGAAGGCACGCGCCGACCGCGCCAAGCTGAATAAACTCGAAGGCGAACGGGACGAGCCCAAATGAAGAGACAATGGGCCTGTCCACTGATAGCGGGAGTTTCCTTTATCCGATCCATTTTTCAAGGGAGTCCGATCATGTCCTCATCCAGTACCAGAGTTAAGGCCCTTGCGCGGCCATGGCGCGTCTGCCTCGCGGGGTTGGCGCTTGCCGTGTTCGCGCTGGGTCTGCCCCAGGCGTGCGCCGGCGAGGTTGCGAAGCGCCCGAGCAAGGTGTGTCCGCCGGCGAAGGGCCCCGTCCACCAGGACCCGAAGAGCGCCCCCCGGCCGACCTGTCACAAGGGCGGCCACGACCACGCCCATGCGAAGACGTACGACTTCAAGCGTCATTATGCCTGGCATTGCCCGATGCGATGGGATCGCCGCCCGGAGGCCCGTGGCTGGCACGAACCCTATCGCCGCGAGCGGGAGCAGGCCTGCCGCAGAGATCGGTATGTGGCCGAGCGGCACTGGCTGGGCCGGACGGCCGAGTCGCGAAGACCATGGCACTACGGATGGCACGGGCACGCCGGGTGGTGCAGGCGCCACTGGTGGCACAGCGACGTGGAATCGCTGGTGGGACCAAGCTTCGGCGAACCCTGGGCGCCTCGGCCAGTGGCCCACGGACCCGCCATCCCGCGAGGTTACATGCCCGGCGGACCGGCTGACGCGGGCGGGGGCATGGCGGACGGAACTGCCGCCGCGACCGGCGCGGCCGGCCGGCTTAACGTCCCGGTCCGGGACATGGCGGCGCCGGATGCCCCGCTGAAGCTCACCAATCGGAAGACCGGCGCCACCCTCGTGGTGGGCGAGCCTTTCCGCATGCGCGGCACGGGCGCCCCTTACAGGATCGTCGCCAGCCAGTCGGGGCGTTACTTCGCGCGGGCGGAGCGGCCGGGCCGCGACGGCGAGCCGGGCGCGACTCCGCACAGGAAGCCCTCGGAAGCGCCCGACGCGGGCAGCCGGCAGATCATTTGGAAGGCCGTGCCCGTCGGCGGCGGCTTCTGGAAGCTTGTCAATTCCGAGAGCGGAGAGTACCTGGAGGACCGCGGGGCCGGCGGCGCCCTCAAGGAGTCGCCGCTCCGCGAGGGGGCGTCGGAACAACAGTGGCGCGTCGAACCGACCCCGGACTGAGCGAGTCCGCGCGTTGGTAAGCGCTCACGCCTCGCCAGGGACTGGTCCATTTTTCGGCCATGCGGCGTTGCGCCGGCGGAAAGATTGTTGACCGAAAACATGGACCTGTCCCCCTTGGCGGCGTGGGCCCGGGAGCCAGAGACAGCGTTCGCTTCGTTTCCTTCCCATTCTCCTGACGAAAGGGACCAGGTCATGGCCTTAATCGCTAATATAGCTGCAAGTGCGTTTCCACGCTGCCCCCGCGCCGCCTCGGGCATCGTTGGCGTCCTGCTGGTGGCGTTGGTCGGCTGCGAGCCGCCGCGGGCGTCCAACTACAACGTCAACGAGCACAACTTTCTCCGCGCCTGGGCGGCAGGCGCCGACGCTCAAATCGCCACGATCCTTGGCAATCCGGATGCCTCCGGGGAAGGCGCGCTCGTCCAAGTCCCCGGCAACGTCGGCGCCGAGGTGCTCTATAGCATCGCGGAAACCTGCGACCAGCCCGATAAGGACCGCTTCCGCTACTTCCGGGGCGTCAACAATGAACAGATACGCCTCCTCGTGTCGGGACGCACCAATACGCTGATCGCCGCGGAGTATCTCGTCGACGGCACCCCGGTCTTCTACCTGGGACCGAAGGCGGGCGGCAGGATGCTGGGGGGCCAACCGCGCGACAGGGCCAGGGGGGACGCCGAGTTCCTGGCCCGTAAGAAACAGTTGGTCGAATTCTTCAGCGAGCAACTGTCGAAACCGGCAGCCACCGCCGCCGCTTCACCCAGCGCCGACAGCACGCTCTTCGGGCAGCCCGACGGGCTCAGGTACTCCATTTTCGATGCCCAGCTCAAGGGCGACACGCTGGTCGTCTCGGTCAAAATTGAAAACATCACGGACTTGCGCAAGGTGAGCTACGCGCCGTGCCGCCCCACGCTGGCGGACTTCGCCGGCAATGCCTACGCCAGCAAGGGATGCTCTCCGGACTGCGGCAAATCGCTTTATCCCCACGAGACGCACGTGGTCGATTACACGTTTGAGAAGCCCGTGCCGGGGGTGGAAAGCTTTTGCCTCACCTTTTCCAGGCCGATGATGGATCCGCGAACGCATTTCAACCGGATGCTTTCCACCGTCCTGCCGCTGGGAAGCGACCAGATCGCGCCGGCGGCTTCGGACCAGGCGGGCCACGCGGTCGGGGCTGTCCCAGGGGGGAAAGCCCTGCCGGCGGCCCCGCGGTGGCGCGTCTCCCTGCCGCATTCGTTCAAGCTCTCGCCGGAACTCACGGATATGCCCGCCGACTGGGTCGACAAGTTCTACCCGTGCGGCAGCACGCCCTGGGTGGAAATCTTTGCCGACGGCGCCACGCGCATGGTCGTATCGATGCGGGGCGGGAGGCTTCATGGGGCAAGCACGTGGCTCTATCCCAACGGAAAGATTTCCGCCCTGGCCGTGTACGTCAACGGCAGCCTTTCCGGGCCGCTGCGGCTTTGGGACCAGAACGGCGGCATGGTGCTCTACTCGGAATATGTCAACGGCAAGCGGACCGGGCTCACGGTGGCGTTCCAGTGCGACAAGCCGGTCTTCGTCCAGGTCTGGGACGGCGGACGGCTTACGAAGGAGTACGCCGTCGAGGGCCACGTGGCCAAGCCCGTCAGTGCGGGAACCGAGGGCGCCGGCGCGGACGAGATCCACCAGCAGTTGAAGCAGTTGAGCGTCCAAGTTTCCCAGAATGGGGAGCGGTTGAAGAAGTTCGCGGCGACGATTGCCGTCAGGGCTCGCGCCATGGGCGGGTCCACGCCATCGGGCGGCCCACCCCGCGGCCCTGCCAGCCAGTTCCGTGCCGCCCTCAACGCCGCCTACAAAGTGCCGGTGCGGAAAGCGGGACCACCGGGGGCGACGTAGGGCGGAGGGCGGCGTGAAGGAAGGCGGAGGGCGGAAGGGGGAAGGAGCCGGATTCCACACGCGCTCACTGCTGCTGCCGAAGTGCGCCGAGAGGGCCTCCTGGGGCCGCCGGCATGGCAATGGCAGTTGCTCGGCTCCGCTGCGTCACCTTGGTCGCCATTTGAGATCAGCGTTTCATCGCCCGGATCGCTGCGGCTCGTTTCTCCAGCGTCTCCGCTTCTTTTTCCCGGCCCGTTTTCCGAAAGAACGTTGCCATATTCTCCAGGCCCGTCGCCACAAACGGATGATTCGGACCGAGGGCCTTCTCCAAGATCGCCAGCGAACGCTCGTAGAGCGGTTCGGCCTGCGCGTACTGGCCCTGGGAAGAGTACATCAACGCCATGTTGTTCAAGCTCTGGGCCACCTGGGGATGATTCGGGCCGAGGGCCTTCTCCCGGATCGCCAGGGAACGCTTGAAGAGCGGTTCGGCCTCCGCGCACCGGTCCTGCGTAGAGTACATCAGCGCGAGGTTGTTCAGGCTCGTCGCCACGTCGGGATGATTGGGGCCGAGAATCTTCTCCAAGAGTCGCAACGAACGCTTGAAGAGCGGCTCGGCCTCCGCGTACTGACCTTCGGCGCGGTAGAGCTCCGCAAGGTTGTTCAGGCTCCGGGCCACGTGGGGATGCTGCGGGCCGAGGGCCTTCTCCACGATCGCCAGGGAACGCTTGAAAAGCGGTTCGGCCTCCGCGTACCGGCCTTCGGTCTTGTACAAGTCCGCGAGGTTATTGACGCTCGTCGCCACGTCGGGATGATTCGGGCCGAGGGCCTTCTCCCGGATCGCCACCGCACGCTTGTAGAGCGCCTCGGCCTGCGTGTACCGGCCTTGGGTCTGATACACCTCCGCGAGAATGTCCGAGCTCGTCGCCACGGCGGGATCATCCGGGCCGAGGGTTTGCTCGGCGACCTGCAACGCCTTTTGCGCCACAACCACGGCACGATCGTAGCGGCCCTGCTGGTAGAGCGACCAGGACTCGTCGCTGAGCGTCTTCCATTGGCTGCGCTGGGTATCGGCTGCAATGCCCGTGCTGACCACAAGCAGCAGTGTCACCAGCGCCATCGTGGTTCTTTTCATCGCGTTTCTCCACTGGCCTACTGCAACGCCGCCGAGCGTGCCGCGCCGATGGTCGACGGATTGCATAACTGTCATTGTACCCTTGGCGGTGGCCTTTGCCAGCCGGGGGGTTGCCGGGGGCGGACTGGCCCTTGACCGAAAATCGGCGATAATACTGTATGCCCTGCGGCGAAGAACGAATGTCTCGGGGGCAGTTCGATGGCCTCCACCTGGCCCGGCTATTTGGAATTGCTGGAAAGCGGTGAGCTTGCCCGCCGGGCTCAGGCGGCAGTCGAGGCCCTGGCCGACTGCACCGTCTGCCCGCGCCGCTGCCATGCCCGCCGCCGCGACGACGATAGTTCGCGATCCTACTGCCGCACCGGGCGGCTGGCCGTGGTCAGCAGTGTCTTTCCCCATCACGGCGAGGAAGATTGCCTGCGGGGCTGGGCCGGCTCCGGCACGATCTTCTTCAGCAACTGCAACCTCCGCTGCGTGTTCTGCCAAAACTTCGACATCACTTGGCAGGGGCAGGGACGGCCAGTCACGGCCGAGCAGTTGGCCGACCACATGCTCCGCTTGCAGGAGTTGGGCTGCCACAACGTCAACTTCGTCACTCCCAGCCACGTGGTGCCGCAGATCCTCGAAGCGCTGGCCATGGCGGCGGAGCGGGGCTTGCGGCTGCCGCTGGTCTACAATACCGGCGGCTACGACCGGGTGGAAACGCTCCGCTGGCTCGACGGCGTCGTGGACATCTACATGCCCGACTTCAAGTTCTGGAACCCCGAGACGGCCCGCGAGTTTGCCGAAGCGCCCGACTACCCGGACGTGGCGCGGGCGGCGATCCGGGAGATGCACCGGCAAGTGGGCAACCTGGTTCTTGACGAGCAGGGCCTGGCCCGCCGGGGGCTGTTGGTGCGGCACCTGGTGATGCCCGGCGGGCTCGACGAGACCCGCGAAATCCTGCGTTTCCTGGCCCGCGAGGTTTCGCCGGACACGTTCGTCAACGTCATGCCGCAGTACCGGCCCGCAGGGCTGGCGGGCCGGCATCCGGCGCTCGCCCGGCCGTTGCCGGAGAGCGAGTATGGCGAAGCGTTGGTTGTGGCCAGGGGAGTGGGCCTGCGGCGACTGGCCCGGGAGTGAGGGATGCCGGGGACTACGACGCGGCCGCCACCAGCGGCCAGCCGAACGTGATGGCGCGCGCGAGGGGCCTGGCCGAGCAGGGCGTGAACTTGCCTTGATTGAACCTGAAACCCGTGGCCGGCGATTCCTCGATTGATTACGTGTGTCGTACCCAGCGGATCGTCGCGTACGCCCACCAACGTAACGTGGCCGTCGAGGCGGGATTTGGCGAATTGGACTCCACCGCCCGTCAACCGCGCCGGGACTTCTGCTATAATGATCCGACCGACGCCGGAAGAGCGCGAGCGAGTGCGGTGTCCCGGCGCGAGAGGCGTTTCCCAGTCTGAGGCCAGGCAACAACGTCACGGCACGAAGATGTCAACCCACAATCTGCCTGCTGCGTCAGGCTTTGGCCTTGAGCCACGAGATTTGATACTCCGATTGTCGCCGCTACAGCAAGACCTTCTTCAATGGCTGCGAGCACATACCCCATCGCTCGCCGACCCGTACATCGCTGCCACCGCCTTGCTACAGGGCCCGGAATTTCCCGGCCGCCTTACGTTAGTGTGCTTCTGCATGCGCGACCTTTTCAACGTCCTGCCACGCGCGCGTGGTGTCACCGAGCGGAAAGACGCCGACGATGCCGAGGCGACCGCCGCGGGGAAAGAGACACAGAACGGCCTGGTCGGGGCGAAGAAGAAGGCGAGGGCACTATTGAAAGCGCTCCCGCAGGCTGGGCTGACCGAGGAAGAGTTGGAGACGTGGGTGGAGGATGCTCACGGCCTCCAAAAGTGGTTTGCTGACCGCCATCACTTTAGCCATGAGCGCAGGGAGCAGCCCAGTGAGGAGGAGCTGAGGCAAAACGTTGCTCGATTTGAGCGCCTGCTGGTTAAGTTCACACACACGTTCTTCGGCCTCCTCTCGCGAGCCGAAGAGATCGTGGCCGCCGTGTCGGCGGAATCGCGGCCGCCGACCGAGAAGGAGGTGGACCACGTGACCGAGGTCCTCCAGTGGTCGCGGGAGTTTGAGGGGCCCTTGTTTAGCCGGCTCGACGGGAATTGGTTGGGCTCGCTGTGCAGGCGAGGTTTGTTCGCTGCGGTGCCGGACGTTGGTACCTGGCCAGCGTCGCAGTATCTAGCCCGCGTTGCTTCCAGCGCGCCGGGGGAAGTGGCCGAAATCCTGCGGGGCATCGGGACCGAGAACCCCTCGATATTGAGGGACGTTCTCGGCGCAGCCAGCGAGATGCCGGCCACGATTTCGGCAACGCTCGCGCCGATGGTATCCAAGGCGATCAGCCTGGGCGAGCTTTCGCTGGTGTTTCCCCAGACGACCGAATTCTGTGTGCAGCTAGCGAATGGCGGGCAAACCGAAGGGGCAATGAGCCTGGCGGAGGCATTGTTTGTCCCGCGGTTCGACGAGGATAGGGAATACTCGCCGCTCGGCCCTAAGGGGCATTACTGGTACGTCGAAGGACTGAAAAAAGTCGTTCCCTTGCTCGCAGTAGCAGCGCCGGCCGGGTTCCTCGCGGACCTGTGCGAATGGCTGAGGGCGTCGATCGTCGCAAAAGATTATTATGGCGAGCACTCGCCATCTGACGGCTCGGACCGCTGGCGCCCGGCGATCGAGGAGCACGAGCAGAACCGAACCTATGATTTCTCGGGCGACCTCGTCGGCCTCGTGCGCCAGGGATTCGAGCACGCCATTGACGGAGGGCATGTCGCGCTTGACAGCGCGCTCGGGATTCTCGCCGGCCATGAGCACTGGGTGTTCACTCGCCTGCGCGTGCATCTGACCAACCGTTTCGCCGAGCTGGACCCGGGGCTGGCGCGGGCGGCAATGATGGACCCTGAGATGTTCAAAGCCTCCAAGTTGTGGCTTTGGCACGAATACGCGATGCTCATGCGTCGGTGTTTCCCGATGCTGCCCCCCGACCAGAAAGCGACCTGGCTCGGCTGGGTCGACGCGGGCCCCGAGGAGCGGTGGAACAGCCACGTCGCGGGCAGGGAAGCGACCGACGAAGAGCGGCGAGCGTGGGTTGAGCCCTGGCAGGCCGTTCGGCTGCATTGGATCGCCCCGCACCTGACCGGCGAGCGCCGGGCGGTTTACGAAAAGATGTCGGCCGACTGGGAGAACCCGGACGTGTACGACTTCCATTATTACTCGCCCCCGGCGGAACGCGGGTGGCGAAGCCCAATTCCCGCGGAAGAACTAACGGGCCTGAACCTCGCCGCCGCGCTCGACAAGATCAGCGCATGGCGGCCGAGCAAGCGCCAGACCAATGTGATCGGGGAGGGGACCGAGGGGCTAGCCACGGCGTTTGGCCGGTACGTTGGCGGCAACGCGGAGGAGCTTTCCGGCCAGGCGGAGGTGCTTGAGCGACGAGAACCCGCTCCCATCTACATCTACGTGCGGACATTCATCGACCAAATGGCGGAGGCCGTCAAGGCAGACCGGAAGATTGACTTGGCGGCGGTGCTGCAACTCTGTAAGTGGGTCGTCGAGCAGCCGTTGTCCGGCTATGGCGCGTACATCCCCGTCGACGGCGGGCTTTGGAGGCTCGTCGACAAGGACTGGCAATGGGCTCGCTACGCGATTTGCCGGTTCATGCGGGCGGTGTGCGATCCGACCTTGGACGACATTCCCCGGTATCCATTGGCCGGCAACCGCGAGGCGATGGGCGCGTTGCTGGGACCGCTTGCGGAAGACCCGGCCAAATCTCACTTCGCGGAGGAAGACGCTCGCAAGAACCTGCGGGTATATGATGATTCACTGACCGCCGCGATTAACACACCCCGCGGGATAGCAGTGGAGGCGATTATCGCTTACGCTCGTTGGATTGCCAACCACATCGCGCAGAACGTGGACGGTCGGCGCATCGTTCCCGCGGGCTTCGACGCGATGCCCGAGGTCCGCGACAGGCTCGAATGGCAGATCGCGCCCGAAAACGCGAGCTTCGAGGCGTTTTCCGTCATAGGCGCGTACCTCGATCTGCTTCATTGGATCGACGAGTCGTGGGTGAAGGCAAACGCCGAGCGGATTTTCGACTTGGCCGTGATCGAGCGGGAACCCAAGAGCGCATACGGTTGGGCGGCTTGGAACTCGTTCCTGGACTGGGGCCGGGCCCGCGCAAGCGATTACCAAATTCTCCGGCAACAATACGTCTACGCAGTAAAGCATCTTGCCGAGGCGGTCCTATCCCCGAACTCCGGGCGGACGCCGATCCATCATCTTGGCGAAGACCTTGTGCTCCTTTACGGGCATGGGAATCTGAAGACCAGCAGCAGTGACGACGAGAAGCTGTTGTTCGACTTCCTCCAGGCCGCACAGAGCGACGTCCGCTCGCAGACGATCGCGTTTGTCGGCTGGACTCTCAGCCGCAGCGAGGCAGTGCCGGAGGCAATCGTCGGGCGATTCCAGAGCCTCTGGGAATGGTACTGGCCAGAGTTCGGCGAGAAGGATGTCGCGGCCAGACCGGCGAGCGGGCTGTTTGGATCGTGGTTTAGCTGCGAACAGTTCCCGATAGGGTGGCGGCTTGAGCGGCTTGAGGCTGTCGTGATGTTGCCGCAAGTACCCGACCTGGCGGAGCAGGTTCTAGGGCGCCTGGCGACGATCGCGGAGGCCGATGCGGAGCATGTCGGGGCCGCGATGCGCATTCTCGACCGGATGATCCGGGCGGACAAGGAAGGGTGGCGAGCGTACGCTTGGCGCGATTCCGCCATGAAGATTCTCGGGCTTGCCATGCGCGGTGACGATGCCGCGAGGGAGGTGGCTCTCAGTCTAATCGACCACCTCGGCCGGTGCGGACACCAGGAATTTCGCAAGCTGTTGCCGCGGGGCGGCGGCGCCGACAGCCCCGGCTGACCGCCTGTGGCAGCGCCGGGAACACCACGTCGACCGACATGGACAGCGCGGCGGCCAGCCGCGGCTCAACGACCACTTCGGCCTCGCGTTCCTGGACGAGTTGATCGCCCGGAAGGTCTGCGGCGAGAACGCCTCGGTCGAGGGTCTGGATTGGCCGTTCCATGAGGCCCGGCTGACCGAACTGGAGGCCCAGCTCGATCGGGCCTTCGCGGAATCGCCGTTGCCGGAGGACCGTGACCGCAATGCAATCAACGATGTCCTGGTGGGGCTCCGGCTGGCGCGGCAATAGCAGGGAAGTCACGGTATACTAGGGGCATGTTGGAACGCGACGATCACCCGGCGGCAGGCAGCCCCGAGCACTTGCTGGCCCAGTGCGACGTGCGCCGCTTGCGGCGTTCGGGGCCAGGCGGCCAGCACCGCAACAAGGTGGAGACGGCCATCAGCCTCCGCCATCTGCCCAGCGGCGTGCGCGCCGAGGCCAGCGAGCGCCGCAGCCAGGCCCAGAACCAAGCGGTTGCCCTGTTTCGGCTGCGGGTGAACCTGGCCCTGGAGGTCCGGCGGCCCTGCGGCCCGGACCGCGTACCCAGTGCTCTCTGGCAATCGCGCTCGGGCGGCGCAGCGCTGAAGGTGAGTGCCTCGCACGACGACTTTCCCGCCCTGTTGGCCGAGGCATTGGACACGCTGGCCGCCGCGGACGCCGATGCGAAGCAGGCGGCCAGGGTGCTGAGCTGCACGCCGTCGCAGTTGGTCCGCTTGCTGAAACTCGATCCGCGCGCCCTGGCGTTGGTCAACCGCTGGCGTCGTGAGCGGCAGATGCACGCCCTTCAGTAGTCAGGATCGTCGCCGGGCGGGGTCGCGAGGCGGGGCCCGTCCACGTCCGGTTTGCCTCTTTTGCCCCTCACGCCCCCCGCTGGAGTGGTTGTCTTTGCCGCCTGGAGTTCAAAAATGTAGGCACAAGGATCATGGGCGACTGGCCGTCTTGCGATGGCAACGAGGAGTAAGGACCGGGTCGCCTGTCATGTACGGTGGTTTGTGTTTCCCTTTTTTACACAGGAGGATTGAGTCATGCGACGTTTAGGAACGGTGTTTGCCGTGCTGGCTTTGCTGTGGTTTGCCGTGCCGGAGCCGGCTTCCGCCTTCTTCGGGCGGTGCGGGCGGCGATGCTGCTGCCAATCGTGTTGCAGCACTTGCGGCACGTCGTCCTGCACCTCGTGCGGGTCGAGTTGCGGATCGTGCGGCACATGCGGTTGCCGCAGCACCTGCGGCAGTTGTGGTTGCCGCAGCACCTGCGGCAGTTGCGGTTGCGGCAGCACCTGCGGCAGTTGCGGATGCAACTCCTGTATGGGCGGCACGGTGGCTCCTGGTACGCCGACCACGGCGCCGAGCCCGCCGCCAGCCATGGCGCCAACCGCGCCGCCGGCCCTGGCGCCGGCCCCGCCGTCAACCACGCCGTCGGCCACGGCGCCCACCCCGACGCCAAGCGTGAAATAGCCACCGCTTCGCCGCCATCGGAAGGGGTGAAGGACAGCGGGAAGCGCGGGCGGGCAAGGATTTTGCCGCGGCCAGCGGGTTGAATCCCGTGCGGGCGCACGCCGTGCAAACGGGCCGGCCAGCGCAGCGGTTAGCGGTGATACCCGCCCCAGCCGCCGCCGTGCCAATAGCCGCCGTAACCGCCGCCGATGAAGATTCCACCCCCGTAATACGGATACGGGTAACCATATCCGTAAGGGTAGGGAGCGTAGTATGGCTGCGGAGCGACGTACTGGTAGGGGTAGGCGGGGACGGCGGCCTGCACGGGCGTGCCGGGGTTGACCCATTGGCCGTTGACATAGCACAGCCAATGATTGTCCGGCGTCCAGTACCACCAATAGCCGTTATAGAACCGGTAGCGTGACGAATCGACGCCGGCGGCGGGGCCGGGGGCTGCCGTGCCCGCATCGGTCGGGGCAGGGGCGGCTAGCGCGGGCTGAGGGTCGGCCGCGCGGGCTGTGCCGGCCGGCAAGGCCGTCGCGATCAATCCTGCCGCAAGAGCAATGATTAAGTGCTTCATGGTTCGAGTATCCTCCTGAATTGTGGTGACAGACTATCCCGCCACCGGCCGCTTGAGTCAAGGCCAATATTGCAGGCCCGCCGGCCACTTCGCCGCGAGATTCGCCGCCGCGTCCCAGAGGAATTTCACCCCGAAGGCCAGCAGGGCCACGGCACAGAGCATGAAGACGATCCGCTGGGCCCGGCGGCCGAAAAACTCCGCACCGTGGAAGGCCGCCAGCGACAACAGGTCCAGCCACACCAAGTCGCACAACCAGTGGACCACGGCAAACAGTCCCAGGGCCAGGATTCCAAAGGCCATCGCCTGAGTGACCATTGCCAGTCCCACGGTGAACCACCAGAGAATGAAGTAGGGGTTGGCCCCGGTCAGGATGACGCCGGTGAAGAAGGGATGGTGGTGGACTTGGGCCGTGGGGCCGTGGCCGAGGGTCGGCAGGTTCCAGAGGAGTTCTCCGCCCATGAGCAGGAGGAAGAGGCCGCCGGCGATGCCGATGGCCGCCTTGGCGGCGGGGAAGGCGAGGAAGGCGCCGACGCCGGCGGCCAGGAGGAAGACCAGGGGGAACTCGACGACGCCGTGGCCGGTGGCGATCCAAGCCCCGGCATGGCGCGATCGGGCCCCGGCGGCCAGGGTGGCGGCGGTGACCGGCCCCGGGGCCATGACGCCGGAGAGCGAGATGACCACTACGGAAAGAAGAAAAGCCAACAAGGCCATGGAAGTCGCGCCGCTTGCCGAAAGTCCGCCCAGGGGGAGGCCGCAACCTTCAGTCTACGGCCTGGGGGATGGAAAGCAAGGTTGTGATAGTGTGATCCTTGCGGCGAGCGAACGTTACATGCCGCTTCAATTCCCACCGGGCGCCGCCGGTGGGCGTGGGAGGGCCGGCTCCGCTTCCGGCGGAGGTTTATCCCCGTGGACGAAAGAGCAGCACCGCATAGGAAAGGATGAGCACGGCCAGGGCCGTGCAGTTGGTCCAGTTGATCCGATGCCGGTGGACCGGCTGGAATTCTTCCCACGCCTTCCACGCCTTCTCGTCGCCGGTGAACAAGCCGCGGAATATCTCCGGTGGCAGATCGATAGGGATGCTCCAAACGCTCCCGTCGGAAAACACGGCGTTTGCCCCGGCGACTTCATCCTGGAAGAAGAATCCGCCGGGGGTTATATCGCGGCTGGAAATGCTCAGACCCGATCCATCGCCGACGCCGCGGCATGCCTCCTCCAGCGTGAAGTCCTTCGGTTCCATCCAATTGATATTGGAATTGGCCACCTCAACGACCATCAGCCGCGGCGGCTTCCCCGTGGTGCAGTGGTCGTCCCACACGGTCCCGGGGCCAGTGACGGCGACGTAGCTGGTCGTGGGGCGATCTTTGAGCGACCGATCCGACGGACATCGAAATAACGACAGTTTCAGACCGGCCAACTTGCTGTTGTTCGGGCCGTTCCACGGTTCGTGAACACTGTATGCGCGGTACGAGTCGCTACGTTCCAGGTAGGGCAAAATGAGCGTCCGCCAACTGTGCATGGCATTGCCTTGCTTATCGGCAACAGCAGCGGGCGGAAGACGGCCGTACGTCTGCTCGTAGTTCAGCAGTGCAAGGCCGATCTGCTTTAGGTTACTGATGCAAGTCACGCGCCTGGCAGCCTCCCGGACGGTCTGAAACCGTGGTGGCAGCAGTCCGAGCAGGCAGAGCCCACACAGTAGGACGAGGAGCAAAAGTGGGAGGTGCCTCCTCAGTTCCGGGCTGCGGTAGAACGCCGCGATGAGCAGCAGGATTGCCGCAACGGGAATCCCCCACGGTGCGCCGAACACCGCCAGCGAGGCCCAGACGACCACGAACGCCAACAGCAGCGTCGAAAGCCGGTATTGCATCTGCCCTTCCTCTCCAGGCCGCTTTGGAACCGCCATTATATCGCCGCCTCGGAGGCCGAGAAGGCAGCCGGGTGAGCCCGTGCCGCGCCGGCCGCGGCCTTCCGCGGACGTGCGCCACTGCCGCTGGGGGCCGAACGGGGCTATAATACCGATTCCAAGCCACAACCAGACGGGGAGGCTTTCTCCCGGCAAAACCCAGACAACAAGGAGAACATGATGCGGCCTTCAACTCAACGGTGGTCGGTAGCGGGCGTGGCGCTGGCAGCCCTGGCGGGATGGCAGTCCGCTGCGGCCACGGCCGCCGCGGCGGCCGACAACGCCGCCGGCGCCGCCGCCATGCCCAATCCGTTCTACGCCTATTGCGTGGGCATCGGCACCGACAAGGAATCCGCCACCCTCAAGGGCCAACTCGAATTGGCCCCCATGCTGGCTGACCTGGGTTACGCGGGGATGGCCCACGTCGGCCTCGACGGCGCGATGGAGATGCTCGAGACATTGGAGAAACACAACCAGAAGCTCGTGGCGGTGTACACCGAACTGATTGTCGACCCCGGCGATCGCGGCTACGATCCGCGCCTGAAACAGCTCATTCCCAAGCTCAAAGGGCATGGCACCCTCGTGTGGCTGGTGGTCAACAGCAGGAAGTACAAGCCCTCGTCGACCGGGGGCGACGCGCGTGCGGTCGAACTGCTGCGGGAAATCGCCGGGATCGCCCAGCAGTCCGGCGTGGCCGTCTCGCTGTATCCGCACAAGGGCACCTATAGCGAGCGGATGGAAGACGTGGTGCGGCTGGCGAAGAAAACCGATCGGCCCAACGTCGGCGTGACCTTCACCATGTGCCATTTCCTGGCGGTCGACGACGCCAAGAACCTGGACCGCGTGCTGGAGATGGCGCGACCCTACCTGACGATGGTCACCATCAACGGCACCTCGGGCTACGCCTCGGGGAAGCTGGCCAGTTGGATTCAGGTGTTGGGCGACGGCACGTTCGACGTCGGCGCCGTGCTCAAGACCCTGCGGAAGCTGGACTACCGCGGACCGATCGGCATCATCGCTTACGGCATCAAGGGAGATCGCCGCGCGATTCTCGGCCGCTCGATCAAGGCGTGGAAGAAGCTTTCGGCCGAAGCCGCGGGGAGGTAATCGTGGGAGAGGCTTTCCGCCGCTGGTATCGCCCGCTGCCAAAATTGAGGGCCGGCGGCGTTGTCTTACGTGCTACTGGCGTTTCCGTTATGCAGAACTCTCCGCCGGCCCGCGTAGTTTGGTCTTAGGTCTTCGGTCTTAGGACTTAGGGTTGGGTTCCGAGCCAAGACCCAAGTCCCCGTGGCGAAATTTTCGCCACGGCCGAGCGAGGACGACGGGAATCGAACCCGCAACCTTCGGATCGACAGTCAACCGGCGATGAGTTGCAACCCGCAAAGCTACAAGACCTTACGGCAACCACTTCGCCGGTTTGCACCAGGGTTTGCACCAGCAACCTCGAAAACGCAAACGCCGACGCGCTCGACGCCGACCAGGGCAGTATAGGCGAACGGCTCGACGCCGACCAGGGGACCGAAGACGAAGCGGCCGACGCCGACCCGCTGGCGAAGCTCGCCGCCGCCGTGCTGAGTCTCTCGCCGGCCGACCGCGAACGGCTCGCCGCCATGCTCACCGGGCACCAGGGGGAAGCCGAAGGAAAAGCCGACCTGCCCCCGGCTCTTGGGTCCTCCCGGAGGGAGAAACCGAATTGACGGTTGTGGGAACAGTAACCGGGGGTGAGAGAGTTTGTTTTCAGGCTGACCACCGCAACGGAGAACATGGGATGAACGGCAACGGCACACCGGAACGGCGAAGACCTATCGAACGCGAATACCTGGCAACCCTCAACGCGGTGGTATCGCTCGACAAGTGGCGGGCAATCTGCGAGAAGGCTGCTGACGCCGCCCTTGCCGGGGACGCCCGGGCGCGGGAGTGGCTTTCCAAGTGGCTCTTGGCGACGGAAAGCCGGCCGTTGACCGTGCTGGCCGCCGAAGAATCGGACGCCGCCCCGGAAGCCGTCGCCGACGCCGAAGTGACGGCGCGCCGGGAACGAATCGAACTGGGCCGTCGGGCCGACGAACAAAACCGGCTGCTCTTGGAATCGCTCTGTTCCGGGAGGGCGTGAGGCGCGCGGGCTGGCGATTTTGGCAAAAAGTGGGGCCGAACATGGGCGGGCCGGGTAGCGGGGACTGGTTTCGGACGGCAAAGAAGACAACCGCCGAAGACTCCCTGGCACTGGGGATCGGCGAGTTTCGGGGACATATCTTCCCGACTTCCGCAGGCACCGTCACTTGGACCAGGGCCGGAACTGTAATGGCTTCCATCGGCTATTCCGTCACCTGGGAATCCGGGCCGACGTTGACCTTGCACTACCGCCGGGGCGAAACGGACGTTCGCCTACCGATACCCTTGCAAGGGACCTTTCCGGCGTTGGGCGGGCTCCGCTTGTGGTTCACCTGCCCCTTGAACGCGTCCGGGGTGCCGTGCAACCGTCGGGTCGGCAAGCTCTATCTGCCGCCGGGGGTTCGCTACTTCGGCTGCCGCCATTGCCACAATCTGACCTACCGAAGCTCGCAAGAGGCGCACAAGACGGAACGGCTGTTTGCATGGCTCGATTCCCGCCTTCGCATTCGGGAGGAAAACCGGTAAAGTAAGAACATCGGGACGGTTGTGCCGGGTGGCCACCTGGACAACCAAGCGGCCCGGGCCGGCAGGCGCGTTATTCGCCTTTCTCGCCGCCAGCCCGGGCCGACCCGTACAACGAAAGGCGAAATCATGTACGCCCCTTCTCTGACCGAAGCGGTTTGCAGCGCTGTCTTGACGGCGCACACGGTTTGCCAGGCGGGGGAGTGGTCTGGCCCCGGCTTCTCTTGGGGCGACCTTGCGATACAACTGGCCGGACTCGACGCTTGGCTCTTGCGAACAAATGCCCTGTCTGACCGCGTTGCCGAGTTGCGTGCCGTCCACAATACCGCCCCGGAACCGATTGGTGGGGAAGACGCCGCCAGCTACCACGAAATGGGGCGGACTCTTGCCCGCAATCTGTGCATGGCCGTTCGCTTCGCAGTCAAGCCCTTGTGCGCGCTTGAACCGGCGTGGGAACCGATGCCGGACGCCGCCGACTTAGAGGCACACAGCCCCGGAGTGCTCGCTATCCTTCGGGAGAACGCCCCGCGATTCAATGGATATCGCCGGCTGATGGCACTGATTGAAAACGAGGCCGCACGGGCTGCAAAAGAGGCCGCTGCCGGCGGCTCACCGGCCGACTCGCCGGGCACCACCGGGGACCTTATCGAGCGATTGCTTGCCGGGTCGGACAATGTGCGACTGTCTGACAATGACAACGCCTTTCTTTGCGCATTCTTACACCAACCGGGGAATCGTCCAACGTGTATGCAATTGGCTGGCAGGGAACGGGACCCGCTGGCGAAGCTCAGACTCATTCGGGACTTCAACCGGAACTTGAAAGGTGCTCTGGCACCGCCGGCACCGGACCAGGCGAACGGCAACGCCGGCTCGACGCCGCCGACCGCCAAGCCGGAGCAAGGCGAAGGGAACGACAAGGCCGCCGCCGACAAGGAAATCAGCGAACTTGAAAGCAAGACCCCGCCGCTTGATAGAGGCTCGGGCAAGTGGGTCAATAACAAACGCGCCGCCGATCTTGAAGGAGTGGGAACCCGGACGCTCGCCGACTATCGAACTCAGGGTATCAAGAACACGGCCGGAACTTTTGGACGTGATAAGGACGGCCGAATATGGCGACGGGAAGGAACCCCGCGCTCCCATCCCTGGTATCTTCGCTTGACGCTTCGGGCAAAGTGAATACGCCCCGGAACCGTCGAAAAAACCGTCAATTCGACGGTTTTGACGATTGGGCGCAAAAGCCTTGTATTGAGATGATTCCCGTAGACAGGCAAGCAATGGGCTTGCCGCGAATCCTTCACTACGGGAGTTGTAGCAATGACTACTGTTCTCACGCCGGCCGACGCTTCGGCCAAGCTGCTTGACGTGCAAGCCGTCGCCGAATTGCTCGGCTGTTCGCCCCGTCACGTCTACCGCCTTTCCGATGCCGGCCGGATGCCGGCCCCCGTCAAACTCGGCTCTCTGGTCCGCTGGTCCGCTGCCGCTATCCGGGAGTGGATTGACCAGGGGTGTCCCTCCGTTCGCAACATGAAAGGGGCAGGCCGATGACGTGCAAGACCAAGTGCTACCCGTGCCGCTGTGGTGCGGCCGAAGGCGAACGGCTGAAGGCCGACGCTCTTGCCCTATTGGAAGCGCGCCGCGAAGTCTACGTTCGCCGTGGTCGGCGGGCGCTCTTGCGGGCAATGCTTGACGGTGACGGCCGGGCGACGGCCGATGATGTTTATGTCGTTGTGGAATTGGCACCCGGAACCGACCCCCGTTGTCTTGGATCGGTCCCCGGGGCGCTCGCCTATGCGAAGATCATTCGCGCTGCTGGCTTTGTCCGCTCGACGCGCCCTGAACGTCATGCAAGCTGGCTGCAAGTGTGGGAACTGGCCGACCGCGGCAAGGCGCTACGCTGGCTTGCCGATCATCCCGACTTGCCGGACCCCGCCGACGCCGACCAGGCCGCCGGCTCGCAACGTGTTTTGTTTTCGATCCACACCACAAACGAACCGACCCCGACGGTTGCCGCCGCCGGGGCCGGAATGGAGCAATAACCCCATGACTCGAAAATCTCTCTCTGACATTTTACGCAATGGCGAACGTGAAAGTCTATCCCGTGCATGGGGCGAGACTCAGGCCGCCGAAGATTTTGCACCGCTGCCGTCGGGCGAGTACGTCGCCCGGATCGTCGGCGCGGAACTGTTCACCAGCAAGACCAAGGGCACGGCCGGCTACAAGCTCGGCTTCCGCGTCTTGGAAGGGGACCACCAGGGCCGGCAATTCTGGCATGATGTTTGGCTGACGCCGGCCGCGCTGCCGATGGCCAAGCGCGACCTTGCCAAGCTCGGGGTAACGGCGCTGGAACAATTGGAACGGCCGTTGCCGCCGGGTATCCGCTGCCGGGTGAAGCTCGCCCTTCGCAAAGATGATGAGGGCAGCGAGTACAACCGGGTGAAGACGTTTCTTGTGGAGGGGATCGACCCGCCGGAAGTTGACGCCTTCGCGCCGGCCGATGGGGCACCCTCTGGGTCCGGGCCGGCACGGCAATCCCAAGACGCCGACGGATCGGCAGGGGGGCCGAATGGCGACTTTTGATTGCCCCTTCGGCTTCCGGATCGTCGGCAAGACATGCGAACCGCGCCGGCTGGTGGACGCCGGCGCGGCCTTCGCCGCCTATGCCGGTTGTGACCAGCGCGCCGAGTGCGGGCGGGAAGCCTACCTTTCCGCCTTCCGCTTCGCCGCTGACTTCGCCGACCACCTGAAGGCTACCGGCTCGACGGCGGGCTTTCAGGGGCCGTGCTGGTCCCCGTGGCTCTGGTGGGACATAGACGGCGAAGAATTGCACTATGCCCACCAGGACGCCGGGGCGCTGGCCGCTTTCCTGGTGGAACGATACGCCGTGGAACCGGGCGAACTGCTGATTTTCTTCTCGGGAAGCAAAGGCTTTCACCTGGGGCTGGCGACGTGCTTATGGTTGCCGCCACCTTCGGCCGACTTCCACCGGACGGCGCGGCGCTTCGCCGAACACGTTGCCGAACTGGCCGCCGTGACGATTGACGCCGGGGTCTATGACAAGGTGAGGGCCTTTCGCGCCCCGAATTCTTGGCACCCGAAGACCGGCCTTCACAAGCGCCGCCTATCGTATGACGAATTGCTGGGGCCGCTCGACGCTATCCTTGAACTCGCCAAGATGCCGACGCCGTTTGACGTGCCACAAGTGACCAGGACCAGCGAAGCCGCCGCCGCTGACTGGCAAGCGGCTGCCGACCAGGGAGCAAGAGAAGGCGAAGCGAAGGCACAACGCCGCGCCGCCGGCAACGGCTCGCCGATCTTGAACCGCTCGACGCTCGCCTTTATTCGGGACGGCGCGGGGACCGGGGACCGACACCGGCTCTTGTTCTCTGCCGCCGCGAACCTTGCCGAGTTTGGTTGTACGCCGGCGCTGGCCGTCGCCCTGTTGGAAGAATCCGCGCTCGACTCGGGGCTATCGCCGAAAGACGTTCGCCGGCAAGTCGAGTGCGGGCTTGCGGCTGTCCCTTCGCCTTCGGCGATGGAACCGACGCAACAGGCCGCGCCGGGATCGACGCAAGACGCCCCGGACGGCTCGACGGTCAAGGAACCGCTGGAAGCCGCTGCAAGCGATTCTGGGAGCTGTGGCGCGCAATCGTGCCAGCAAGTGACAGGGGTGACGGAACCCGCACCGGCCGCCGATCTACAAGCCGCCCTGGCGCGGCTCTGGGGATCGACGCCGGCAAAGGCCGACCAGGGCGAAGCCGTGCCGCAAGCGCCGATGCTCGACGGCCCGCCGCCCGTGCTGCCGCCGGACCCGCCGCCGCTGATTCCGTTGCCACCGGGGGCCGTCGGCTCGGGGACGCTCGATAAGCCGTGCCGCTGCGGCTCGACGGAGTATGTAGACGTGGCAATCAGCGAAGGCCGAAGCCGCCGGGACTGCCGCCGCTGCGGGCGCTTCGTCGGCTGGGGCCGCTGGCATGACCAGGGAGGGCCGACGCCATGAAAGGGAAACCGACCTATCAAACGGCCGCCGATGTTTTCGACGGCTGGAAAGAAGACGTGCTGACCGGCTCGCCGCCCGTGCTCTGGCCGGTCGGCTCGGGGGCACTGGCGCGGCTGGAAATCGGCCCCGGGCTGGTGACGCTTTTGGGCGGGGCACCAGGGGCGGGCAAGACCGCCTTCGCCATGCAACTTGTGACCGACGCCTTGCGGCTGACGCCGACGCTTCGGGCTCTGGTGTGCAACGTGGAAATGCCGCCGCGGGTTTTGCTTGACCGGCAGCTAAGCCGGCTCTCGGGGATCGACCTGGGGACGATTCGCTATCGACGATTCGACCAGGAACACGCCGACCGGATCGACCAGGCGATGCACACGTTGGAACCGCTGGCCGACCGGCTCGCCTTCGTCCGGCCGCCGTTCAATCTGGAGAACGTCGCCGCTTCGGCCGACGGCTTCCGTGCCGACCTGCTGGTGCTCGACTATATCCAGCGAATCCCGCCGCCGGGGCAACACGCCGACAAGCGGGTTGCCGTCAACGCGACGATGGATTACTTGCGCCAGTTTGCCGACGCCCCGGTTGCCGTGCTGGTTGTGGCCGCCGTCGGCCGGACGAAGGATAACAAAGGCCGATCCTCCTATTCGGGCGACGGGTTGAACCTGGCTTCATTCCGCGAATCGTCGGAACTGGAGTTTGGGGCCGACGATGCCTTTATCATGGTCCCATCGGAAGACGGCGCGGAGTATGGCACCGTGACGGTTGCCGTCAAGCACCTGAAGGCTCGGCACACGGAACCGAAAGACTTGCTCTTGGAGTTTGACCGCCGGATACAGCGATTCGTGGAACCCGGACGGCAAGGGAAAGCCGGCCCGGGGCAAACTGCAATCGGCGCTGGCTGCCGCATGGGCCAGCACACCGCCGGCCGCTGACGATGAGGCTGACCAGGGGGGCGAGACATGGTAGGCGAACTGTCCGCACCAAAGCCGCTTGCCGTGGGACGCGAACCGCCGCCGCTTCGGCTGGCACCGTCACCAAACGGAGCAAACGGCCGACCGGCACGGCACCAGGGACACAGGGGCAAGGCGAAGGGAAAGGCCGCCGGCCGCAAGGCGGGGGACCGCTTCGCCGTGCTCAACGCCTTCGTTGACTTCACCATGCAAGAGCTATCGAGGGCGGAAGCGCTGGTTTGGCTCGCCTTGTTTCGGGATACCAAGCCGGACGGGCTGGCGCGAACGGGACAAGCCGACCTGGCACGCCGGGCCGGGGTGAACATCCGCACCGTCAAGCGAACCGTCGCAAGTTTGCGCCGGCTCGGGGTGCTGGTGGTGGTGTATCGGGGGAGCCTTCGCCGCGGCCCCTCGACGTATCGCGTAAGACCCCTTACCACCCGAAAGGAAAGGTGACATGGGCGACACCTTGCATGGGGACATTTCGCGCCCGGAACCGGGGGCATGGGTGTCACCTATCCCAGAATGGGACCAGAATAGGCGACTGGTGCCTATCCGGCACCGTCGCCATAGAAAGAAAAGAAGTAGGCGCGGCAAAATCCGCTTGACGAAAATGCCGATACTTAGTAAAACATAAGCATGAGCAAGACAAAGCCGACCATGACCGACGTGCTGAAAACGGCAATCGAGGAAAGCGGGGTGTCGCGTTACCGAATCTCGCAGGATACGGGGCTTACGGAACCTTCCCTTTGTCGATTCATGCAGGGCGTGGCAACCCTACGGCTCGACAAGGCCGACGTGCTGGCCGACTACCTGGGGCTGGAATTGGTGAAGAAACGAAAGGCAAAGTGACCGGCTCGACGCCGGAAAAGTGAAAGGCGAATCATGGGCACCGTTTTCAAGAAGACCGCAACCAAACCGCTGCCGGCCGGGGCGAAGATCATCGTCCGCAAGGGGCAACGGCTTGCCGAGTGGATCGACGCCAAGGGAAAACGCCGGACGGCACCCGTCACCGTTGGCAAGGATGGAACCGACCGGCTGGTCGTTACCGCCCGGACCTATACCGCCAAGTATCGGGACGGCGGGCGGATCGTGCGGGAAGTGGCCACCGGCTGCCGGGACGAATCGGCCGCCCGGTCGATACTGACCGACTTGGAGAAGCGGGCCGAGAAGGTGAAGGGCGGGATTCTGACGACGGCCGAAGGCAAGATGATCGACCACCAGGAAACGCCGCTGACCGACCACTTGAACGGCTACCTTGTCCACCTGGAGGCGAAGGGCGATTCCGACGTTCACCTTGCCGATACTCGACGGCTGGGGAACAAGATCATCGGGGATTGTGGCTTCGGCCGGCTGGCCGATATTTGCCGCGAAGCCGTGGAAACCTGGCTTGTGCAACGCGCCGCCGAAGGGATGGCCGCCCGGACCCGCAATTCTTACTTGCAAGCGATTCGGGGGCTGTGCAACTGGTGTGTGGAAACTGGCCGGCTGGCCGTCAATCCGCTGTCGAGAATCGACAAGGCCGACGAAAACGCCGACCGTCGCCGGCAACGTCGGGCGCTTGCCGAAGGTGAACTTCGCCGCTTGCTCGACGTGGCACGTCGCCGGCCGCTTGCCGAGTATGGCCGGCTGACCGTCCGCAAGCCGAAGGACCAGGCGAAGCGAAGGCGGGATACCTGGACGATGTTGCCGCTTGCCGCCGAAGACCTGGACGCCGCAACGGATCGGGCGCGGGTACGGCTCGCCAAGAACCCGGAACTGGTCGCCGCGATGGAAGTCTTGGGACGGGAACGGGCCTTGATCTACAAGACGCTGGTACTGACCGGGCTTCGCAAGGGCGAACTGGCTTCCATTACCGTGGGGCAACTGGCGCTCGACGCCGACCCGCCTTCCCTGGTGCTCGACGCTGCCGACGAAAAGAACCGGGAGGGCTCGACGGTGCCCCTCCGGGCTGACCTTGCCGCCGACCTTCGCCAATGGCTCGCCGACAAGGCGAAGGCCGCGCAGGGCGAAGCCGGGGGCCTAGCTGGGCACGTTCTACGGGTGCCGGCTACCGGAGCGGTGCTGCCGCCCGATTCTCCCGTCTTCACCGTGCCGGCCGCCCTGGTGCGAATCCTTGACCGTGACTTGCTGCTTGCGGGGATTCCGAAGCGGGACGAGCGGGGCCGGACGGTAGACGTTCATGCAATGCGGCACACCTTCGGCACCCTCTTGAGCAAGGGCGGGGTATCGCCCCGGACGGCGCAAGCCGCGATGCGTCATTCCAAGATCGACTTGACCATGAACGTCTACACCGATCCGAAGCTCTTGGACGTGGCCGGGGCGATGGAAGCCTTGCCGGCGCTGCCTCTTGTGGGAGGGGAAGAAAGCGAAGCCGTCGCCGTAAGGGCAACGGGGACCGACGATTCCGCCGCTTGCCAGTTTGCACCAAAGTTTGCACCAGCTACCGGCAAACCGGGCATATTGCAGTCAATCCTAGACAAGATTGCAAGCAAAAGCGGGAAAATCGGGGACGCCGCGGCCGTCGCCGTAAATGCTTACCCGGTCAAAAGAAAAGACCCGCTGACAAGTGCTGTCAACGGGCCTTTCGAGCGAGGACGACGGGAATCGAACCCGCAACCTTCGGATCGACAGTCCGACGCTCTAACCAATTGAGCTACGTCCCCGAGAGCACAAGAAGCCAATTATAGCCCCTTTTTTCCCACCAACAAGAGGCCCTCGGCGACGCGACGCGTCACTATACCACCCAAAGGATGTGCTACTTCTCTGTGTAATACCGTCGGCTACAGGCAAAGCACCCGGCAGGCGGCGCTTTTGTGACCTAGACTTGATTGCAGTATGGTTGCTTGCGACCGAGGGCAGGGCGGAGTCCGCCGGTGGAACGCTACTACAACGACGTGATGCGATTGGCCGACCTTTTGAGCCCCCAGCAGTGGATGCTGGTCCTGGGCGTCGTGATCGTCGTCGGCGTCTTCTGCCTGCGTGGATTCGGCTCGCGGTCGAAGTACTGACGAGGGAGTTAGGAGCTAGGAGTTAGGAGTTGGAAGGTAGGAGGGAAGGGTTTTGGGGGTTGGAAGAACTCGACGGCTACCACTCCGCGATTCTAACTTCTAACTCCTGACTTCTGACCGCCTGCATCGCTAGAAGGAGCCAGGTGTTATGGACTTATGGACATTCCAGATTCCGATCCCGGTGGCCTTGGCCATCGTGGCCACGATCGGCTACATCTTCGGCCGGCGTTCGAAGGCCCCCAGCGATGATTCGGCCTTCCGCTCGCGGCGGGAATTGCGTCGCGCGCAACTGGTGGCCGCCGAGCTGGAAAAGATCGCCTGGGACCTGCGGAAGAACCTGGCCAAGCACCATTCCAGCGTGAGCAAGTTCCGCGATCGGGTGGGCAAGCTCAACGACGAGCGCCAGGAAGCCAGTTGGAAGGAGCTCTGCCGCGAGGCGGAGGAGATCCTCAAGCCCACCCTCCACCTGGCCACCCAGATCGCCAACGCCTACGACGAGATCCGCCAGCAGAGCGCCAACCTGATGACGTTCACGGAAGTGCGGACCGATCCCTTGACCGGCATCAACAACCGCCGCGGCATGGCCGACGCGGTGGCCAATCAGTTTGCCATGATGCACCGCTACGGGACGACGTTCTCGCTGGCGATGCTGGACGTAGATCACTTCAAGCACGTCAACGACGAGAAGGGGCATCTCTACGGCGACCAGATGCTGCAGGAGTTGGCCCGGCTGTTCGACGAATTCGCCCGCGAGACCGACTCGGTCGCCCGCTACGGCGGCGAGGAATTCGTGGTGGTGATGCCGCAGACCGACCTGGCGGGGGGCGCCCTGTTTGCCGAACGCCTGCGGCAGAAGGTGGCCAGCCAGTTGTCGGTCACCATCAGCGGCGGCGTGGCCCAGGCGGCCGAGGGCGACACGCAGGACACCCTGCTGGCCCGCGCCGACAGCGCCTTGTACCAGGCGAAATCGGCGGGCCGGAACCAGGTTTTCTACCACGACGGGCGGCTGGCCACGATGGTGGCCCCGGAAATGGCGGCCGTGGAAGCGGCGACGTAGAGGACCTGCCGTGGGTGGCATGCAGTGTGCCACTGGCTTTGCCAGTGCCTGTCTGTGAGCGGCCCACACGAGCACTGGCAAAGCCAGTGGCACACGCGAGCACCCGCCCCGCCGCCGGGAAAATCTTTCTCTCCCCGGGCAAATGCGCTCTTGACCGCCCGGCCGAGAACCGATATATTCATATAAGCGAATATGAAGACCAAGCTGGAACAACCCAACACGAAGCGGATCTTCCGGGCGCTGTCCGACCGGACGCGGCTGCGGATCCTGAACCTGCTCCAGGGCGGGGAACTGTGCGTCTGCCACCTGGTGGACGTCCTGGACGTGCCGCAGCCCACGGCCTCGCGGCACCTGGCGTATCTCCGCAGGGCCGCCCTGGTGGTGGCCCGGAAGGAGGGCCTCTGGATGCACTACCGCCTGGCCCCGGCCCGCAGCAAGTCGCAGGAAATGCTGCTGGCGTGCCTGGCACAGTGCTTTGAGGAGGAGGGCGTGTTCGCCAAGGACCGGGAGCGACTGCGGAGCAGCGTTCGTTCCAGTTGCCGCGGCTAAATTTTTTTGACTATAAGATTCGCCTAAGCAGATATAGCCTGAGCAGAACCAATCGTCCGCCGCGGACGCGGCGGCCCGTGACAAGAAGGAGCAACGCGATGTCGGGGACGATCAAGCAAGCGGTGCAAGCGAAGTACGCCGCGGTCGCGGAGAGCGGCCTATCGACCGGCCAGGCGGGGGTGCGGGCCGTGGCCGAGGCCTTCGGCTACACGCCCGAGCAACTGGCCTCCATCCCCGCCGAGGCGAACATGGCCCTCTCCTGCGGCAATCCCACGGCCTTTGCCAGCCTCAAGCCTGGCGAAACCGTCGTCGACCTCGGCTGCGGCGGGGGATTGGACGTGTTTCTGGCGGCCAAACGAGTGGGACCGACCGGCCGCGCCATCGGCATCGACATGACTCCCCAGATGCTCGACCTGGCGCGGCGCAATGCCGCCAAGGCCGACGGCGGCAAACCGCTCCGCAACGTCGAATTCCACCAGGCCACCATCGACAAGCTGCCCCTGGCCGACCGCTCGGTCGATTGCGTGATCAGCAACTGCGTCATCAACCTGGCCCCCGACAAGCGGGCGGTCTTTGCGGAGATCGCCCGCGTGCTCAGGCCGGGGGGCCGGCTGGCCGTCAGCGACATCGCCCTGAAGAAGCCCCTGCCGCCCGAGGTCGGAAACGACCTGGCGGCCTACGTGGGCTGCATCGCCGGGGCGATCCTCATCGACGAGTATCGCCGCGGGTTGAGCGACGCCGGGTTCGCCCAGGTAGACGTGATCGACACGGGAAGCGACCTGAACGCCTACGCCAAGGTGGAGAATCAGTCGGGCTGCTGCTCCCCGGCCATGGCATCGGCGTTGCCGCTGGCTCCGACCGGCGGTTGCTGCGCGCCGGCTCCCTCCGGCGGCGCCGATCTCCACCTGCGGCTGGCGGACCTGTTGCGGCGCTACGACGTGAACGACTTTGCCGCCAGTGTCCGCGTCTTTGCCGTAAAGCCGGCTTGACCGCCGTGGGATCGTGACATGAACACGCCGAAGAAGATGAAAATCTTGTTCCTCTGCACCGGCAATTCCTGCCGCAGCCAGATGGCCGAGGGCTGGGCCCACCACCTCAAGGACGACCAGATCGAGCCCTATTCGGCGGGGATCGAAACGCACGGATTGAACCGCGATGCCGTCCGCGTCATGGCCGAGGCGGGCGTGGACATATCCGGCCAGCAGTCCAAGCACGTCGGCGAGCTGCGGGGAGTGGATTTCGATTATGTGGTGACGGTTTGCGACAATGCGCGGGAGTCTTGCCCGCTGTTTCCCGGCAAGGCCAAGGTGGTCCACGTGGGGTTCGACGATCCGCCGCTGCTGGCGGCCGACGCCCGCACGGAAGAGGAGCGCCTGGCGCCGTATCGTCGCGTGCGGGACGAGATCAAGCTGTTCGTGCTGGGGCTGCCCGAGTCGCTGGCATCAATGGATCGCATCCAGACTGCGCTGGCCCGATTCGCCGAAGGATTCAACTGCGCGCAGGCGATATTCTCCGTCTATGCCGAGCACCTCGGGCTGGACCGCGACACGGCGCTGAGAATCGCCGCCGCCTTCGGCGGCGGCATGGGGCGCATGGCCTCCATCTGCGGCGCCGTCACCGGGGCCTTCCTGGTCTTGGGACTACAGCACGGCGCCGCCACGCCGGATCGGGAGGCGAGGGAAGCAATCTACAGCCGCATCCGAGGGTTCGCCGACCGTTTCCGGGTCCGCGACGGCTCGCTGTCCTGCCGCGAGTTGTTGGGTTTCGACATCAGTGATCCCGACGGATTAAGGCAGGCGAGGGAATCGGGCCTTCTGGCCAGCGTCTGCCCGAAGCTCATTCAGGACGCCTGCGAGATCCTCGAAGAAATGGATCGATCCGCTGCCAGCGAGAAACCAAACAAGGCCAAGCAGTAGCACGCCTATGAACAAGACCGCTGCCTCCCCAAAACGGCTCTCCTTTCTCGATCGCTATCTGACCGCTTGGATCTTCCTGGCGATGGCGGCGGGCGTGGGGCTGGGGCATTTCTTCCCCGGCGTCGAGACGCTGATCGATCGCTTCCAGGTCGGCACCACCAGCATCCCCATCGCGCTGGGCCTGATCCTCATGATGTACCCGCCGCTGGCCAAAGTGAGGTACGAGGAACTGGGCGACGTGTTTACCAACTGGAAGGTGCTGGGGCTGTCGCTGGTGCAGAACTGGTTGATCGGGCCCGCGCTGATGTTCGCCCTGGCGGTCATTTTTCTCCGCGGGCACCCCGAGTATATGACCGGCCTGATCCTCATCGGCCTGGCCCGCTGCATCGCCATGGTGATCGTCTGGAACGACCTGGCCCAGGGCGACTCGGAGTACGCCGCCGGCCTGGTGGCGTTGAACAGCCTCTTCCAGGTTTTTTTCTACAGCATCTACGCCTGGCTCTTCATCACCTGGCTGCCGCCGCTGTTGGGGCTGGAAGGCAAGGTCGTCCGCGTGGGCATGGGCCAGGTCGCCCAGAGCGTCTTCATCTATCTGGGCATTCCCTTCCTGGCCGGCCTGCTCACCCGCGCGGTGCTGCTGCGGGTCAAGGGGCGGGTGTGGTACGAGAAATCTTTCATCCCCAAGATCAGCCCGCTCACGCTGGTGGCCCTGCTGTTTACGATCGTGGTGATGTTTGCCCTGAAGGGCGACCAGATCGTCCGCATCCCCTTCGACGTGGCGCTGATCGCGCTGCCGCTCTTGATCTACTTCGTGGTCATGTTCCTGGTGAGTTTTTTCATGGGGCGGCTGGCGGGGGCCAACTATGCCCAGACGGCCACCTTGGCGTTTACCGCGGCCAGCAACAATTTCGAGTTGGCCATCGCGGTGGCGGTGGCGGTGTTCACGATCCATCACGGCGCGGCCTTCGCGGCGGTGATCGGCCCGCTGGTCGAGGTGCCGGTGATGATTGGCCTGGTCAACGTGTCACTCTATTTTAGGAAGCGTTACTTCACCAACGTGCGTTCCGTGACAAGTGTTCGGGAGACGGAATCGGTTTGACGGTAGTGCAACCCCGTTGGAATGGTTCCCGCCTTCGGGGGCGACGGAAATGGATCAGCGAAGAAATGTCTTGATCCTCTGCACGCGGAACTCGGCGCGAAGTCAGATGGCCGAGGCCCTCCTGCGGAACCATGCCGGCGACCGATTCAACGTGTTTAGCGCCGGTTTGGATCCCGACCGCATCCATCCGATGGTCGAGCCCGTTATGAAGGAGATTGGACTCGACGTGTCCGGGCAGCGATCCAAAGACGTGAAAGAGTATCTCGGCCGGCTGACGGCTCATTACCTTATTGTCGTTTGCGCGAGCGCGGAGAGGAATTGCCCGAAGATTTTTCCCGGGCCGGGCGAGCGGCTCTACTGGCCGTTCGACGATCCGGCGGCCGCGGAGGGAACCGAGGAGCAGCGTCTGGAGGCGTTCCGGCGGGTACGTGACCAGATCGACGCTCGGCTGCGCCAGTGGCTGGGCGATCTGCGCCAGGGTGAGGAGACTCGGCAAGAATAATCCCAAGACGTAGACACCATCGCAAGGAATGCCTTGGCACGATCTTCTCCTTTTGCACAAAAATTGATGCCCCGAGAGAGTCCCTGGCCCCCCCCGGAGGAAATTTGGTGATTCTGGCCAACCGGTATATACACGCAAGCGAATGCATGGTATATATGGATTCACGAATGTATGGCGCCCACCCAAAACCCGGTTCAAGGAGACAAAGAATGTCGAAGACAACCGTGAAGATTATGGGGACTGTCGTGGTCATGGTCTTATGGTCCGGAGTGCTGGCCACGTGGGCCGCCGCCGCAGAGCCGGCCGCCAGCCCCGGCGTCACGGCCCTGCAGAAGGCCGCCAAGGACAACAAGTATCTGTTCATCTTCTTCTGGCGCGAGGATACGCAGCAAAGCCGCGTCATGCGGGGCGCGTTCAACGCCGCGACGGCGAAACTGGCCGATAAGGCCGCGACCGTCGAGGTGCAAGTCGCCGATCCGGCGGAGGCGGCCGTGGTGGCCCGCTACGAGGTCAGCCGCTCGCCCATGCCGCTGGTCCTGGCCATCGCCCCCAACGGCGCCGTCACCAAGGCCGTTACCGGGCGCATCGAGGAGGAGCAGCTTCGCGCGGCCTTCGTCAGCCCGTGCACGGCCGAGTGCATGAAGGGCCTCCAGGAGCAGAAGCTCGTGCTGCTGTGCGTCCGGCAGGCGCCGCCGCAGGGCCAGCCGCTGGTGCTGCCCCAGAACGTCCGCGACTTCACTGCCGACAAGGAATATGCCGAGAAGACCAAGGTCGTCGTCCTCAACCTCGGCGACGCGGCCGAGACGGCCTTCCTCAAGAGCCTGCAGGTCGATCCGCAAACGGTCACCCCGGTGACGGTGCTGATGGCCCCGCCGGCCGCGGTGATCGGCAGCTATGCCGACGAAGTGACCAAGGACGACCTGGTCGCCAAGCTCAAGGCGGCCCAATCGAGTTGCTGCGGCCCCGGATGCAGTTGCCATCATTAGGAGACCGCGAATCAATAGCTCGGGAACTGTCCCAATTTTCGTGCGACGAAAATGGGACTGTCCCCCTTGGTAGTGCGACAGTTGTTATTTTGCCGGTCGTAGGAGACTGATACCATGCGATTGCGTACCCTCGTCTTGCGCGAGATCTTCGAGCGCAAGAGCCAACTGCTCACCAGTTTCGTCGCCATCCTGCTGGGGATCACGGTGATCGTCTCGATCCAGAACATCACCCACTACTCCAAAGGAGCCGTGGAGCAGGAGATGGACTCCCTGGGGGCCAATGTCCTGGTGCTCCCCAAGTCGGCCACCTTGCAGGACTATTACGCCGCCGACATGCAGGCCGAGACCATTCCCGAGGAATACGTCGACCAACTGAGAATGTCGGACATCGAGGGACTGGACAACATCTCGCCCAAACTGTCGATGCCTATCCAACTCCAGGGGAAGAATTTTCACCTCACAGGCATCTTGCCGCTCAGCGAGTTTCAGGCGAAGAAGTCCTGGGGCGGCGCGGGAATATTCTCGCATCCCATCGGCTGCGGCAACGGGGTCGGCATGATGGAATCCAGCGACAAGAGGACGCTTTCCCGCAAGAAAGTCATCAAAACGCTGGAGGAGAACGAAGTCCTCGTGGGGGCCGACGTGGCCGCCGCGCTGGGGCTGAAGGAAGCCGATCCGATCGAGGTCCTCGGCAAGAAGTTCCACGTCATTGCCGTGCTGCCGCAGACGGGCACGGTGGATGATTCCCGCGTCTTCGCCCACCTGCACGTCGTGCAGAAGCTGGCAAAGAAGGGCGCGGTCATCAACGCCATCGAAGTCGTCGGCTGCTGCCACGAGATTGCCGGGGGATTGGTGGCGAAGGTCAATCGTCTGCTGCCCGACGCCAAGGTGGTGACGGTCGTGCAGACGGCCCAGTCGCAGATCCGAATCAACACCATGATGTCGAACCTCTCGCTGATGTTCCTGGTGATTATCGTCTTCGTGGGCGGGGCCAGCATCGCCAATTACATGTACGCCAACGTCTTCGAGCGGCGGCGCGAAATCGGCACCCTCATGGCATTGGGGGCCGACTCACGCCTGGTCTTGAAGGTGTTTCTGCTGAAGGCCTTGCTGCTCGGGGCCGCGGGCGGGATCGGCGGCTACGTGCTCGGCTCGATCTTCGCCTTCGTGCTCGGTCCCCAGTTGGCCGGCATCCGCGTGTGGCCGATGTGGCAGTTGTCGATTGCGGCAGTCGGCATTTCCATCGGCCTCACCCTCGTCGCCAGCTTTTTCCCCGCCTGGCGCGCCGCCCGGCTCGACCCTTGCGCCACCTTCCAGGAGGTCTGATCCATGTTGAGAATGGAAAACGTCAGCAAGTCTTATCGTCATCGCGGGCATTTGGTGAAGGCGCTGGACGGCGCCACGCTCCATATTCCCAGCGGCGATTTCGTTTCCGTCGTCGGCCCCAGCGGCAGCGGCAAGAGCACGCTCTTGCTGATGCTCGGCGGCATGCTCTCGCCCTCCCAGGGCCGCGTCCTGCTGGAAGCCAGCTCGGTTTACGACTTGAGCCCCCGCGAGCGCGCCAAGATGCGGCGGGAGAAGGTCGGCTTCGTCTTCCAGACCTTCAACCTCGTGCCCTACCTGTCGGCTCTGGAAAACGTCCAGGTCCCGCTCTTCCTGGCCAAGATGGGCGAAGCAGCCCAGAAGGACCGCGCCACCGCCTTGTTGGATCGCGTCGGGCTGGCCGACCGCCTCGACCACAAACCCGGCGAGCTGAGCGTCGGCCAGCAGCAGCGGGTGGCCCTGGCGCGGATGCTGGCCAACGATCCGGCGGTCATTCTGGCCGATGAGCCCACCGGCAATCTCGATCCGGAGACGAGCCAGCAGATCATCGCCTTCCTGGAGGAGTTCAACGCCGAGGGGAGGACCATCGTCATGGTCACGCACGATCCTCGGGCGGCCGCCCGCGCCAAGCGGACCCTGCGGCTGCAAAACGGCACAATCGTCTGCCAAAAGGCCGACGACGAATCGTTCCGCGCCGCCTGACCAGTGGCGTGCCGACTTACAGCACCGGCCGCCCGGAGCGCTGCTGGCGCCGCACGTGGCGGCGGGCGCGGCGGGCGACCTCGCGCCAAAGAACCTTCCAATCGCCGCCGCCGTGGGGCGGAAACTCGGCGATGTATGCCCGCAGGAATCGGCAGACGATGCTGGGCGTCAGCCAGGGATGGGCGCGGAGTCCGGCGGCCAGGCGCGCCAAGTCGGCGGCGCGCCGCCGCGTGCCCGGCCGCCGCAGGATGCGCACGCCGTCGAGGTCGAGCAGCCAGACGGCCACGTCGTCGCGATCTTCCGCGGCCAGGAGGTTGGCCGCCTTGAGGTCGCGGTGGACGACGCCCTGGGCGTGCATCCGCCCCAGGAGTTGGCCCAGCCGCACGGCGCAGCGGGAGGCCAGTCGGAGGCGTTGGCTCGCGGGGAGCTCGGCCAGCCGCCAAGCGAAGAGGTGGAGGTTCTCGCCAGCGGCGATCCACGCGGTGGCCAGGTAACTCGCCGCCGAGAGCCAGCGGCCGCGAGGCACGCAGGCGGCCAGCGGCCGCGGGGTGGCGATGCCGCGGGCCAGCAGGGCCCGGCCCAGCTCCCAACCGCGGCGGGCCGGACTGCGGCGAAACCGCCCACACAGCGATTTCCACCAACTCCGCGGGCGGAACTGCTTGTAGGCCACCTGCACGGTCGCCCCGGCCAGGGGCAACTCGGCCTCGACCAGCAGGCACTCGTGGCTGATCTTCACCGGCCGGTCGAGGTGCCGCCAAAGCAGCGATTCGGGGTCCTTCAGGAGGCGGAGCAACTCCGCCTCGGGCAGGGCTGCATCGCCGTATGCCACCCCATCGGGGGTGTGGACAACTTTCTGGGGGGAATAATCGCTCATCGGCGGCTCGAATTTACAGGTAGGCGACGGGGTGCCCCCCAGCATATTTTCTGGCCCGACGAAATTGTCAGGCGGTCCTCAAAATGTTACACTGAGACACTAGGAACAGGTGGAACATCGGCCAATCGATGGGAAGGGTGGAATCGGCTCCGGTCAGCGACTCCTCCCGGAACTGAGCTTGAAGAGGTAGACGATGCGTGGACGACTCTTTTTTGCGCTGGTGCTGTTGCATGGCGCCATCCTATCCTCGGCCTGGGCCGAAGAAAAGGTGATCAAGTTCCCCGATGGCGCCAAGCAGTGGATTTACAGCGTCAATCCCCAGGGACAGAAGATCGGCCCCTTCAAGGAGTTCTACCCCAACAGCAAGCTGAAGACCCAGGGGGCCTATCACCTCGACAAGCTTCAGGGCATGCTCAAGCGGTTTGATCCCAAGGGCAGGCTGCTGCTGCAGGAGAACTATCGCGACGGCGACCTCGACGGGCTGCGCCAGCAGTACGTCGACGGCCGCTTGGTCACCGAGGAGGTTTGGCTTAACGGCGCCTTGCTGGCGCCGCGCTCGCCGGCGATCCTGGCCGCGGAACTCAAGGCGATCCAGTCGGCGCGAATCCAGACGGTGGGCAAGCCGCCGTCCTCCGGCGAGGTCACGCCCCAGGTCCTGCAGGCCGTGCAGGATCCCCGCCTGCAAGAGAAGCGCGAGGCGGCCTTGCGGATGCTGATGGCGTATCGCTGCGTTTGCGGCCTCCCCTACCGAGACATGACCCTCGACTGGACGTATACCGCGCACGATGAAGCCGGTTCCATCCTGCTGACGCAAATCAACCAGATGACGCACACGCCGGCCAATCCCGGGCTGCCCGAGGCCGAGTACCAGTATGCCCGCCAGGGGACGGGCAGCTCCAACCTCTTCAGCGCCTCGGGGTTGGTCGATTCGGTCAATGCCTACATGGACGACTCCGACGCGGGAAACATCAAGGTGCTGGGGCATCGCCGCTGGTGCCTCAATCCGTCGATGCTCAAGACGGGCTTCGGCGGCTGCGGCAAGTTCTCGGCGATGTGGTCCTTCGACGGCAGCCGCACCAGCGTGCCCGACTATACCTTCGTGGCCTATCCGCCCCGCGGCTACACGCCCATCGGCTGCTTCCACGACAATTATGCCTGGAACGTGTCGCTGAATCCGACGAAGTTCCAGGCGCCCAGCAAGGACCGCGTCAAAGTGGCGATCTATCCCCTCCAGTTCAATTCCCATGGGCACATCCTGGAGAAGACCAAGATTCCCCTGGCGCTGAACTATTTCAACGTCAACCTGGATGGCTTCGGAATCCCCTATTGCGTCATTTTCCGCCCAGCCAACTTCAAAATCATCCCCGGTGAGGTCTTCGCCGTCTACGTCAGCGGGCTGACCGACGCCAAGGGCCACGACGCCAAGGTCGAGTACCTGGTGGCCTTCGTAAAACTCTGACGACCGGCTTGCTTTACAGCGGCGAACCCGTTCGGCTATAATCGGGGCTTTGGCGTTGGGGATTCCTTCACCGCGAAATCGAGAAAGGCCCGCTGCTGATGCCGCTCTTCGAAATTGAAACCGCCTCCCATATCATCATTACCTGGGCACACGACGAACAAGCCGCCACGGAGTTGGTCCACGAGAGTTACCCCCACGAACCACCCCTTCGGGTAACACACCGCCCCCGCGATACGTGGGTTATCTCAAAATCGGCCCTGGGCATCACGGGAAAGACCGACCCTTGCTGCACGGCGCGGGATTGTCTGGCCAAGGCCGCCGGCGACAAGGTCCATGCCATCCGCCTCTACATGCAACACACCGGCACCGACCTGGAGCGGGCCCGCAAGGCCATCGAGTCGAACATGGTCATGGGGTGGTAGGGGGGGGCAAGGTTTTCTTGCCGGCGGGAACAATATTTCGCGGGTATCTTGCCGCCATAACCCCCGAGTTGCGAGGTTTTCCCATGACAGCCGTTTCGACACGCCGTACCCTGGTTTCTCGTTGTTCGCTGCTGGCGGCCGCGTGCCTGCTGGGCGCGATCGTGCTGGGCGGTTGTTACGGCCGCCAGTCTGCTGGGCCCGATGGCGAGGCCTCGCCCTCCTCGGAGGGCGCCGCGCGGCCGGCGGCGGACTCCTCCGCGACGGCTGCTTCTCTCGCGCCGAAGGACGAGGTTTCCGCGCCCCGCGCGGCGGCTGCCGAGGCGGCGGCGTCGCCGGGCGGCCGCTATACGGCGACGGCTTACCTGCGCGTGAGCAGGGAGGAGCCTTACGTGGTGTTTCCGGCGGCCGCCGCGGCAGGGGCCGATTACGCCTTCTACAAGAGGACGCAGATGGAACTGATGAAGACCCGGTTCGTGCTGGCCGCCGCGCTGCGGAAGCCCGACGTCGAGCGCCTCCCTTGCCTGCGGCAGGGCCCGGCCCGCCGCGATCCGGCCGGCTGGCTGGCCGGGCAGCTCCGCATCGATTCCCCCGGCGACGCCGAGATCGTGCGGGTGAGCCTGTCGGGCGACGACGCCGAGGCGGCCGCGGCCCTGGTCAACGCCGTCGTGCATGCCTACCTCGAGGAAGTTGCCGGTACGGAGATGGAGAAACGGACCAAGCAACTCGACCGGCTCGATCGCCTCCTTGCCGAAAAGGAAGAGGAATTGCGAAGCAGCCGCAACCTGAGGAATCAGTTGGCCGAGCACGTGGGGACCGTGGAGACGCCCGCGGGGTCGGTCGGCCAGCAGCTTGCCCTGGAAGAGGTCCTCGATGCCCGCAAAGACCTTTCCGCCGCCCGCAACGACCTGCGGCGGGCGCAGGCGGAGCGGCGGGCCGACGACGCCCTGTTGTCCAACCCCACGAGCACCGAGGTGCCCGACTACGAGCTCGACGCCCTGGCGCAGAACGACGCCGTGATCGGCCAGGTGCTCACGCCGCTGGTGGCCGAGTTGAAGAAAAAAATGCTCGACGACAATCCCGCGGTCGCGGAGGCGGCGGCCGGGAAGCTGAAGGCGGTGCAAGCCCAGATCGTCGCGCGGCGCGACGAGCTTCGTCGCGGCCAGGAGGCGCGGAAGCGGGCGGCCATCGAGGGCGAAATCGCCCGCCTGCAAGCGCAGATCTTCGCCACCGGGCAACTCGTGGCCGATTGCCAGGAGGCCCTAGACCGGCTGGGGAAAGCAGTCGTCCACGCCCGCCAAACCAGCATCGAGTCGGAGGTGGTGCAGGACAAGATCGGGCTGCTGGAGGAAGTGGTCCGCGCCGTAGCCCGCCAGCGGGAACGCGCCAAGATCGAGTTGCAGGCCGGGCCGCGAGTCACCTTGCTGCAAGCCGCCGAAATCCCCGAGAAAGCGGCAGCCCGCTCCCTCTGATGGATCGACGATGAAGGAAGAAATCGAACCCCTGCTGGGCCGCCGCGGCCAGCAACAGTTGTTGGCCTTCTGGGACGCATTGGACCAGCCCGCGCGCGAGGCGCTGTGCCGGCAAATCCGCGCCGTAGACCTGGATCTGCTGGAGCGGCTCTATCAGGGGCGCGACCAGCAGGGCGACATCCGCGCGCTGGCCGAGCGGGCGGGCCCGCCGCCGGCCTTCCGCCTCGACGCCGTGGCGAATCGCTTCCCGCCGCAAGAGATCCGCCGCCGCGGCAACGAGGCGCTGGCCGCCGCAGAGGTCGGCGTCATCCTGGTCGCCGGAGGGCAGGGGACCCGCCTGGGATTCGATCATCCCAAGGGCATGTTTCCCATCGCGCCGCTGTCCGGCCGGTCGCTGTTCCAGATCCACGTCGAGAAGATCCGGGCCGTGGGGCGGCGGCACGGCGTGCGGGTGCCGCTCTACTTGATGACCAGCCCGGCGACGCACGCCGAAACCGCCGACTTCCTTGCCCGCCACGAGCGCTTCGGCCTGGCCGAAGACGATTTGCAGATTTTCTGCCAGGGGACGATGCCGGCGGTGGACGCCGCCAGCGGGCGGATCTTGCTGGAGGCCCCGGGCCGTCTGGCCGTCAGTCCCGACGGTCACGGCGGCATGTTGGCCGCCTTCGCCCGCAGCGGCTGCCTGGACCATGCCCGGCGCCGCGGGATCAGCCAATTGTTCTACTTCCAGGTGGACAACCCGTTGAGCCAAATCTGCGGCCCCGAGCACCTCGGCTATCACCTCCTCTGCGGCGCGGAGATGAGCAGCCAGGTGATCGCCAAGCGCGATCCGCTGGAGCAGGTGGGCAACGTGGTGGCGGTGGACGGCCGGCTGGTGGTGATCGAGTACAGCGACCTCCCCGGCGACGTGGCCCAGCGGCGCAACGCCGACGGCGCGCTGGCCATCTGGGCCGGCAGCATTGCGGTCCACGTCTTCGCGCGGTCGTTTCTGGAGCGGATGGCGGCGTCGGCTGCGGGCTTGCCTTTCCACGTGGCCCGCAAGAAAGTGGCGTACCTCGACGGCACCGGCCGGCGGGTCGAGCCGTCGCAGCCCAACGCCCTGAAGTTCGAGCGATTCATTTTCGACCTCATGCCCTCGGCCGCCGGCGCGGCGGTGATCGAGGTCGATCCGGCCCGCGCCTTCGCCCCGCTGAAAAACGCCTCCGGCGCCCGCAGCAACACGCCGGAGACGGTGCGGGCGCAGATGACGGCCTTGCATCGCGGTTGGCTGCGGCGTGCGGGGGTGGAAGTGGCCGACGACGTGGCGGTCGAGATCAATCCGCTGTTCGCCCTGGACGCCGAGGAATTGGCCAGCAAGGTGGCCGCCGGGACGAAGATTGCGACGCCGACGTATTTTGCGCCGCGGCCGGAATAAGTTCGCCCCCCATGCCCGATTGCTGTTGCCGCGCGCCGGAGCTACAATAAGTGGATGAGTGCGAGTTCCAGCAAGCCCTGAGTCTTTCGCGAATGGGGGCGTTGGATGGGCAGCTTCTACTTTCAGGCTCCGCGGGTTCCCGACAAGATGGGCCGCGGGGCGATGGTCATCCTGGGGCTCTTCGCCCTGGTATTTTTCATACCCATCCTTTTCCTTCTGGCGGGAGGTCTCCTCGTGGCCGGCGGGCTGGTCGTGGACTATTTCTGCTGGACGATCAAGTTTTGTGCCGGCGCGTAGGTTGTGCTTTAGCATAACGGAAATTCGGCGAGCCGCCGGGTTCATCCCGGCGGTGGGGCGGGGCCGCTTACCGGCTAAGCCAAACCAGCAGGTCGACCAGCAATGATCCGAAGAACCGGACCGGCGGGCCTAGCAGGTCGAAGCCCAGAAACAGGGGAAGCACAATCACGGCCGCCAGCGGCACGTAACCCAGGCTGCAGAACCTGTCCCACAGCGGCCGCCACGGCCGCGGCATCAAGGCGTCGGCCACGCGGCTGCCGTCCAGCGGCGGGACGGGAAAGAGGTTGAAGACTGCCAGCACCACGTTGACCAGGGCGAGCTGGTTCAGCAGGCCGAACAGGCCCGGCTGCGTGTGGTGCATATTGGGATAGAAACGCCACGCCAGGCCCAGGATGATCGTGCTCAGCAAGGCGATGGCCACGTTCGACAGCGGTCCGGCCACGGCGACCAGCAACATCCCCGTCTTCATGCTCACGCGGCGGGTGAAGCGGAGGGGATTGACGGGCACGGGCTTGGCCCAGCCGAAGGGCACGCCCAGCAGCGGCAGCAGCACCGTGCCCACCGGATCGATGTGGGCCAGCGGGTTGAGCGTCAGGCGGCCCATCAGCCGGGCGGTGTCGTCGCCCAGGCGCCAGGCCGCCCAGGCGTGCGCACACTCGTGGACGCTCAAGGAGAGCAGGACCGGCAGGAAGATCAGCACGCGGTCGAGGATCGTGTGTTCGTCGAAACCCATCGCCGCGTCCTCAGTGCTTCCCGCCCACACCCTCCTCCTTCAGCTTCTTCAGTTCGCTGACGGGGTCGGGCTTGTGGTCCTCGTCGGCGTCCTCGTGGTCATGGTCGTGGTCGTCGTCGTGGTGATGGTGCAGGGACTCGTCGTGGCCGGACTTGCCCGAGGCGTCCTTTTTCTCTTTCTTCTTCACGATCTGTTCGCGGGAGAGGCGCAACTTGCGGTAGACGTCGTCGGAGATGACGTAGTACCAGTCGGCGAAGCGGTTGTTGAGTTCCTGGACGTGTTTCTTGCCCGCCGCGACCTGCTCGTTGTACTGGTCGAGCTTGCGTTTGTTTTCCTTTTCGATGCGTTGGCGTTCGGCCTTGAGGTCGGGTTTGGGCGGTTCCTTTTTGGCCGGTTCCTTTTTGGCGGCGGCCTTGCCGGTCTTGGTGGCAGTCTTGCCCTTATCTTCCGCCTTGGCCTTGTCGCCTTCCTTGCCCTTCTCGATTTTGTCGCTCTTGGCGGCCGGCTTGGCCTTGCCGGTCTTGTCGGTTTTCTCGGTGGCGGGCTCGGCGGGAAGGGCTTCGAGCGCGGGCTTGGGGATCATGTCCTTATCGAATTCGGCCATGACCAGCAGGTAGCGGTTGAGGTTCATGCGGCCGGAATCCTTGGGCGATTTCTTGGCCCCCTTTTCCCCGGCGCCGGGACCCACCGCGGCGCCGAAGCGGAGCACATACTCGACGCCGTCTTTCATGTGGAAGCGGACTTCGCCTTCGTTGGAAAGAAACTGCGGCTGGCCTTCGACAGTGGCGGCAAAGAAGCCGCAGCTTCCCAGCGACTCGCGGGCCTCCTTGTTGGCGAGGAAGTCGGCGTTGCCCTTCAGGTCGGCGCTGAGCCCGGCCGGCTTCTTGTGGACGTCGACGATCTTCAGGTTCTCCAGGGCCGTTTTCAATTCGTCGAGATTGGCCGTGTTGAGTTCCTCGTTGGCGGCGAGCTTATCGGCCACCCAGCGGTCGTTGCGGAAATGCTCGTCCTTGAGCAGCTTCCACTTCGAGTCGGCCGTGTCGTCGTAGCCCAGCAGCATCTCGCCTTTTTGCTGCAATTCCCCCTGGAGCGTGTTGACCGAGTAATCGCCGATCCACACCCGCTTGAGGTCCCAGAGGTTCATCTTCAGCAGGTCTTTTTCGATCCAGTCGGCGAACTTGGCCGAGAGCTTGTCGGTCTTCACCTTGACCACGTAGACGGGGTCCTCGTTGTCGCGGCGGACGTAGTGCAGGTCCGGCTGGCCTTGGACCGCCTTGCCGATGATCAACGACAGCAGCGTCGCGCCCTGCTTGTCCTTCATGACGACCCGCGTGCCCACCCCGCTGGCGCCTGCCAGGTCTTTCGACTCCGGATCGACCACGCCGTAGAGTTCGTGGTCGCTGTGGCTGTCGCCGGCGACGTCGAGGATCTTCAGCCCCAGCAGCGCCGTGGCCGCCTCGGCCAGTTGGTTTTGGGCGTCGGCCGGGTAATCATCGTGCGAAGGGATGGAATAGAGGACCTTGCCCTTGTGCTTGACCTCGGCGACCTCGAAGGACCGCGGGGTCGCGGTCTCTTCGTCGAAATCGACGATTTTCAGGCTGGCCACCGTGGCGGGATCGAAGTCCTGGATCAACAACTTATTGCGGACGTCGCCGGCGTCGCTGGCAGGCATCGCCGGCCGCGCCAGCCAGGCCCCCAGCGTCGCCAGCACGGCGGCGCCGACGAAGATCGCGGATTTGGTGCCTTGGTTCATGGATCGTTCCTCGGGGATTGACTATCCGATGTGGTTTTCAGGGCGTTACCGCAGGCGTTTGTGGGACACGCCCTCCCGCTCGCGGGAGCGGCGGACGGCGAACACGACCACGCCCAGCAGCAGCGGCAGGATGGGAGGCAGCAGGACCGCCAGCCACTTGGCGTTGGTCTCCACGCCGCGGACCTCCGTGGCCAGCTCGCTCATGGTGTTTTTGACGTCGCGTTCGCGGTCCCGCGCCAGTCGTTCGCTGGTCGCGTCCATGATGCGGCGGCCGTTTTCAACCTCGATTTCCAAGCGCCGCAGGTCGTCGGTGTTCGGTTCGGGTTTGCGCCTGATTTCGTTGACCCTCTCATCGACCTTGGCCTGCTGCTCCTGCAATTTCTTCTCGTAGTCGTCGTAGGACTTGTTCCGCTGCTTGGCCGCCTTCAGCGTGGAAGCCTCGGTCCGCTCTTCGATCCGCGTCAGCGTGCGATACTTGGGACGGTGGCTGCGGATGGCGGCGAAGCGGTGGTCGCCGGCCAGCTCGTCCACAGCATTCAGGGCGAAGGTGACGTTGTCCAGGTCGATGCGCATGCCCAACTCGGGGATCTCGGCCTGCTCGCGGAGTTGGAAGATCGCCGGGCTGATCACGTCCACGTCGGCCACCAGGACGATGTTGATCTCGGGCGTGGCCGGCCTGACGGCGGCGGCCATCGGGCCGGGCGCCCCCCGGGCCGGCGCCTTGGCGTCGGCCATCTGCGGATCGCTGCGGGGCTTGCCGCGGATGTGCGCGGCCAAGATGTACTCGCTGCCGGTGGGCACCAGCCGCTGCGCCGGACCACGCTCGCCGTGGAGCTCGGCGAAGGAGATCGTGCCCGTCTTGTCCCCCGTGCGGATCAAGGGGATGAACTCCAGCTTCGAGGCGTTCAGCTTGCCGATCGCGCCGGGGAAGGGAAACAGCACCTGCTGCAAGCCGGCGCTGATGGGATCGTCGGGGTTGAAGGGATCGCGGATGCCTTCGCCGCGGTCGACGAAGACGAATTCCTCCGGGAAGGAGGGGATCTTCGGATAGGGATTGTACTTCTGCCAGACGATCTCGGTGGCGGAGAAGTCCACTCCCAGCAAGTCCCAGAGCATCTGGATTTCGCCCTTGGGCAACTGCCGCGACTGCATGAAGGGGTTCATGCCGCCGGGGGGCTGGCGGGGCATGCTGGTGGCCGGCACGTCGCTGAGCGGGGTGGGGCAGGGGTCCTCGAAGATGGCCGTCGGTTGCCCGCTGCGGACGGCGGCCAGGAAGTTGGCCATGTCCTCGGGGCCCAGCGTCGAGGGCTGCACGGCCAGCAGCACGTCGTAGCGCTCGCTGATGGGGTGGCTGGCGTCCACCTTCACCACCTCGTACTGCTTCTGCAATTCGTCGATGATCGGCCAGTTTGGGGTGGGGGTGAAGGTTTGGAAGTTCATCGCGCCGTACAAGGGGGCGTCGGTCCCCAGGATGCCCACCCGCTTCCGCTTCGGCTCCGCCACCGTGCACAGCGAGCGGACCACCTCGTACTCCACCGGGATGCCCTTGTCGAGGAAGGGCACGATGACCTTCTGCAAACCGGAGGTCATGGCGACGCCGAGGAAGATGTTGTCGGTGCCGCGGGCGCCGTGGACGTGGGTTTCCACTCGCCGGGCGGTGATGCCGAAGCGGCGCTCGGCCCGCACCGCTTCCTCGCTGAAGGGCTCGGTCTCGTTGACCTGGACGCGGACCATGGCGCCGCCGCGGGCCTGGATCTCGCGGAGCGTGCCCAGGAGGTTCAACCGCGTCTGCACGTAGTCTTCGGGCACGGCGGGGCTGATGAAGGCCTCGATCTGCACCGGCCGTTGGAGCTTCAGGCGATCCAGCAGCTTCACCGTCTGTGGCGAGAGCGAGCTGAGGTGCTCGCTGGTCATATCCGCCCGCAGGTCGTGCCAGCGGAGGATCAGGCTCAGGCCCACGGCCACGGCGGCCAGGGCCAGCGTCCGCACGGTGTAGTGCAAGAGCATGCCTTGCCGCTGCCAGCCGCCGCGCCAGTGCCGCCGGCCGATGAGGATCATGCTCAGATAGAGCATCACGGCGACGATCATGAGGAAGTAGGCGGCGCCGGAGAAGGTGAGCACGCCGCGGCTGAAATCCTGGAATTGGGCGGACAGGCTCCATTGATTCAGCGAGCGGGCGGCCGTCTCGGGGCTATAGACCGCCGCCGGGTTCTTATGGACGAAGAAGCCGGAGACGAACTCGGCCGCCGAGGCCAGCACCCCGGTCAGCACCAGCGGGGCGTTCAGCAGCACCCCCAGCACGAAGGCGATGGTCAGGTTGCTGGTAAGGAACGACGCCACCATGCCGATGGCCAGCATCGCCAGCCCCACCAGCCAGTAGCCGATATACGTGCCCAGGAAGAGGCCCACGTCGGGATCGCCCAAGAGCAGCCGCAACACGGCGTAATTGCACACCAGCGAGAACAGCAGCGACACCGTGTAGATGGCCACGGCGGCCAGGTACTTGCCGGAGACGATGTCGAAGTCGCCGGCCGGAACGGTCAGCAGCAGCTCGTCGGTCCCCTGGCGGCGCTCGTCCGACCAGATCCCCATGGTGATCGCCGGGACGAAGACCAGCATGATCGTGAAGAAGTTCAAGAAGGGGTTGTTGTTCAGTTGGTCGAGGTTGGCCAGGTTGGCGTTGAAGAACTCGTTGGGCCAGAAGGCGGCGATCGAGCTCAACAGCACGAAGGCGCAGATGAAGAGGTAGCCGGTGGGGTTGGCAAAGTAGCTGACGAAGTTCCGTTTGAAGACCGCGCGGAGGACGAAGTTTCGTCCGCAGACGTCGAGGAAGACGGCGAGGATCAAGGCCAGCAGGTAAACTGTCGGCTCGGTGAAGAAGCCGGCAAAGTCCCGTGCGAAGATCGCACAGTAGGCCAACCGCAGTCCGAACACCAGAAACAAGGCGATCAGAAGTTCGAGGATCAAGCGGAAGACCGCAGGCAGCACGCTGGTTTTCATGGTTCTTACCGAGGCGATTTCGTGGCCGAGGAAAGTAAGGATTTAAGGGGGACGCAGGGCGGCGTCGGGGGTTGCTTTAGCCGGCCCTGGCGCCGGAGAGTTCGCGGAAATGGACGTCCAAGGGCTGGCCGTCCCGGGTCAGATCGGCGATCGTGCCGTCGAAGACCAGCCGGCCCTCGTCGATGAACAACACCCGCTTCGCCATGGCCTCCACTTCCTGGAGGATGTGGGTGGACAACAGGATGGTCTTGCTCTGGCCGAGCTTGCGGATGGTCTCGCGGACCTCGTGGATCTGGTTGGGGTCCAGCCCGGCGGTCGGCTCGTCGAGGATCAGCACGTCGGGCTGGTGCAGCAGCACCTGGGCCATGCCCACCCGCTGCCGATAGCCCCGCGACAGCTTGCCGATGGGCTTGCCGATCACGCTCCCCAGCGAGCAGAGCTCGACGACCTCGGCGATCCGCTGCCGCTTCCGCGTGGAAGCCATGCCGCGGGCGTCGGCGAAGAACTCCAGCAGGCTGCGGGGCGTCATGTCGAGATAAAGGGGGCCGTTTTCGGGCAGGTAGCCGAGGCGGGCCGAGCCGGCCAGGCGGTCGGTCGCCATGTCGTGGCCGGCAATCCGCGCCGCCCCCTTCGAGGGCGAAAGATAGCCGGTCAAGAGCTTCATCGTCGTACTCTTGCCGGCCCCGTTGGGCCCCAGGAAGGCCACCACTTCGCCCTGGTGGACCTGGAAAGTCACGTCCTCAATGGCCGCAAAACTGCCATAATATTTCGACAGCCCTTGGGCCTCGATCATGGCGGAACGTGGGGGAGTGGGCATCGTCTCTAGCTCCGGGATTCTTGACTCGCACGCAGGTGGGGGAAAAAGGCCTTTTCCCCGCGGGGGTCGCTGGGCCCGGACGGACCCCGCCCGGCCAGCGATAAACGGCCGAATATAACACACTCGGCCCCCGCGCGCCAATGGGACCGTTGGTACTACGCCGTCGCTCCCGCCAAGGTTCGCGGACCCCACCCGGCCCCCCCGGAGAATCCGTCGCGCGACGCCCCGGCACGATTGCGGCCGGGCCCACCGTCTATTATGCTGAAGCCTTGGCCTGCCGCCGCGGCGCTGCCGCTCCCCAGTCCCTAGTCCCCAATCCCCAGCCCCTACCCAGGAGTCTTTCGCCATGCAACAGAAAAATTCGCGGCTCGTTCGCGTCTTGTGGAGTCGGCCGGCGGCCGTGGCCGCCACCCTGGCCGTGCTGGCCGCGGCGGCCATCGGGGTCCAGGCCGCCGAGTATCTCAGCGGATTGGTCTGGGCCGTGCCCGCCGTGGTCGATCCGGGACCGCTGGGCGGCCCGCCCTCCGACGCCGTCGTCTTGATCGGCGGCAATGGGACCCCGATCAATGACCTGTCGAAATGGAGAAACGGCGATAAATGGATTGTCAAGGACGGCTACGTCATCGCCGATAAGGAATGCCTTTACACCAAAGACTCCTTCGGCGATTGCCAACTCCACGTAGAATGGGCGGAGCCGGCGAAGATTGAAGGCGAGGGGCAGGGCCGCGGCAACAGCGGCGTCTTCATGATGGGCCTCTACGAGGTGCAGGTCCTGGATTCCTACGACAACCCCACCTATCCCGACGGCCAATGCGGCTCGGTCTACAAGGAAATCCCCCCGCTCGTGAATGTCAACCGCAAGCCGGGCCAATGGCAAACCTACGACATCGTCTGGCACGGGCCGCGGTTCGACGCCGCCGGCAAGCTCACCCGCAAGGCCACCATCACGGTGCTGCAAAACGGCGTGCTGATCCTCGACCACTTCGAGCTGCTGGGCTGCTCCTACTGGGACCAGCCGCCCCACTACGAGCCGCACGCCGAGAAGCTCCCCTTGATGTTGCAGTATCACGACAACCCGGTCCTCTTCCGCAACACCTGGATTCGCGAGTTGTCCGGTCCGCCGATAGCGACGAAGGCGAAGTAGGCGGCGGGCAGCAACTCCCCTCTCCCTTTGGGAGAGGGGCAGGGGGTGAGCGACTGTCTTGATTGTCAAGTGGAGAAAACCGGATTCCACGTTTCCCGGTCACAAAGCAAGGCGCTGCTCGCTCGAAAGCCCTCACCCTAACCCTCTCCCGGAGGGAGAGGGGACCGTGGATCTGCAATTTGCAGAACTCTGCTACTCCGCCCCTACTTCCACGCGCTGCTGAGCTTCCGCCAGGCGGATAGGTCCTCGGTCTGATAGACGCGCCAGCGGCCGGCACGCTCATAAGGCACGTCGGCCAGCCGGGCGGCTTGCGCCGCCGCGCCGGCAAATTGCTCTTGGCCGAGGGCGGCCACGGCCTGCGGACCGGCCAGCCGCGGATCGAAAATCTCTCCCAAGGCCACGCTCCGCAACTGCCCGTCGTGCAGGCTCGCGCGAAGCGAGCCGTCGAGGTAGAAGATCACCGAGCCGATCCGCTCCTCGGCCACCAGCAATCGTGGCGGCAAGCGGCCGCGGCGATTGAAATAGTCGGCCAGATCGCGGGCCGAGACCTCGTCGGCCAGCCGCGGCATCACCAGCGTCATGATGAAGACGAAATGGACCGCGGCCACCACCGCGCAGGCGGCCAGCGTGGCCCGCAATCGCCCGCAGAGCCAAAATGCCATGGGAATCCAGCACCCCGCGGCGATCAGCAGCGCGGCGGCCCAAAGGCCCGGCGGCAGCCGCCAGGGGCCGAGTTGCGACTGGGCCACCAGCAGCGCTGCCGGCAGCGACGCCGGCCCGACCAGGCACGTCATCCAGAACACGCCGCCCAGCAGACGCCGCGCCCGCGGGCTGAGCGTGCCCTCCCACAGCCTCACCCAAGCGACCGCTGCCAGAATGGCCACGGGGGGAAAGACCGGCCAAAGGTACGTCACCAGCTTCGAGTGCGCGATGGATAGCAAAAGCGTGCCGCCGAGGAGCCAGCAGCCCAAAAGCAACATCGCATCGCCCTGGCCGCCGCTGCGGGACGCTTCCCCGGCCGGCCGGTTCCTGTGCTTGATCCATTGGTCCTGGACGACCACGGGCAGATAGGCGATCCAGGGCGAGCCGCCGGCCACGA
>JBKQVT010000234.1:0-3706 GCA_052139835.1 Thermoguttaceae bacterium
ACCACGCGCCGCAGGGAAGGGAACTTCCGCGACGCGAGGTAGCGGGCGGTCACGCCGTTGGCGGCGATCATGAAATCCGCGATCAGGTCCGTGGCGCGGTTCGGCTTCTGGGTCTCCAGCCCGCGAATCGCGTCGCCGTCGAAGATCGGCCTTGCCTCCAGCGACTCGAAGCTCAGCGCGCCGTGGACCTGGCGAAGTTCCTTCATCCTTTGTGCCGCCCGGTCCTGGATCCGCAGGTTCTCGCCCAGGCCGGCCACGGCGGCGACGGCGGCCGGCGCCGGGCCACCTTCGAGCCAGACGGCCACGCTGTTGTAGGCCAGCTTCGCCTGGTTCCGCACACACGCCCGATAGAGACCGGAGTCCTCGACCGAACCGTCCCCGCCGATCACCATCTCGGCCACCACCGCCAAGCGGTCCTCGTGGAACCCCAGCGACGTGATGTCGGTCGACAGCCGCTCGGGAAGCATCGGGAAGATCACGGCAGCCGTATAGACCGAGGTGGTGTTGTGGCGGGCGTGCTCGTCGATCGCCGAACCGCTCTTGACGACCGCATCCACGTCGGCCACGGCCACCAGTATCTTGATCTTCTCTCCGGGCATCGCCTCGGCAACGGTAAGCTGGTCCAGGTCACGGGAGTCGTCGTTGTCGATGGAAGCCCACAGCAGCCCCCGGAGGTCGCGGACCTGGCCGTCGCCGCTGGCCGCCGCGGCCCGAATCCTGCCCAGTTCGCTCAGTGCTTCGGCAGGGAAGTCGGGGAGCAATCCCCGCTGGAGCATCACCCTGCGGGCGATCGTCTGCAAGACGGCACGGTGTTGCTGGCCGGTCACGCTCATGGGAGTCTCCTCTTGCCTTCGGGCGGCAGTTCCAAACGGGCCCTGCCCGAATAGGTTCCGAGGGGCAGTTCTCCTATGTTACCGAAAATAGGGGCGAACTTCAACGTGACTGCCGATCCTCCCGCCCGGAACCGCCGGAACCAAGGACGTGCCGTCCTGGAAGCACTGCCGGGGACGATGCGTACCCCCGTATTAGATGACGTAGTGGATCGCCCCGTTTTCCGGCTCGGCCGGCTTACGGCGGGGGCAGGTGTCGCACATGTCATCACCGAGGAGATCATAAGCATAGCGCACTGCGGCCGCGGTCGCAGAACCGGGCAGTCCGGCGTTTTCCCGAAAGATCCGCTCCCTCGGCAGCCAATCGTGGAAATGCAGGTTCTTCATCGCCTGGTCGAAATCCACGCGCACTCCGCACAAGAGCACCGTGACCGCTTTCTGCTCCATGTCCCGCAGGAAGTGCTGGAATCGCTCCATGCAGACCATGTCGGGATTCTGTGTCCGCTTGACGCGGAGGATGATGATCCGCACGCCGGCATCGATCTTTTGCCTCAGTTCATCAAAGTATCGGTCCAAGTCCGGCGCCGCCCCGAAAAACAACTGGCCTTCAAGGTCCAGAATGATCATGCGGTTGCAGCGCGGATCGTCCGGCTGGCGATCACGGAGGAACCGATCGCCCCCGACGGTCAATTCGCTGGCTGTGATCCGGGAGGCGCGAGGGACGAACATGACGATCGACAGGGCCACCCCGATCAAGATGGAGAGCTCGACGCTCACGAAGACGGCAGCCAGGGCGGTGACCAACACCAGACCGGCGTCGTAGCGCGAAGCGTGCAGGGCGTAGCGCAGCCGTTGCCAATCGATCAACCCGGCCGCGGTCACCAGGAGGATTCCCGCCAACGCCGGCTTGGGAATAAAGCGCGCCGACGGACCGAACAGGACAATGACGATGGCCACCGCGACGGCCGCAAACACGCCCGACCAGCGGCTGACCGCTCCTGCCTGAAAGTTGATGGCCGAACGCGTGAGCGACCCCGATCCGGGCAGGCACTGGAAGAAGCTGCCTCCAAGGTTGGCCAGCCCTTCGGCAAGACATTGCCGATTATAGTCCAGCGGCTCTCTCGTCCGGTGGGCGATCGACTTGGAGATGGCCAGCGCCTCCAACAAGCCGAGGCAGGCAATGGCCAAGGCACTGGGGGCCATTTTCTGCACCCAGAGCACTTTGAACTCCGGAACGTGAGGCGCCGGCAAGCCGGCCGGGATGTCGCCGACGACGGCCACCGCCGGCTTGCCACCGACGCCAGGATGCGACCAGCCGAGCGTGGCCGCCAACACCGCCACCACCACCAGGGCCATGAGCATGTCCAGCCGCGGCAGGCGATACTTGCGCGACAATCTCCGCAGGCCGAGCACCAGGATGACCGTCGTCAAGCTGACGACCACGGAGCGCGGGTTGATCGTTCCGCCGCTGGTCACGGTGAGCCAAAGGCGAACGAGGATGTGCTGATAGCCGGTGCCCCGGTCCTCCAACCCCAGCAGGTTGCCCACCTGAGTCAAGGCGATCAGGAAACCGGCCCCGGTCATAAATCCAAGGATCACCGATTCGGAGATGTAGCGGGTCAAGTCGCCCAGCTTCAACACGGCGACAAGGATCTGGATCAGTCCGACCATTGCAGCCAGCAGAAAGGTGGCTTGGAAGAGTGCCGATCGGGTCTCCGGACCCAGGAGGGCCAAGGCACTGAAGACGACCAGCGAAATCGCGTTGGTCGGACCGTTGATCAGGTGGGACGACGAGCCGAAAACCGACGCGATTGCCGTGACCACGACGGCCGAATACAGCCCAAACCGCGGATCGATCCCGGCGATCAGCGAATAGGCCATCGCTTGGGGTACGGCAATCGCGGCCACCGTCAAACCGGCCACGAGGTCTTTGCGGACGTCGCTCCAGCGATAGCTCAATGCCAAGGGCCACCCTTCGTGTATCGGTCTGTGGGCATTCCGTGCAGTCCGGTCGCGGTTAGGATACCCCAAGCTTCGCCGTCACCGGCGGACTTCCCCCCTTACGCTGAGTCCAGGGCCGATTCAGGCTTGTAATGCTAACCATTCTACCGAGACACCTGCCCCGTATCCAGCCTGGATTCTCGGCAGTGTCCAGTCCCTCTCGGGGATGCGGCATGCCTTCACCCCATCCACCCCGTAAAATCCGTCCGCGGCCACGGGACATTCAGGACGTGTCCGCTTCGGGGGGCTTCTCCGCCCACTCCACCGTCAGCCAGCCCTCGGGCGGCTTCGAGACCGCCGGGCCTTGTCCTTACGCCCTGCGGACGTTAGGGTGGTATTTTCCAGTTCGCCCTCGGCTCCCTAACGGGAAACAGCTTCGTATCCTAATATCGTGTCGGTGATCTCGTGCTGTTGTTCAAGAAGCGGTTTCTGCCCGCCATCCGCTCCGGCCAGAAGACGCAGACCATCCGCCTCTGGCGCTACCGGCGGATGCGGGCCGGCCAGCGGAGCTACATCCCCGGCGCCGGCTACATCCGCGTCACCGCGGTGGACGAGGTGCGGCTGGCCGAGCTGACCGACGCCGACGCCCGGCCCGACGGCTTCGAGACCGCCGAGCAGTTGCGGGCGGAGATCGCCCTGCTCTATCCGGCCCAACTGGCCGCCGGCCATCGGGCCTACCGGATTGTTTTCGAGTTGGTCCCGGCAGGGGAGGAAGAAGGGATTTAGGGATTTAGGGATTTGGGGGCTGGGGATTAGGGATTGGGGATTAGTTGGGCAGCGCCACTTTGGCACGTCTCGATGCTGTAAATCCGCGTCGGGAAAGGCCATAGGGCGCCGGGCTGCACGTTAGATTATACATGATTTGATGTGGTTGA
>JBKQVT010000235.1:0-7684 GCA_052139835.1 Thermoguttaceae bacterium
CCGAAAACACCGGCAATGTGAGAAAATAAGCCGCCCCAGAATCCATCTCCGCGAAAGTTGCGGCTTTCGCGGAGCGAAAGGCAACAAAGTCGGAGGTTATTGTTTCCCTGATCCTTAGGTATGCGCCGAGCAGCGATGGTTCTCTCGTGTCGACAAGGTGGCCCACGACCTGCCGGTTGGATCGGTCATCTCAGGGCTGAATCAGGCAGTTCGGTAATGCCTGTTGGAGCCTCTTCACGCCTGCGGCGGTGACCTTGGTGCCGCTGAGGTCGAGGTATCGCAGTTGCGTCAATCCTTCGAGGTGTTTCAGCCCGGCGTCGCTGACCTTGGTGCCGGTGAGAAAAAGCGATTGGAGACGGGGCAGTCCCTTGAGGTGTTCCAGCCCGGCGTCGGTCACATGGGTGTTGATGAGGTGCAACTCTACGAGTCGGGTCTGTCCTTTGAGGTTTTCCAGCAGGTCATCCGTAACGTCATTCACAGCGACACAAACAACAACACTCGCAAGAAAATCGTCTCCCAGCAGCGTCCGCAGCCAGGCCGGGCCGGGTGGCTTAGCAGCCGATGTCACGTCGCTGGACGTATCGAATTGATAATCATAAGAAACCGATCCATGCAACTTCTCGACCCGTTCCAACGCCTCTCGCTGTTTCCGTGCCGCTCGCATCTCCGTTGCCAGCCAACTGAACGGGACGGCGACGACCAGCGTCAGCACCAGCAACGCGAGGATGCTGAACTGGAATCGCCAGCGGAAAACCAAGGCCGCGAGGAACCAGAGGAACATCAACAGCAGGATCACGCCCACGCTGGCGATGGTAATCAGCACCGTCGAGCCCTTGTGCTGGTTGAAGGGGAACCAGCGAAACCACGCCGACAGCAGCAGGAAGCCTTCCAGGGCCAGGAGGGCAACGACGCAGCGATCCGGCGTGATCCGGATCCAGCGGCGGCGGGTTTTTTCAGCGACGGCGGCCATGGCCACATTATAGCCGGATGCGGCTCAGCAAAGGAGCGCAAAGCGGGCCCAGGCGACCCCGCAGTTCCCCCACCTTCTCCGTCCAGACGTCACCGCCGCCAGCCCGAAGAAGCCTGGCCTGCGGCTCCGCGACCAACCAGTGTCGGACCTCCGTAACCGATCCCGGGGACTGTCCCCCTGGCCGACTGTCACGACGTCTATCTCAATTCTTTATCGAGTCTCTCGTAGACGGGACGCTCGTAGGGCCCCAGTGCGGACTCTTTCAGGCCGCTTTTGCGGGCCCGCCCCAGGGCCTCGGCGGCTTCGCTCTTTCGCCCCAGGCGGTCGTAAATCTCGGCCAGATGGAAGAGGTAAACCGGATTGTCGCCGTCGCCGAGCGCCACGTTCACGTCGGCCAAGGCGTTCTCCGGCTCATTCTTCGCCAGGCGGACCATAGCGCGGGTGTCGAGCTTGCACGTGGCGGGCCAGTACTCGATCGCGCCGTTGACCGTTTCCAACGCCTCGTCCAGCTTGATGCCCTGCGCGACGAACAGCATGGCCAGGTTGTTCAAGGCCGCGGCGTTGTTGGGCTCCTTGGCGATGACCTCGCGGTAGCAGCTCTCCGCCTCGGCGTAGTTCTTCTGCAAGGCGGCGAAGCCGGCATAGACCGACACCAAGGGCAAGGCACGATGGGATTCCTTCAAGGCCCCCTGGAGGATCTTCTCGACTCGCGCATTCTGGTCGGCGGCGAGCTTGTTTTTGGCGACGAGGGCGTCGACGGCCTTCGCCACCGCCTCCGCCTTGCAGAGGGACCATTGTTCCTCCATCAACTTGAGCGCCTCTTCCGCGCGGTCGTGGCGGACCAAGAAGCCGGCCAGGAGCATCGCCTCCTCGGGACGCTGCTCGACATAGAGGCGGCACAACTGTTCCGCTTCCTTCAAGAAGCGCTTGCCGGTGGCCGTCCGCTCGGGTTTTTGGCTCTCGCTGAGCCGGTTGGCCAACTGCTCGAAGATCTCGACGAGCGAGTGCTGATCCTCAAGCAACCGGGCCGGAGATGCGTCGGGCCGCTCGGCAAACCGCCGCAGCAGCGCGAGGGCCTCGTCGGGACGATCGCGGCGCACCAGGTCGTCGGCCCGGAAGCGGACGGTATCGATCCAATCGGGGGCCACGCGTTCCAGGGTGCTCAGCCAGATTTCCACCTCGGCCAGCTCATTGCTTTCCAACTCGGCGGCAATATAGGTCCTGATGAAGCGGAGGTCGGGGGGATCCTTGGCCAGCAGCGGCCGCATGTGCTTGCGGAACTTGCGCATGTTTCCCAGGGCCAGGTAGACCTGGGCCAGGGTGTAGCGATCCTCAAGGGTGCCAAGGTCCGGGTGGCGGAGCAATGTTTCCAGGGCCTCGGTGGCTTCCATCCTCTTGGCGCGGCGGGGATCGAGGGCCAGGAAGGTGGCCTTGGCCCGCAGGTCCTCGGCCGCCAGTTCCCCGCTGGCCAAGTTCTCCTCGATCATCATCCGGGCCTTCAGTAGGTTGGGATAGCCGCCCTGGGAGGCGGTGAGCAAGGCCAACTGCCGCCGCGCCCAAATGACGTCCTGCGGCTTGGCTTTTCCCTTCAGCTCGAGGATCTTCGTCAGCAGCGGGGTGGCGGCCGCCACCCCCTGGTTGCGCAGGTGGAAATCGGCCAGGTTGCGGATGGACGTCGAATCATCGGGAGCGGCCGCCAACGCCACCTCGTATTCCTTCCGTGCGTTGTCCTTCTCCTTCAAGGCGTCGTACATCTTCGCCAGGGCCCAATGGGATTCGTTTGGGGGCAGATGGGCGCGGGCCCGCGCCAGGACCTCCCTGGCCTTGTTGTTGAACTTCTTTTGGCCCAGCGCGGAAAAGAACTCGACCAGCGAGACATAGGCTTCCGCTGCCTGATCGTTGAGCTCGATGGCGCGGCGGAAGGCCGCCTCGGCGTCCCCGAGGCGCGCTTCGGCCTCCGCTATGCGCCCCTCGCGCCAGGCGTGGCGGCCCAAAATGTTCAGCGCTTCTCCCCGCCACACTTGATCCTTCCAGTTGTTCGAGTTGGCGATCTTCGGGTCGTGGAGCAGTTTGTCAGCGCGGTCAAACTCCCCGGACCGCAGCGCGTCGGCAACCGCGATGCGGATCATAGCGGCGTCGTCGGGCGAACTGACGGGGCGGGTGGAGGCCTCGCCGCTAATGACTGCCGCCACGAGGAGAAACAGCAGGCTGAAAACTGGTCGCATAACAATCCCTCGTGGGCGAGAAACCGAACGCTGCCTCGTGATAATGAATGAATTTGCTGCGTGGCGAATAAAGAGGGGGCACGCCGCGTGCCGTAGCCATCCGCCATCGCGGGATTCGTACCCCTCAGTTTATCGGGTCACAAAAATGGCGTCAAGCATTTGGCAGGGGTGTTGTATCTAACGGGGGGTACAGCAGCCAGCAGCGACCTGAATCGGAGGTGGTCACTACGTCCGCTTCTGTCGCCACGTGTAGCGGAGCAAGCGGAGAGCGGCCCGTCAGCCCGTGCCGCAACGAGGGGCAAAAGGCCGCGGTCCATGGCAGCCGGGGCGATCTTCAGCGCCGTTTGCAGGCGTCTGCGGAAAGGTTAGAATTGTCCTTCACGAGATGTGGAGTTTCGGGTCCAAGAACGCCCCGTTCCCAGTCCCAACCCGTTTTCTGCTTCCTGGCTCCGATGGAAACGTCACCCGGCCCCCAACGCCGCAAAACGGAGATTCGCGCCGAGGCGAGCGCCCGCCGCTCTCAGCAGCAGAATGGCGAAGGACTCAGCCGCCAGATCCTCCAGCGGCTGGCCGAGTCGCCCGAATACGCCCGCGCCCGCACGCTCCTTCTTTACCTCAGCTTCCGCTCGGAGGTCGCCACCCACGACTTCCCGCGGCAGGCATGGACCGCGGGGAAACGCGTGGTCGTGCCCTACTGTGCGGGCGAGGAACTGGAGCTGTTTCGATTGGACAGCCCGGACGAGTTGACCCCCGGGGCGATGGGCATCCTCGAACCGGCGGCGGCCTTGCGGCCCCGCGGCGATCGCCTGGTCGGGGCCGACGAGCTGGACCTCGTGGTGGTGCCGGGACTGGCCTTCGACCGCCAGTGCGGACGCCTCGGCTACGGCAAGGGCTACTACGACCGCCTGTTGCGGCGGGTGCGTGCCGACGCGGCCCTGGTGGCGGTGGCCTTCCAGTGCCAGATCTTTGCCGAGGTGCCGGTGCTGGCCAACGACGTCCGCGTCGATCAGATCATCACGGAAGAGACGCTGTACCGGCGGAGCCGGCCGCGACTGGAGTCGCCGGCGTAAGGCCATCGGCGTGAGGCCGCTTGCGATTTGGAGAGGGGGATTCGATGCCCAGGATAGCTGCCCGCATGACACCCATTGGCATTACTCCACGGCTGGCCGGATACCGTTAGGATCGGGGAATCAATAAGTGTCGCCTTTCGATCCGCGAAAGTTGCAGCTTTCGCGGAGCGAAAGGCAACAAAGTCGGAGGTTACTGTTTCCCTGATCCTTAATGCAGCGGAGGGGGGTGTTTGCTTTTTTTTGTCTCCGCGGCTACACTAAGCTGGGGTATGCGGATCCGGAGGCCACCTGCGAGGCTGGGGGCCCAAGCGGCATGACCATCAAGACGGCGGACGAATTCTTTGCGGTGCTGGAAAAGAGCCGGCTGCTGGAAGCCAAGCAGTTGGTCGAGGCCCGCCGCGTCGCCGCGGAGGTCGAGAATCCCGAGGATGCCACCGCGGTGGCCAAGGCGCTGGCGCGGCAGGGGCTGATCAGCCATTGGCAGGCCGGGCTGCTGCTGGCCGGGCGGACCCTCTTCTTCATGGGCAAGTACAAGCTCATTCGCAAGCTGGGGCGGGCGGGCGGGGGCAACGTCTTCCTGGGCCAGCACGTCACCATGAACCGCCGCGTCGCGCTGAAGTTCATTTCGCGGCAGATGGGCAAGGACCGCGATTCGCTGGATCGCTTCCTGGCCGAGGCCCGCGCCATCGCCACCCTCGATCACCCCAATATCGTCCGCGCCTACAGCGTCGATAACGAGGGCGATCGCTACTACCTCGTCATGGAGTACATCGACGGCCTGGACTTGCAGCAACTGGTCGAGAGGGAAGGGCGGCTGGACTGTGGGCTGGCCGCCGACTACATCCGGCAGGCCGCCGAGGGGCTGGCCCACGCCCATGCCCACAACATGGTCCATGGCGCCGTCCGACCCTGCCACCTGCTGGTCAGTCGCCAGGGCGTGGTGAAGATTCGCGACGTGGGCCTGTCGCGTCTGGTCGAGGGCGACGGCGGCGGCCCGCGGCCGGAGCAGGGCGCGGCGGGCCCCGCCGGCTACCTGGCGCCGGAACAGGCCGGCGGCGGCGGCGAAGTCGATTGCCGCAGCGACATCTACGGATTGGGTTGCACCTTGTATCTTCTCTTGACCGGCCATGCGCCGTCTGCCGAGGCAGCGTCGGCCGAGCGCGGCGGCCAGCGCCAGTCACAACTCTCCGGCGATATCCGCCGGCAGCGACCCGATGCGCCCGCCCCACTGGCCGACCTCTGCGCCAAGATGATGGCCGCGCGACCGGCGAATCGCCCCCAGTCGGCCGCGGAGGTCAGTCATGCCTTGGAGCCGTGGGCGGCGGCCAGCGGGCCGAAGGAGGTCGTGGTAGTCAATGCACCGGCGGAGGAAGAAGAAGCGGCCGGGGCGGAAGTGGACTTCGCCGGCGATCCGTGGTGGAATTCGCTGGCGGTCGCGCCCACGCGTGCCGGAACTTCGCCGCGGAAGAGCGGACCGGTGCGGGCGGTCAAGGCGGCGCCGGCCGCCAAGCCGGCCGCCAAGACCGCGGCCAAGGCCGCCGCCAAGGACCTGCCCGCCAAGATGCCCGGTAAATCGCCGGGCTGGCTGGGCACGCCGCGGCGAAAACTCATTGTCCTGGGCGGCCTCGCCTTGATTGTCGCCCTGGCCGTCGGCGGTGCGGTAATGATGCTCCTCTCCGGCCCGTCGCAGCCCGGCGCCGTTACGCAGAAGTCGCCGCACACGGACAAAGAGAAAACCGCCGCGACGACAGCCACTCCGGCGGAAACCGCCCCGCCGAAAACCGCGCCGCCGAAGACCACCAAAGAGGTCTTTCCCGATATCCAAGTCGGCGCCGTGACCACCGACCATGGCAAGGGGGCAGGCGGCCCCGGTCCCGCTGGGCAGCCGGCCGCCGCGACTGCGGAGGCGAAGCAGCCGCCGAAGACGGCGACGGCGACGCCGGCTCCAACCGCGCCCGCAACTGCCGCGGCGAAGCCCGCGCCGGCGGCGGCGGCGAAGGCCGAGTCCGCCAAGGCTGCTGCGGCGGATACGAAAAATCCCCTGGGCGACCTGAAAGCGAGCGATCTGCCGCCGATTACGCCGGACGCCGACGGCGCGCCCGTTTCGCTGGGACCGCTTCACCTGGCGGCCGGGGCGTCGCTGGGCCTGAAGGTTCTCGGCAGCGAGCACGGCAACAATGTCATTCCGAAATTCGCGCTGCGGAAGAAAACGGAGGCCGGCCGCAAGGAGAACTGGCTGGTCGCCGCCGCGACCGGTGCTGACGACGACGCCAACGCCGTCGACGTCGCCCGCCTCTGGCTGGACGCGGGGGATCTGAAGTTCCAGTGGCTGAAGGCGGCCGGCGACGCCCACGCCGAGTATCTCCGCGCCTGCGGCCTGCTTTTGACCGTCGGCGGCGAGAGCCGCTTTTTGCCGCTGGGCATTGCCCATGAAGAGTCGCCCTTGGCGGTCGATCTCAACAAGGCGATCATGAAGACCGAGTTGAAGAACAAGTTCCTTCCCGACGCCGCTTCGCTGCGGCTGCAACTCTTTGGGCTGGACGACAAGGCGTTTCCCAAGTACGAGTTCAAGATGGGCAATTCCTCCGCCCCCCGACCACGGACCGGGGGCGCCGACAAGGACAAGGACAAAGACAAGGACAAGGACAAGAACGACGCCAAGGTGGAGAACGGGGTCGCGCCGCCGATCGCCGCCAAGGGGACCGCCGAGATCCATTTCAGCGATCCGAAATTGACGGGAACGGGTGTGCGCATCGCTCTGGAGGGCAAAGCCCACGCGGCCACGGTCACGGTGACCGTCATTCACCTGCGTCCCCCCACCGGCCGCCAGCGGAAGAACGCCGAACCCGTCTACATCCCCTTTACGCCCAGGGAGGCGTACACGCTGGCGCAGAATCTCACCAAGATGGGGAGACAGCTCAATAACGACCAGGTTCGCTGGAAGGCAGTCAGCGATAATCCGAAGGCCAAAGACAACGAGAAGAAGGTTGCCGCGGAGTATCTCAAGAATATTCCGGATGCCCAGAAGGACCTCGAGGCCCGCATGGGCCGGCTGACGGCCCTCAACGAGGCCGTGCAAGGCTTGAAGACGACGTCGCCGTTGCGGTTCCGCGTCTACTGCGAGGTCGTCGACGGAGAGAAGCCCTATCAAGTCGACTTGTTCAAGAGCCCCGCGCCCGCCGCCCCGGCCGCGAAGCCCGCCGGAGCGAAATGAGCCCGCAACGAGGAGCGGCAGGGTTCGTAGCGCGGCCGTGGCCGCAACCGAAGAAACTCAACGCAAAATGCAAAGTGCAAAATGCAAAGTCAGTAGTTTCTAAGACTTTTGGTCTATGATAGGACGCCCCTTTCGGGACATCATGTGGGTGAGAAATAACCTCATGTATCCCGAAAGGAGAGCGTCATGGATGATGGTAAGGTAA
>JBKQVT010000236.1:0-21690 GCA_052139835.1 Thermoguttaceae bacterium
ATACACACGCGGAGGATCGTCTTTTTTTGCCCCCATGGGAACCGCAATTCCGCGGCCCGCTCCTAAAGCCAGTACACAACAGCACTTGTCCATGCTATCATCACGCTAAGTGGCGCTGCCCAATTAGTGCCTTCCAGAAATAACTGCTTGAGATGCGTAAGCCCATCGAGGCGTGTGATACCAGGATCGCTGACCTCGGTGTTGCGGAGATCCAGTTGTACGAGTTGTGTGAGCCCTTTGAGGTGTTCCAGGCCCGTGTCTGTGATCCTTGTGCCACCGAGCCAAAGTGCTTGAAGTCGGATCAGCCCTTTGAGGCGTACCAGCCCGGCGTCGCTGACAGCCGTGTCATCGAGTCTCAAATCTCGGAGTTCGGTCAGCCCTTTGAGGTGTTCCAACCCGGCGTCGGTGACCTTGGTTTGGTCGAGTGTCAGCAGTCTGAGTTGTGTCAGCCGTTTGAGGTGTTCTAACCCGGCGTCGCTGATTTCCGTATAGCCGAGTTCCAAACGTTTGAGTTGGGTCATCCCTTCGAGGTGCTCCATCCCGGCGTCGGTGACCTTGGTGCCGCCGACGTCTAACGCCCTGAGTTGCGTGAGCCTTTTGAGGTGTTCCAGCCCGGCGTCGGTGACCCCGGTGCCGCCGAGGTATAGCGACCTGAGTTGCGTGAGCCCTTCGAGGCGTTCGAGTCCGGCGTCGCCAATTCTGGTACACTTCAGCAGGAACAGGGATTGGAGTTTTCTCAACCCCGTCAGGTTCTTGAGCCCGGTATCGCTGATCGCCGCGTTGTATAGGCTCACCTCCTGAAGTTGCGCCAGCCCCTTGACACTTTCCAATGCTGCGTCGTCGAAACGTGAGTCCTGGGACTGCACCATCCGCACGGTTTCAAAGAAATCGTGTCCCAGTAGCGTACCCAGCCACGCTGGTGCGGGTGGCTTGGCATTTGCCCGAGTGAGACCATTTGCATCCGTCTGCCAATCATACGTGACATCACCGTAGGCGTCCCGAATCCGCTTCACCACCTCCCGCTCCCTCTCCGCCGCTTTCGTCTCCGTCTCCAGCCAACCGCACGGCAGGGCCACGGCGACAGTCAGCACGAACAGCGACAGAATGCTGAACTGGAATCGCCAGCGAAGAAGGAGGGCGAGCAGAAACCAGAGGAGCATCAGCAGCAGGAAGATGCCGACAGCAGCAATGGCGGTGACGACAGGCCAACCCTTGGACATCCACTGGAACCGCTCGGACAGCCACAGCAATCCCTCCACGGCCAGGAGGACCGGCAGCAGGCGGCCGGGCGTGGGAACGGACCAGCGGCGATGGGAGGCGTCGGCCATACGGTCATTGTAGCCGACGCCGCCCAAAGGGGGGAGCCCATCACGGGTGCCATTGGCACTGTCCCCAGTTCCGACTGAAGGGCAGAGCGATTGTGTCCCGATTGACGTATAATCGGTAAGGGGACATAATCAGGCAGGCTGAATCATCCAGGCGCCGACCATGCCGTTCAATGTCCCCCTGTCACGAGTGCTTCGCAAAGCCGGCTGGCGAGCGAAGGTGTTCGATGAAGAAGGTCCAGAAGTTCCCCATGTCACGATTCAGTTCAAGACCGATCAGTTTTGGAGGGTGTCCCTAAGGGACGGCGCCTTCGTTGTGCCGCCGGGTGGTCGCTGGACAGACATACCCGATCAAATCAAGACCGCCATCGAAAACAACTGGGAACAACTGCGGGCGTATTGGAACAGACAGAATCCCCACAATCCGATTGAAAGCCGTGACGATGAGTAAGACGATTTCATCGCATCAAAACCGTATCGCCAAGCAGTTCTTCGTGTTGGACTCGTCCAACAGGTTCCGCAAGCGGCTTGGCGAGCAATGGTCCATGCAGGTCTCAAAGAAAGGTGATCTGCCCGATGCTCTTGAGCAATCATCCGAGGAGACTGTTTGGATTCTAGTGAACTCCTTTTGGACAGAGTCGCTCTTGAAGGCAGTATCTCGCCTTGTTCTGCAGCAACAGAAGAGAAAGACTTTTGGCGATCTGTTGCTGCTCCAGCCTGCTGCACGAGTGGAATCGCTTCCTTCCTTACACAGTCAGTTCCGACGAGTCGTCGGAGAGGTCCGAGACTTTCGTATGCTGCCCTCTGACCAACTGGCCGAGGTGCTTGCGAGCAAGAACAAGACCGACCTCTTCATCGGTGGCATTGTCGATCAAAGCAGCGGAACCGTTACATTGGCTCGGGGCAACCTCAGCATGGTGACCGTGCCGCTCTCCATTTTCAACGCAGACGCTCCGTGCAAACCCGACTTCAGCCGCTTTGAGATCGACGACTACGGTTACACACTGCGTTTTGGTGAGTATGAGGCATCCGCACATGCGGTTCTCTACCGGATCGATCCAGCATATCGTCGCCGAGCGAATCAACAAAGGATAGCAGAAGAACGAGGCTTTGGTCCTTCGCTTCGGCGACTACGAATCCTGCGGCGTCTATCGAGAACCGATTTCCCGGGAATCGCACCGAAGACTATCGCACGGATCGAGCGTGGAGAAACCGAGAGATTGCAAGGGAAGACGTTGGACACTCTCGCCAAAGTGCTGGGAGTAAGTCCCGCCGAGATCGAAACGTATTGAGCAGACTTCAAGGTCGATGTCAGCATTCTGGCCTCGAACATCTGAACGATAGCGGTGGTCCGCCTTCTGCGTCGTCAGGGGGGAGCGGCCAATGGGTGTCTCCAGGTCGGGCTGCCGGCCAAACAGGGCGAGTTTCCGCAGGTGCTCATCGGACAGAAACGGGGGCCTTGTCCGACAGAAGGGGAGTGCTTATCTGACAAGCTATCGTAAATCAGCCCCTTCGACCGTAAGGACTTGTGACGCAAGTCCATAAAGAAACCCAGCTTGCGCTCTTGGCAAGCTGGGTCGAATGTGGACAGGGCCGGGATTGAACCGGCGACACCTGAATTTTCAGTCCAGTGCTCTACCAACTGAGCTACCTGTCCGAAGCTGTTATACGGAAACGAGTTGCGGCCGAAAAATTGTCCCTCCACACGCCCGTTCGTCCGCGTTTCAGTAACCTGTATTCTAGTCGAGGGACACCATGGGTCAAAGGGGTCGAGGGGGAAAAGTGGCCGGGGAGCGTTGTTCGGTGGATAAAGTCAATCAGCGCCGAGACCCGTTGCTGCCCGGCTCGCGAAGCCAATTACCGTTCCCCATCGCGTCCCATCTCTACTGCCGGCCGCGCGGTCAGTTGGTATACTTCCATTATGGGGCGCGGGCCCCTGACGTGCGGCACTTCGGCTTCACCAGACGGCGGCACATTTTCTCGCCGCGGGGTTGGTCGCCGCGACCGCGCCGGCCGGGATCGAACGCACCGGGCAGAGAACTTTTGACATTTGAGACGAACCATGACCAAACGTGAAGAACTCCTCAAGCGGATCGCGATTGATCCAAACGTCTGTTTCGGCAAGCCCTGCATCCGCGGGACGCGGATTTGGGTTTCGCTGATTGTCGAGAACCTGGCCGAAGGAGTTTCCGAGGCCGAGCTTCTTCAAGCCTATCCCCAATTGCAGCCGGACGACGTTCGTGCCGCGCTGGCGTTCGCCGCAGAAGTGACCCGCGAACGGATCATCCCGCTGCTGCCGGAGCCGGTGAAGTCGTGAGATTCCTGACCTCCAGGCCATTGACGGGGCTGTTGTGGATCGTGGAACCGGGCCGCATTCGTGTTTACGACCCGCACGAGCTGGACGGATAAAGGGAATCCTTGTTCCGCAAATGGGCCGCAAGGCGCGGTCCCTTCGAGTAGTTCATGAAACCCTGCACGCGAACAAAGAGTTCTGCCCCGATCATTTTTCCGCCGCGGCGCCGCCAGACGGGACCACGTCACCGTGGCCAGTTCCTCGCATGATCTCCGCCGAACAATTCCTCGTCATCCTTCAGGAAAAGGACCTCCTGCCGGCCGACCTGATCCAGCGCGTCCGCGGCCAACTGAAGCAGGCCGAAAGCCCGCCGACCGCCGAGGTCCTCGCCGAGCAACTCATCGCGGAGGGATTTCTCACGCCGGTGCTGGTCAAACGGCTCCTCGAGCAGCCATCGGCCGCGGCCACGTCGCCAGCCGCAGGAACCGTGCCGATTTCTGCCTCCACCAAAGGGGACAGTCCCATTTTCGGGCCGACGCCAGGCGTCGCCGCCCGAAAATCGGGACAGTCCCCCGCCCAGGCCGAGCCCGACGAGTTGGGCCTGGCCCCCTTGGACAACGAGCCGGGGGCCGGGTGGGGCGCCAAGCCGGTCGCCAAACCGGCCGCCACGCCATCCGTGGTGGAGACACCCGCGGGGCCCTTGCCGGAGGCCGTTGCGGCGCCCCCCGCGATTTCCTCGCTGTTGGAAGAGGAACTCAAGCCGTTGGGCGGCGCGGCCGGCGGCGCGGCCGGCGGGTCCTTGGACCGGCTGATGGGCGATCCGATGCTCGGCGGCGCCACCGCCGACGGTCTGCCGTTGGGGCCGCCGCCTGCGGCCAGGATGAGTTGGCGGCGGCGGTTGCGGCGGGGGCTCAAGCGCCTCTTCCAGCGAAAGGAAGTGGTCGAGATCAAGCCGGTCAATCCCCGGCAAATCAAGATGGCCGTAATCACCTGGGGCGTGGCCGGGGCGCTGATCCTGGGCGGCCTGGCGGCGCTTTGGTATTCGCTGCCGCCAACTTCCGAGGAACTCTGGCAGTCGGCCCAGGAGGCATATTTCTCCGCTGACTACGGGCGGGCCATCCGGCAGTGCCACCTGTTTCTGCAGCGGTTTCCCGACGAGCAACGGGCGAGCCAAGTGCGGGTGCGGCTGGCGTTGGCCCGCATCCATTTCGCCTTCCAGCAGGCCGACGGCGGGCTGGCGGCGTTGAAGGTCGCCCAGGACGTGGTGCCGAAGCTCAGCGACGAGGCGGCCTTCACGGGGTCGGACCCCACGCGCAAGGAATTGGGGTTGCTGCTGGCGGACATTGCCGAAGCGTTGGCCGGGCAGATTCCGCGTCATCCGCGGCAGCGGCTGGGGGACGAGGCGCGGGCGGCCTTGGCGCTGATGCGGGATTATATTCCCGCCCCCTTGCGGCCCACCGTCAGGATGGCCGAGGTGGCGGACGTCTTGACGACCGCCGAAAACCAGGTCAACCGCGACAACCGGCTGTACGCCGCCGTGGCCGGCATCGACGATGCGGTCCGCCGCGGCGACTTGCCCGCCGCCTATTTTTCCTACGACTCCTTGCTCAAGGACTATGCCGACCTGGCCGGCAACGAGCGTTTGGAGCAGGCCATGGACGGGGTGTCGCGGGCCCAGCAGGCGGAGGTGAAGACGGTGCTGCGGATGCAGGCGGCCGAAGGGGAACCGGCCGCGCTCGGCGTGTCGGCCGAGGTGGCCTTGGCCTCCAGGGATGCGGCTCCGGCGGGCGAAGCGGCCGAGTGCCGCGGACACGTGGTGGTGGCCCTGGCCGGCGGCGCGGCCTACGGCGTCGACGCGGCCACAGGCAAGGTCCGCTGGCGGCGGCTCCTGGGGCGGCAGCCCAGCCCGCCCGCGGCGGCCTTTCCGCCCCAGCCCCTCGCGACGGCCGCCGGCGGCGACGTGCTGCTGGTCGGCGCCGATGGCGGGGAACTCTGGCGGGTGGCGGGGGAAAGCGGCCGCGTCGTCTGGCGATTTTCGCTGGGCGAGCCGGCCGGCAGTCCGCCCGTGGTCGCCGGCCCAGTGGCGGCGGTGGCCCTGCCCAGCGGCCGGCTGGTGCTGGTCGACCTGGCAACCGGCTTCTCCGCGGTTTCCCTGCAATTGCCCCAGCCGCTGCACGTCGCGCCGGCCTACGACCCGCAGCGCTTGCTCCTCTTCCAGGTCGCGGAGCGTTCGCACCTCTACGTCATCTCGCTGCCGGAGGGCCGCTGCCGGCAGGTCGTTCACTTCGGACAGCGCGGCGGCGGCGTGGCGGTGCCGCCGGTGCTGGCCGGCGATTTCCTCGTCGTCGCCCAGAACCAAGGGGAGAAGGAGTTCACCTTGCGGGCCTTGAGCCTTGGGGCGTCGCACGCAAAAACGCCCCGGCTTGCTCAAGCCGCCGTGCTATCGGACGCAAAATCGCCCCGGTTTGCTCGACCTGTCCTGCTATCGGGCGCAAAAGAGCCCGAGGCGATCCTCCAGCCGGCGCAGCAAGTCCGCTTGCGCGGGCAGGTGACCAGTCCGCTGGCGTGCGAAGGGGCGCGCGTGCTGGTGGCGGCCGCCGAGGGAATGCTCTACGTGTACGACGTCGGCGGCAGCGATCCGGCCGCGCCGTTGCGGAAGATCGCCGAGAGCCCCTTGACCGAGGCGGAATCGCCGCGACGCTATGCCCTGCTGCGAGGCGATCGCTTCTGGGTAGCCGACACGAAATTGGCGCGCTACCGGCTCCGCGGGGCCGAGGGACGGCTGAGCTTGGGCCTGATTGCCGAGTCGCGGTCAACCTTCTTGCAGCCGCCGCTGCTGCTGGGCACGACCTTGATCAGTGTGCGGAGGGGCGACTTGCCGGGCGTGCTGATCTCGGCGCTGGAGGAGGACCGCCACGATCCGACCTGGCAAGTCCGCGTGGGCGCGCCGTGGCCCGCCGAGCCGCTGTTGGCCGGCGCCGCGGGAAGGCTGACCGCCGTCACGGCCCTGGGGGCGGTGTTTGATCTCGACGTGCGGGGGCTGGAGGGACCGTCGGTGGCCGATCAGCCGCTGCTGGCGCTGGCCCGCGGCGAGTTGCTGCGGCCCATCGGCAGCGTGGTCGCCATGGGCGGCGGCATGTTCGCCATGGTGCCCGGCGGCGCGTCGAACCAGATCGTGTTGTTCGATCCGCGGGAGCCGCGGCGGTTCCGCTGGTTCTTGCTGCCGGAGAGCGTCCTGGCCTGCCCGCCCATCGCCCTGGCCGGCGGACTGCTGGCGCCGTGCGCCAGCGGCCGGATTTTCCTCCTCGATCCGCACTCGACGCACGACCTGGCCGAGCCGTTCGCGCCGGAGCTGGCGGGCTCTGCGCCGTGGCGGTGGCAGCGGCCGGCCGCCGTGAGCCGCGACGAGGCGGTCATCTCCGACGGCGATCGGCGGCTCTACCGCTTGCGCGTGGCGGCCCAATCCGGGACGAAACCCCGCCTCGTCGCCCGCGGCGAAGCCGTGAGTCCGCCGGCGCTGGCGTCGCCGCCGGCCGTGGCGGGCAGCACGGTCTATGCCGTCGACGTCGCCGGCACGCTCCGCAGTTTCGTCTTGCCCTCGTTGGAAGAGGGCAAGAGCTTCGAGCTTGGCGGCGGCCGGGTCTGGGGGCCGCAGGGCTTCGGCCGCCGCGTCCTGCTGGCCACCGCCGAAGGCCGCCTCCTCTGCCTCGGCGACCGGCAGAATCTCCTCTGGCAGATCGAGCTGCGCCATGGGCCGCTGGCCGGGCCACCTTGGGACGCCGGCCGGCAATTCGTGCTGGCCTCCACCCACGGCGTCGTCTGGCGCGTGGATGCCGCCAACGGCGAAGAATTGAGCAAAATCGACAGCGGCTGTCCCTTGGCCACCGGCGTGGTGGAAGTGGCAGGCCGCCTCTTCGTCGGCAGCCCCGACGGCTGTCTCTACGAGGTGACGCTGCCGTAGGCCGGCCTACTTGTCGGGCCACAATTCCTCGCCGTTGCCTGCGGAATCGTCTTTCTTGGCGGCACTGTCTTTCTTCGCGGGACTGCCCTTTTTGGCGGCACTGTCCTTCTTCGCCGCCGGCAGGGCTCTCCTCTTCGGTCCCGTGAGGGGCTCGGCCCCCTCGACGGTTACGGAAGTCGCCGCGATCATCTGCCTGGCTCCCTGGCCTCGGACCGAGATGCTGTCGCCGACGCGGGCGAAGCTCAAGTCGGTCGTGTCGACACCAATCTCGGCGTCGTCGGCCATGTCCACCTTGAGCGTCTCGCGGCCAATCTTCAGCGTGAGCGTGCCGGCCCTGACGCCCTTGATCGTTCCGCGGACCACGTAGGTGCCGGGCCCTTGGGCGGCATCGCCGGGACGCGGGGCGGGCTTCGTCTCCTTCTCCGCCGGCGACGGATCCGCATCCTTCTCCCCGCTCCCCGGCCCAAAGCCGAAGTTGCTCGCCTCGGCGGGCTTCGCCCCGGACTCCGACCCCTCGGGAAACAGACCGGCGACGCGCTTCCCGGTCAACGAGATGATCTTCAGTTGCGTCACGGGGGCCTTGGCGTTGTGTTTCTCGTCGAGCTCGGCGGTGAACTCGACGGCCAGCTTGGGGCGAAGGAACTCGACCGTGGCTGTGCCGCTATAGTGCAGCTTCGTGCCCGCCGTCATTGTCACCAGCACCGTCTGACTCTGATCGCCTTCGGTCTCCACCTTCAGGGCGCCGTTGGCGATCGCCCCGATCGTGCCTTTGAGGTTCCGGTTCCTGGGCCCGCCTCTTCCATTCCATTGGCCGTAAGCCGGCGCCGCCAGCGCCGCCGCCAGCGCTACGAGCAGAAGACCGCGACAAGACATGAGAGCCCTCCTTCTTCCTTTTCCTATTGTAACGGTGATGGGCACTTTGGACCTGGGGGTATTGATCGCCGCCACGCACCATCCGGTCAGGCTCGATCACGTCGCCGGCACTTCCAGGCCACGCCTAACCTCTTCTGGGGGGCTTGTGCTCATCGAGCCGACACTCCTCCAAGGAATGAACCCCGGCCGGGCGGCCAAGTTCCGCGGGGGGCCGCCGGGCGTCACCGCGCAGCATCCCGGAGGGGGGACGCCGCGGCAATTGACATCAAGGGCGGAAGGGGAAAGGGGGAGGCGAGCCGCGGTTGGCTCTTTGGCTCTTAGTCCTCGCCGCCGCCGCTGCCGGCGGTCACGACTTGACAGCCGGGGACGGCCTCTTGAAACTTCTTCAGCCCCGCCTCTTTGACGGCGGTGCTCCGCAGCGTCAGCGTCTTGAGGTCCTTCAGGCCCTCCAGGTGCGCCAGTCCGGCGTCGGTCACCCGCTTGCAGCCGTCCAGGTTCAAGTCGGTGAGATGGGTGAGCCCGGCGAGGTTTTCCAGGCCGGCATCGCCGATGTCCGTTCCCATAAGGTTGAGGAAGGTGAGGTTCTTCAGTCCCCGCAGGTGGACCAAGCCGGCGTCGGTGATGTGCGTGTTCCAAAGCTCCAGGCGCTTGAGGCTCGTCAGCGGGGCGATGTTCTCCAGGCCGGCGTCGGTCAGGGGGGTCTCGCGGAGGTCGAGGGTCTTCAGCTTGGTCATGCCCTTGAGGTTGCTCAGGCCGGCACCGGTGATCGTCACGCCGCGCAAAGCCAGCCGGGTGAGATGGGTGAGTCCCCGGATCGCGTCGAGGCCCTTGTCGGAGACATGGCCGGCGCGGAGCAGGTCGAGGTCTTCGAGCTTGCTGAAGTTGACGACGACTTTCAGCCCCTCGTCGGTCAACGGGTAGCTGTTCTGATAGACCAGCGTGCGGAGCTTGCTCAGCCCCTTGAGGTTGATCAATCCGGCGTCGGTGAGGTCGGAACTGAAGACCCTGATCGCTTCCAGGTTCTTGATTTCCCCCAGGCGGGCCAGGCCCTTGTCGTCGATCCGCGGGCAGCAGCGGAGGTCCAGGGCGCGGAGCTTCTTGATCCCCTGGAGATAAACCACGCCGTCGTCGTCGAAGGTGTTGTACATGATCCCCAGGTTCTCCAGGCTGGGAAAATCCTTGAGGTAGCCGAGGGCTTCGTTGTCGAGGCGGGGAGAGCGGCGGAGGTTCAGCGCCTTGAGCTTGGGCAGCTTTTGCAACTCGCGGATGGCCTGGTCGTCAATATCCGTGTTCTTCAGCGCCAACTCGACCAGGTCCTTGAGCCCGACGAGGTGCTTCACGCCGTCGTCGTCGATGTCGGCGCCGTAGAGGAACAACCGCGTAAGGTGTGGGAACGACTCTGCGATCAGTTTCAGGTCGGCTTCGCTGGTGCCGGGTTGGCCGTCGAGGTCGAGTTTCACGAGTTGGCCATTCTTGTACTCCGGATGGCCCACCCGCAGAAAACGAGCCAGCTTTTTTCCCGCGGCGCCGGGCGGGAGGGGCTGGTTGGCCGCGGCCACCGCGGTGGGCAAGGTGACCGCCGGCGCGGCGACGGGCTGCGTCGCCGGTTGTGCAGGGGATGAGGCTCCCTGGTTCGCGGGGGGGGCAACCGGCGTGTTCGCGGCCTGCGTCTCCGGGATCGATGCCTTCGACGGTTGGGCGGCGGACGGCGACGACGCGGCCGGATCGGGCCCTTGCGGTTGCCCCTCGCACCCGGCTATGGCAATCCCAAGCAACAGTGTATACGCGGCAAGGAGGAATCTCATGGAAATGCTCCTGGGTCGGTCAAAAGGTGGGATAGGGATGCAGGTGGGCCTGAAATTCCAGCGTATCAGGGGGGAAAGATGATGGCAAGGGGATGGGCTCTGGGCGGCATCGCGGCCCCTTGCGTCCTGCCACGGCGACGATTATCATAAGGTTGGAAGTCTGGCTCTCAGCACACCACAGTTCCCACCTTACCTGTCCCCACCATTTTTCTTCCTGGAGTCAAGGAGTTCAACGTCATGGCATCGCGCAGCAATCGGCGTCAGTTTATGCAAACCACTGCGGCCCTGGGCGTCGGCTATTGGGTGGCCGGCGGCCTGCAGGCCAAGGAGAGCAACTCGCCCAATGAAAGGGTCGCTATCGCCGCCACCGGCTACGGACTCGTGGGACCGTGGAACTTCGCGGACTCCAACAAGTTCGGCAAGCTGGTGGCCGTCTGCGAGGTTGACAAGAACCGGTTGTCGTCCGCGGGCAAGAACTTTCCCAAGGCCAAGCAATATACCAACTACTACAAGATGCTCGACGAGATGGACAAGAGCATCGACGCGGTGGTCATCGCCGTACCGGACCACAGCCACACCGTGATGGCGGTGAAGGCGATGAAGATGGGCAAGCACTGCTTCTGCCAGAAGCCGCTGACGCGGACGATTTGGGAGGCCCGGCTGATGGCCGACGTCGCCCGCCAGCAGAAGGTTTGCACGCAGATGGGCAACCAGGGCACCTCGTATCCGACCTTGCGGCACGCGGCGGCCTTGCTGCGGGCCAAGGTCGTGGGCAAGGTCTCCGAGGTCCACGTCTGGACCGATCGGCCCAACTGGCCCTTCAAGCAGGGCCAAAAACTGCCGCCGGCGGGGCCGGTGCCGCCGACGTTCGACTGGGACCTGTGGATCGGTCCTGCCCCCATGCGTCCCTTCATTCCCGGGGTCTACCACCCCATGTCCTGGCGCGGTTTCTGGGACTTCGGCACGGGGGCCCTCGGCGACATGGCCTGCCACACGGTGAACATGCCCTACATGGGCCTGGACCTGAAGAATCCGACCTCGGTGGTGGCCACCTGCAGCGGCCATAACAAGGACAGCTTCCCGGCCTGGTCGAAGATCACCTTCGAGTTTCCCGCCAACGACTGGCGCGAGGCCCTGACCTTCCACTGGTACGACGGCGGCAAGTGCCCGCCGGCGGAAGCGGCGGAAGGAAAGTCGATCCTCTATTTCGGCGAGGGCGACCTGCCGCCCAAGGAAATCAAGGAAGAGCGGCACATCGAGGGCAAGGGCTGCATCGTCATCGGCGACAAGGGCAAGCTCTACGGCCACGAGGATTACTGCAACAGCTTCGACCTCATCGACGTGGCCAGCGTGCCCAAGGTGGAGTTCACCAAGTGCCCCGACCACTTCGGGGAATGGATCAACGCCGTCAAGGGCGGCCCGGCGGCGCGGTCGAATTTCCCCGATTACGCCGGCGGACTGACCGAGACCATCCTCCTGGGCAACCTCGCCGTGTGGACGGCCGACAAGGGCCAAGGGAAGAAGATCGAGTGGGACGCCCAGAACCTCAAGCCCACCAACGCCCCCGAGGTAGAAGGACTCGTCAAGCCCACCTATCAGCACGGCTACCACGTGTAGACTGGGGGAGGTAAGACCATTTTCCAGGTGATGCTTCCGGCCGCGGGCGGCCTTTCCGCCTGCGGCCGGTTTTGTTTGATCAGCCAGGCCGCCGTGGCAGAAGCCGTGTGCCACTGGCTGTGTCAGCCGTGCCGTGTGCCACTGCTGGCTTGTCCAGCAGTGCCGACTCGCCACCGCCCGCTACACTGCTGGACAAGCCAGCAGTGGCACCCTGCGTGCGGGCCCTCACCGGCGGCGGCGGAAGAAGATCGCCGTGGCGGCCAAGCCGGCGGCGGCCAGCAGCGCCAGCGTGCCCGGCTCGGGAGCCGGGCTGGCGTCGTTCATCTCGCCCAGCGCCGGCACCAGCAGGTTGGCAATGGGCGTGCCGATGCCGGTGGCCATGTCGTAGCCGGGGCCGGCCGGGTTGCCGTTGCCGCCGCTGGTGATGTCGTTGAAATCGGTCGCCGGCAGGCTGTAGAGGTCCTCCGGGCCGTCGAGCAGAGAAAGCCCTTCCGCGGTGCGGAACTGGTCGGAGATGGCCAAGAGGGAGGCGATGCAGGGGGCGGCCAGACTGGTGCCGCCGTACTGCGCCCAGGGAGTGCTGCTGCCGAGGTCATAGGAATCGTCGATCGGCACGCCGGTGTTGGGATCGGCGTCGAAGGAGATGTCGGGGGTTTCCCGCATGCCGGTGGGGTCCGGTATGTTCGCATTGACTTGGTAACTTGGTTCGGTCTCGTCACCCGTCGCCGGGTTGCTGCCGCCGCCGCCGCCGCCCTCGGCGCCGGCGATGCCGTTGCCCCAGGCGATTTCGCTCTTCCGGGTGTTGTTGGAGTTCAGTTTCAGGGTGGTGCCGCCGACGGCGACGACGTTGGGCGAATAGGCCGGATATTCGCCCGGCGCGCTGCTGTCGCCCGTCGAGGCCACGAAGGTGACCTTGGGGTGCCCGGCGGGCGTGGTGAAGTAGGGGTCCACGGAGGTCTCGCCGGGAAATTCGTTGGTGCCCCAACTCATCGACACCACCGAGACGCCGCTATGGCCGGCGGCCGTCTGCACCGCGGTCAACAGGTCGCCTAAATCGGCGAAAGAACTGCCGCCCGAGGTGATGACGTTGGCCTCGTAAAGGATGATATTGGCCTTGGGGGCGATGGCGTGGGCCCATTCCACGTCCAAAGATTCCTCGATCGACCAACTCGACACCCCCGCCGGCGCGTTCGGCGGCTCCCCGGTCCCCGTGGGACTGGTGGTCTGGTTCGGTATGGCGTTGCCGTATTCGTTCAATACGCTGAGCGTCGGCCCGCCGGAGACGTTGAACTGCTGCAGGTTGAACTTGCTGCTGAAACTGTTCACGTTGGCGATGATATTGGGATCGTTGTAGGCGTCGATGATGGCAATGGTCTGACCGAGGCCGTTGCCGGTGGTCGAGCCCAGGCTGATCGCGTTGATGCCGTAGGCCGTTTGGATTTGAGAGGGAGTGTAGGCGGCGGCCGGTGGGGAAGAACTCGAAGACGGCGTCACGGTGCCGGCCGTCGCCACGGCGGGGACGCAGGTGGGCCCCGCGGCGTCCAACCGGGAAGCCCCCAGGAAAATCGCCGGCATCAGCAGGATCGCCGCGGCGTCCGCCAGCGTCCGCCGCCAGAGGAAACCCAGTCGCGGCAGGCGGTGTTTCTGAGTGCTGCTGGTCATGAATGCTGATCCTTGTCGTGGGCCGTTCTTCGATGTCATCGGTCTCCGCCGGCGCAAGACCACAGTCCGATTTCAGCCCGGCGGCAGGCATCGCCCAAGCTCGACACTTGGCAGTCTCGGCCTGGGGGGCACTGGGAAAACTGCAAAGCCGGGGGCGGGCTGGGGCAGCCGGGCGGATCGATGCCGCACACTGAGAAGAGACGCCCGGGGCTCCTCGCTACAAGCGATTCGCCGCAGATTGCCGAGCGCCGTCGCTGCCTCATTCGATGGGGAGACTGAAACCGCAGTCTCCTTTGATTTTCGGCATTTTCCCCTTTTTGTCAAGGATTTTGCAAGAATCGCGGCCCGTTCGGCAAAAGGGGCATAAAATCTGCTTGGACTGGCGACGGGTTGCCCAGTACTGAGCGGCCACAAGGGTGGGGTATTTCCCATGGCAACCCACGGATTTTATTGACAGTGGTGCCGCAGTCGCACACCATCCGCGCCTCATCGCGGCGGCGTGACCACCTCGAAGTCCGCGCCCTTCACACGCCGCATCTCCTCGTGCAAGGGGGCAATCCGCGGATCGGGGGCCACGGAAATCGCCCACTCCAGCCCGTTGTCGGCCACGAACATCCCGTACTTCTTCAGCCCCTTGAGGACCGCCTGGGCGGCGGGCGAAAAGCCCTCCAGGGGAAAATCCCCGCGCAAACGAATCCGCTCGCCCATCCGCGGCAGGTTCGGGTCGCTCGAGCGGCTGGCGAAATGCGTCGCCGGCGCGACGTAGGCCCGGCGGCTGCGGCGGACCGTCACCCGCATGGCATGGGCGACCATGCCGCGTTTGAGCTCGTCGTAGCGGACCACCGCGGGAAAGATCGGCAGGCCGGCCGCGTCGGTGGAAGTCCAGCCGTCGGGCCGCAGCTTGTTGGTCTTCAAATCGAAGATCGAGGCCTGGGCGGCCTGCCAGCCGGCATCGGTGCGTTTTAATTGGTAGAGCTCGTAGAGCACCCGCCGCTGGGGATCGACGACGAGGGCGTGGCGGTCGCCGTCTTCGCCGAGCCGGTCGCGCTGCACGTCGGAGAGCGTGACCCGTTTGCCCTGGTAATTGACCGGCCAGCCTTCGATGGGCACGTTCTCCGGGACGGGATAGGGTCCTTTGTCCGACTCGCCGGCATAGGCGATGATCTTGACCGGCACGAGCTTCTGCTTCGGCGGCACGAGGATATAGCCCATGTCGCTGTTGGTGCGCAGGGGCTTTTCCGTGCCGATGGAGGCGATGATCTTCCGCGAATTGGGGTGCAGCGGCCAGCGGGAGACATCCTGGTTCCAGGGGCTATCTTTCGGGAAGACCTGCATCGCCGCGACGACGCGGTCGGCCTCGGGCGTATCGAACAGGACCGGCTGCCGGATGGCCGGCGCGGCGGCCAGGGCCAGCGAGAAGAGCAGTGGCGAAAGGATTGGCGACATGGGATTCTCCACGAGTTTAGCGAGCCGCCGGGTTTATCCCGGCGGATTGGCGGCGCCGCCCAACCGCGGGGCAGTTCGTGTTTCGTGTCATTGCCTGATTATCTGTGTCTTCGGCAACGCCTTGCGAAGATCGCGCACGCCCGCGTCGGTGACTTGGGTACGGCTGAGGTCAAGCATTTCGAGTTTTGTCAGTCCCTTGAGGTACTCAAGGCCGGCGTCCGTGACATTGGTGCCGCCGAGAAGGAGCGTTTGGAGTCGGGTCAATCCTTTGAGGCATTTCAGCCCGGTGTCGGTGACGCCGGTGCCGTAGAGGCTCAGCCATCGGAGTCGGGCCAATCCATTGAGTTGTCGAAGCTCAGCATCGCCAAACTTGGGGTGCTGGGTGAAGTCCAACCCTTGAAGCTCGCTGAAGTCGTGGAGGCGTTGCAACTCGGCGTCGCAGACTCCTGATGTGTGGGGAAACTCGACACACCTCACGTTCACTAGCAAGCCGTCTCCCAGCAACTCGCGCAGCCAATGTGGCCCCGGCGGTGCGGCCCCCCGCACCCATTTGCCGGACAGATCGAACTGGTAATCGTAAAGGATGTGCCTACCGCCTTTCTCAAACCATTCCACTGCCTCTCGCTGCTCCTTCGCCTTCTTCATCTCCGTCTCCAGCCAACTGCACGGGATGGCGACAACGACGGCCAGCACCAGCAGCGAGAGGATGCTGAACTGGAACCGCAGCCGAAACACCAGCGCGGCGAGGAACCACAGGAGCACCAGCAGCATCGCCCCCGCGACCGCCGCCACGGCGATCAGGACGGTGTAGCCCTTGTGTTGGTTGAAGGCGAACCAGCCAAACCACTCGGAGAGGAGCAGAACGCCCTCCACCGCCAGCAGCCCGAGCACGACGCGATCCGGCGTGAGGCGATACCAGCGGGCTGTACGATCGTCGCCCATGACGACAGTATAACGGAAATCGAGGCGGAACACCACGGAAACAAAGGACTTAGAACTTAGCAGCTAAGACCTAAGACCCAAGACCTAAGGCAGCACGCAGGAAATGAAATACCAACCCGATCTCAGGGCTACCGTGCTCTTAAGGGGTTGGCGCCGTGGCGCGGGTAGACCAATTCCTGCGTGCTGCCTAAGACCTTTTCCAGTGCTACAGTGCAAAGATTCCGGCGGGCCAGGCGCCGGCCTCAAAGAGGCTCGCCCGCAGGCTCAAGGGGATCGGCTCGCACCAGTACGGCGAGCAATCGCCCGGCCGATAGGTGCCCAGCGTGTAGATGCACTCCCGCGGCGGATAGAGCCCCATCTCGTAAGGCAAGACGGGGAAGGTGAGGAAGAACTTGGCCGGCGAGAGCACGCATTGCACCAGCGGCCGGCGGCAGTGGCCGTAACGCTCCAACTGCTCGTCTTCAAAGTAGAGCGGCCGGTGCGAGAGCGCCGAGGCCGTCCAGGTGAAGGTCTTCGATCCCCAGCACCGCGGCTGATAGACGGCCTGGCCCAGGCCGCATTGCGGCGGGAAGTCGCCCTTGGAGGCCGCGATACTGCTGCTGAGTTGGCCGATGGTCTTGAGACTCTGCGGCGAAACGCAGACATCCTTGGGAACGGCCTTCCGCTGGGTGGATTCCTGAACAGTCGGCATTTTCTCCGTGCTGGCCGCAGGCGGCGCTGGCGGCAGCGGCGCCGCCGGCGCTTGGGCGAGCGCATCTCCGAACGGGTCTTGGAACGGATCCTCCGCGGCCGCCGCGCCGGAGACCAGGCAGAGACCGAGGAGCACAATGGCGAGGGAACTGAGGGCTACCAAACCGCGGGGATAAACCCCGCGGCTCGCTGTTCTTCCGCCTTGGTCAGTGGCTTTCGCCGGCGAGGTACTCGGTGCTGTAGTTGGGCGCTTCCTGCGTAATAGTGATGTCATGGGGGTGACTCTCCCGAACCGTGGCTGGTGAGACCCGGATGAATCGCGCATCCTTGCGCAACTCTTCAATGGTGCGGGTGCCGCAATAACCCATGCCAGCCCGCAACCCGCCCACGAGCTGGTAGACGAACGGACCCAAGGATCCCTTGTAGGGGACCCGGCCTTCGACGCCTTCGGGGACCAGTTTGTCGGGTCCGCGGTCGCGGCCGCCTTGGCGGTAGCGTTCGCTGGAGCCCTGGACCATGGCCCCCAAGGAGCCCATGCCTCGATATACCTTGAACGTGCGTCCCTGATACAAAATCTGTGCGCCCGGGCTTTCCTCCAGCCCGGCAAACAAGCCGCCGATCATGACCACCGACGCCCCGGCGGCCAGGGCCTTGGTGAGGTCGCCGCTGTAGCGGACGCCGCCGTCGGCGATGATCGGAATTCCTTTTTCGTCGGCCACGCGGGCCGCCTGCTGGATGGCCGTGATCTGCGGCACTCCCACGCCGGAAATCACCCGCGTGGTGCAGATCGAGCCCGGCCCGATCCCCACCTTGACCGCGTCGGCCCCGGCGGCGATCAGGTCCGCACAGCCCTGGGCGGTCGCCACGTTTCCGGCAATCACGTCGATCTTCCACTCCTTTTTGATCTTCCGCACCGTGTCCAACACGTTGGCCGAATGACCGTGGGCACTATCGACGACCAGGATGTCCACGTCCTTGGCGATCAAGCTGCGGATGCGGTCGTAGTCGTGGACGCCGACGGCGGCACCGACCCTCAGCCTGCCTTGCCCATCTTTACAGGCTTGCGGAAAGCGCCGCATCATGTCGATATCTTTGATCGTGATGAGGCCCGTCAACCTAAAATCTTCGTCAACCAGCAAAAGCTTCTCCACCTTTTTTTCCATCAAAATCTTCTCAGCTTCCTCAAGCGTCACAGTCCCCGTTGCAGTGACCAGGTCGCGGGTCATTACCCCGGCGATGGGAACCGCCCAGTCTTCCTGAAATCGCATGTCGCGGCGGGTGAGGATGCCGACGAGGTGGCCGTCGGGCCGGGTGATGGGCAGCCCGGAGACGTTGTACTGGTTCATGATTTCCCGCGCCCGGGCCAGGGTGGCCTCCGGCGGCAGGGTGGCCGGATTGAAGATGATGCCGTTGGCACTGCGTTTGACCTTCTCGACCTCCTCCGCCTGGTGCTCGATGCTGAGGTTCTTATGAATGACGCCGATCCCCCCCTCCTGGGCCAGGGCAATGGCCATGGCGCTCTCCGTCACCGTGTCCATGGGGGAGCTGAGCAGGGGGATGTTGAGGCGGATTTGCCGGGTGAGTTGCGTGCCCACGTCGACCGCGGCGGGCACGACCTCGCTGAAGCGGGGTTCCAGCAGCACGTCGTCGAATGTCAGCCCCTGGTAGTCGGCAATCTTCTCTTGCGCCATGACCGGTCCTCCCGCTGGGAAAAAGGGAAACCGATCATTATGGCAGCGGCGGCGGCCAGATGCAACCAGCCGGCCCACCCCACGGCGGTATGGGCCGCCCGGAACTCCGCTGGAGCGTACGCGGCAGCCGATCCCTCTCCGGCCCTACTCGCACCGCGGCGACTTGCGGAACACCAGCCAGTAGACGTGCTGCCGCCTGGCGTGGTGCGCCTTCTTCCATCGCGGGTCCACGATCGGCCCCCGCCGCACCTTCACGATGCAGTCGCAGGGGCAAAACCCGGCCGCTTCGGCGGCGCGAATCAGTTCGATGTGCGCCCACTGATAGCGGTGGTTGTGGATGTAGTCGGCGATCTTACACAACAGAATTCCTTCCGCCCGCAGCACACGATAGGCTTCCCTGGTGAAGGGCGGAAACATGAACGAGAAGTTGTAGCCTTCTTCCTTCGGCGACTTGACGGTCAGACCGAAGCGGGTGTTGAAGTCCTTGGAACGGTCGCGTCCCTGGTTGGGAATGTGCGGCGGGTCGTAGACGACCACGTCAAAGGCGGCGTCCGGGAAGGGCATGTTCGTGTTGTCCCCGACCACGGTCGGCTCGTGCCTCGGGTCGATATCCATGCCGACCACGTTCCACGCCAGCCCCTTCCAAAACCGGCCGCCGTTGACCGTCGCGTCGAGGATGTCGGCCGGCGGCCGGCGGGGATAGAAGCGGAGCATCTTGTCGAGCAGCTCCGCATCCTCGCCGCTCCAGATGGAGAACAGCGGGTTGTAGCCGGCTTCGGCAAGCGAACCGTCCCGCTGTTTGGCTGTCATGCGTTTCGTTGCCATGCGCTGGCCCCTTTTGTAGCGTAATTTGAATGGAAACGGCGGCGCCTGTCCAGGGGCGGCAGGCGCCGTGGCGGGATTCCTTTTTCCCATGGCTGCCGCTAGAATGTCGCGTAATCGTTGACCGGCCGGGGACTGGCTCATTTTTCGGCCCGGGCACCATGCGGAGCATGGTCGGGGGCCGAAAAAAGTGCCTGTCCCCTTCGGCCCCTCGACTGCGTCGAGGGGGTGGTGAAGGGGGTCGCGCACTGATGCGTTACTTGGACCTGACGCTGCCGACGGCGGCGGAAAACCTGGCATTGGATGAAGCCCTGCTGGAAGAGGCCGAGGCAGGGAGCGGGTGCGCGTGCGCCGAAACCCTGCGCCTCTGGGAGGCCCGGCAGAGCGTCGTCGTGGTCGGACGGTCCTCGCAAATCGCCGCGGAAGTCAACGGCGAGGCCTGCCGGGAATTGGACATCGCCGTGCTGCGACGCACGAGCGGCGGGGCGGCGGTCGTGGCCGGGCCGGGTTGCCTGATGTACGCCCTGGTACTGAGCCTCGAACTCCGCCCGGCGCTGCGGACCGTCGGCCTGGCCCATAGCTTCGTGCTGGAGATGCTCGCCGCGGCGCTGCGTCCGCTGGCCGCGGGGATCAGCCGTCGCGGCACCAGCGACCTGGCCGTTGCCGAGCGCAAGGTGTCCGGCAACAGCCTGCGGGTGAAGCGGCGGCACCTGCTCTATCACGGCACGCTCTTATACGACTTCCCCTTGGAGTTGATCGGCCGGGTGCTCTTGATGCCGCCGCGGCAGCCGGGGTATCGCCTGCGGCGGCCGCACGATGCCTTCGTGGCCAATCTCCCCGTGCCGGCCGAGGCGATCCGCCGGGCGCTGGCCGCGATGTGGAAGGCCGACGAGCCTTATCCGGACTGGCCGCGGGCCCGGACCGCCGCCCTGGCCGCCGAGAAGTACAGCCGCCGCCAGTGGAACCAGCAGCGGTGAGAGGGTTGGCCGGGCTTGCCCGGCGCGATTCCTTCCCCTTACAATAGTCTCTGTCGCGAAAGACCGGTGGTGGGACTTCGCTCCGCTCGTCCCACCCTACGGTTTCCGGCTTCCGCAACGGAAACGCATTACCAGAGAACCATCCCCATGCCGCCGCGCAACCTGCTGTGCCTGATCCTCACGGCCGTCCTCGCGCTGGCGTGTTACGGCCAGGTGCAGCATAACCGTTATGGGCGGGCGCTGGGCCACGTGCTCGATAAAATCTCCCGTCGCTACTACGAGCCCGTCGACGACGCCAAGCTCTTCCAAGGGGGCGTGGAAGGGATGGTCGAGCAATTGGGCGATGAACACTCGGCCTACTACAGCCCCCGCCAGCAGCAAGACTTCGAGGAGTCGATCAACAGGCGGTTCGAGGGCGTCGGCATGAGGGTCATGCTGGACCCGAAGAGCAAGCAACTGACCGTGGTGACGCCGCTGGCGGGCTCGCCGGCCTACGCGGCGGGCATCCGCGCCGGCGACCGCATCCTCAAGATCAGCGGCCGCAGCACCCAGGGCATGTCGCTGAGAGAGTCCATCGACACCCTCCACGGTTCGCTGGGCAGCAGCGTCGCACTGACCGTCCTCCACGAGGGCCAAGAGCGGCCGGTCGAGATCACGATCACGCGCAAGACCATCGAGGAAGATACGGTGCTGGGCGACACGCGCAACGCCGACGGCTCGTGGAATTTTTCCCTCCCCGGCCATGACGCCATCGGCTACGTCCGCCTCCTCGGTTTCGCCGATAAGACCAGCGAGGAGCTGCGGCAGGCGCTCGACGGCCTGAAGGCCCAGGGGATGCGCGGCTTGGTCCTCGATCTCCGCGACAATCCCGGCGGACTGCTGCCGGCCGCCGTCGGGGTCTGCGATCTGTTCATCCAAAAGGGCATGATCGTGAGCACGCGCGGCCGCGACAAGCAGGTCCTCGAGAGCTGGCAGGCCAGCGGCAAGGCCCCCTTCACCGGCTTCCCCATGGCCGTGCTGATCAACGGCGACAGCGCCAGCGCCAGCGAGATCGTGGCCGCCTGCTTGCAGGACCACCATCGCGCGGTCATCGTCGGCCAGCGGTCCTATGGCAAAGGGACGGTGCAGGAGGTGACCGACTTGGGCGACCGCCGCGGCGAGTTGAAGTTGACCGTGGCCAGCTATTGGCGTCCCAGCGGCGTGAACATCCAGCGCCGTCACAACGCCGGTCTGGCGGACGCCTGGGGAGTGCGCCCCGATAAGGGCTACGAGGTGATCGTGGAGGGGGAGGAATTCAGGAGGCTGCATGACTGGCGGCTGGATCGCGACATCTTTCGTCCCGAGGGGGGGCCGCCCAAGGCGGCGCCCACGACGGCCAAGCCGCCGCTGGATCGGCAATTGGCCAAGGCAGTCGCCTACGTGGAGGGCGCGGCGGACAAGAAGCCGGCCAAACGGCATTAGAACTTAGAGGCCGTGAATCAAATGCGGTTTGCCGCTTGTTCGGTTACGTACGGTCGCCAGACCGGTTTGACGGTTTCGTGTCGAGCGAGACCGGCTTGCGGGCCGCGCCGCCCGTCAGGACGAAG
>JBKQVT010000237.1:0-52602 GCA_052139835.1 Thermoguttaceae bacterium
CCGAGATCCAGCCGATCCGCGGATCGCTCAAGAGCGCGCGGGCCAGGGCGACCGACTCCGCCGAGGACGGCGCGGCGATACCCCGGCTGGTGACCACTTCCGCGCCGTAATAGAAGCGGCCGCTGGCGAGCATCTCCCGATAGGTTACGCCGTCTTTAGAAGCGATCACGACCGCAAGACCTCTCAACCGCCGGGGGCGCCGGAAAAAGGGGACGGTCCCCATTTACCGGGACCAGCCTTCGGCTGGTGCCCGCCCGAAGGGTGCTTCGCACAAACGGGGACTGCCACCTTTTTTCCGGGCCAACCGCGGCAACCGACAACTTACATTATACATTTTGCCGTATCGGAATGCCAGACGCTCCCGTGTTCCCTCTCGTATGATGAAAAAATATCGCCGAGCATCAAAATCTACGGCAGTCGAGACTTATTGAGTCCCGTGTTGCTAGCGGAAGGAAAAGTGCAGAATTTTTGGCACCTCTCTTAGTCGAAGCGTTGCACGATCAACACGGGACTCAATAAGTTTGGCGAAATCCCGAGACCTTGGCCGAGGCAGCAGTTGGGAGCATGTGGTTCGAGCCGGTCCCGGCCTCATCAACCAGAGCGTCAGTTGCGCCGGCGCAGGACTCGACCGCTTGGCAGTAAGGGTTGTAGCAGCCAGCCTAGACCGGCTGGCGACCGCGTACCAGGACATGGGCCAATATCCGAGCCGACGGTGCGCCAACGGTGCATCGGGCCCCTGGTGGGTTCGCTCGCCAGGGGCCTCGTGTTTTGTGTCCGTTGGACACCGGAGCCATTCCTTAGAAAATCCATCCGTCGAAGTCTCATCCCGTCGGCGGCAACAGAAAAAGATCCGGCTGCTATTCGTGCTCGAGGCACCTGGTTGCGTGCGTAAGGTCGGACAAAGAGGGGTGAATCGCCGCCGGCTTATGGCGAGCAGAGGCAAGCCTCCGTTCCGCCATCGCGTGTGTTCGCGGTCAGCTTCGGCTCGTGTCGATCCGCTTGCCTTTTCCGGAAACATTGTGCTTAGTGTGTGTCATTGCATGTCCTTCGTTAATGGGGTGCAAAACCACTATCGAAAAGCATACCCCCACAAACCGCCCACATGCAATCTCATGTGTAGTTGTGCGTTGAACCAATACCCCATGTACCAAAGGAGATTTGCGATGAAGAAGAACGAAGTGAGGATTGGCCGTGTTTACACCGCGAAGGTGACCAACAAGGTCGTCCAGGTGCGGATCGATGCCGAGAGCCGGTACGGCGGCTGGGATGCCACGAACCTGGCCACGAATACCCGGCCTTCGGGCTCATCGTCGATGCCGTTTTCTGGCTCGCCAAAAGCGCTCTGAATATTCTGAGAATTGGCCGGGCCGATACCTGCACCGGGGTTTTCAGAATTCTCAGGACGCTTCTTGTCCTTCTCCGGAGAGCCAAACGCAGGGTTGACCTCATAGACCGGCGAGGCGGGACGCCCCGGGCCTCGCTTCGCCGCCGGCCGGGGCCGGATGTAGTTGTGGCGAACCAGCAGGGCCAAGGGGGCGTCGATGTCATTGGCCTGTTTGATCGGCGGCCGCGAACTCAACCAGTTTCTGGCCGACAAGGATGTCGTGGCCCAGGAATTGGAGGTCATCGTCCGGCAGCGGGTGGCTGTGCTGGGTCTGGAGGTCATCTCGGTGGGTATCCGCGACGTGATCCTGCCGGGCGACATGAAGGATCTGATGAACAAGGTCACGGAGGCGAAGAAGGCGGCCGAGGCCAACCTGATCGTCCGCCGCGAAGAGACCGCGGCCATGCGCAGCCAGGCCAACACGGCCAAGGTGCTGGAGGGCAACCCGACGTTGATGCGGCTCCGGGAGCTGGAGGTCCTGGAGCGGGTGGCCACCAGCGGCAAGTTGAACGTCGTGCTGGGCGAGAAGGGCCTGGCCGAGCGGGTCGTGAACCTGCTCTGATGGAACCTGAAGCCCGGGGGCTGGGAGCAATCCCGGCCCCCGGGCTTTTCTTTCTCTCAATCGCGACCTGGCCGTTCTTGCCGCGTAGTCGGCCAATCGCTACAACATCACCTAGGGAAGCTGGAGCGGGTTCGGCCACTCCAATTGCACCGACCAGACGACCCCGGGGCTACCGCAAACTGAAGGGCACGTTCCACTACATCGTTAGCCATTGGACGTCGCTGGACCTCGCGCCGTTGCCCGAGGCTTTTCAGCGAACAGGCTGCTGCCTGTCGAGATAGGCTAAGAATGCCTTGGGCTGCGGCAGGGTAGCGTCCAGTGCGAGGGCCTGGTGGAATGCCTGTCGCGCCTCGTCGTAACGCCCTTGCTTGGCCAACAGCACGCCCAGATTGGAATGGGCCGCGGCGGGGCCGACGGCCTTGGAGAACGCTTGGAAACTCTCCTCCAGTCGCCCCTGGGCGGCCAGCACCAGCCCCAAATTGCACAGCGCTTTGGCGTGGCTTGGCTCGATCGCCATGGCCTCGCGCAGCCGCCGCTCGGCCTCCGCGTGATTTCCCCGCTCGTAGTAATAATATCCCAGGTCGCTCAACAGACTGGCATTCTTCGGGTCGGACTCCAGCGCCTTGTTGTACTCGGCCAGCGAGCGGGCACTATCGCCCTGGGCGTCGTACAGCACCGCCAGGCGGTGCGCGATGGATTTCAGGCTCGGATCGTTGCTGCGGGCCTTTTCGTAGAGCGAAATGGCCTGCGCCGCCTGTCCGCGGTTTTGCATCTCTTCCGCGGCGACGAAACACGCCCGTGCGGCCTCCTTCGGGGGCAGCTCACCGTGGTCGGCCTGCGGCACGTCGGCGTCCAGCTTCGCCGACGTAAGATCGGCGCTGGCGCAGCCTAAACACAAAGACAGGCAGACCAGGCTGACGCAAGCGAGCGAGTTGGTCCGGGTTGTCGGCGACATCGGCGGTTTCCTTTGCCTGGCGACGTTTCGATTTCGATTTAATACGTTCCCATTCCCACGCCCACCCCAATACCCGCCGACGAACCGATGCTTCCTTGGCCTCCGCCCAGCCCGCCAGTTCCCGTTGTGCTGCCCCCCATGCCCCCTTGTCCGCTCGTTTGGTTGCTGAGCATCCCGCGGGCGATTCCAGGGGCTTCGTCACCATAAAGTCCCTCGGCCTCGGGACGGGCAAGAATCACGCGATCGGGATTGACCGGGCTGCCGCTCCGCACCAGGGCATCCAGGATCACCGCGCGCCGCGACTCATCCATGCCGCGGTCGGCCGAGGGCTCGATCACCACCGGACACGGCACTTGGCAGAGGGCACGGGCAATCTGTGCAATGTGCTCCTGCCCGGACGGCGTCAGCTTCAGCGCGTCCGCTGACCATTCGTAGCGGTAGATGACGAACTCGTCTTGATCGGCGCGGGCCTTCTCCGCGTTGACCCATTGGCAGGCATACGTTCCATTAGGCTGGGGGATGGCTCCGGGGGTAATGTCATTGCACGACCCGCATTCCGGGCCGCTATGACAGCCCGCGACGGCTGCCGCCGCCAGCAGGACCAGCCAGGTCGCCGGGAAAAAGGGGACTGTCCCCCTTTGTCCGCGGGGACTGTCCCCTTTTTCCCGTCGATTCACGTTTGGGCGGTGCATGTCATCCATCCTTAGGGAACGGCCTGAGGCTGAGCGAGTCCCGCGGCAGGCGGTTGAAGTTGGACCGGCGTCGTCGTCGGCCCATTGCTCCCGCCGGCCGCCGGACACGGAGTCGGGCTCGGAGCCGGACACGGGCAATTGCCTGGGCAGCAGGCGTAACTTGGGCCGTGCGGGCCGATAATGTACAGGTCGTCGCAGTCGCACCAGCGTTTCTGGCGGCAGAAGTCGGTGCGGACCGACGTGCGGAAATCCTCGGTCCGCCGCCCTTCCAAGTGGCCCAAGAGGTAAAACTCGATGTCGCCCGGCTCGAACACGTCGTTGCCGGGCAGCGGCGGCGTCTTGCACCTCTCCAAGGGATGCACGAGGATGGGAGTCACCAGCACGACCAGCTCCTGCTCGCCGGAGGTCAGGTTGTCGTTGCCGCCGGCGCGGCCGATGATGGGCAGATCGCCGAAGAACGGTATCCGCTTCGACGCGCCGCTGAAATTGTTCTGGATCAGGCCCGCCACGGTCAGCGTCTGGCCCTCGCGGAGTTCGACGGTGGTGTTGAACTGGCGTTGGGTGATCTGGCTGGGCACTTGGGCCCCGCTGACCTCGGTGGTGGAGGTGCTGGGGGTCGAGACGCTGGCGTTGAGTTGCAGGCGGATGCGGTTGCGGTCGGTGATATAGGGGACGAACTGCAACGAGACGCCGAAGTTCTGGTAGCTCACGCTTTGCGCGGCGCCGCCGGGGGTGACGACGCTGGTGGGAATGGGGAAGGAGCCGCCGGCCTGGAAGTTGGCGGGCCGGCCGTTGAGCGTGGTCAGGTTGGGCTCGGCCAGCGAGCGGGCGAAGTTCAACGTCCGCAGCGCCTGGATCGCCATGAGCACGTTGCCGTTGTCGATCGCCACGGGCAGATTGCCGCCGACCCCCGCGAGGGCGGCCGCCCCGGCAGCCGCGCCAGGGGTGATGAGCCCGCCGGTAATCTGGGCCAGGGCGAATTTCCCGTTGACGATGCTGAAGTCGATGCCGATGGTGCGGGCCGCGGTCCGATTCACTTCGGCCACCGTGACCATGAGCATGACCTGCTGTTCGCCGGGCACCCGCAGGAGGTTGACGAGGTTCGCGTTTCCTTCCAACAGTTCGCGGATGGCGTTGACCGCCGCCTGCTCGTCGCCCAGGCCGGGGATGAAGGCCACGTTGACGCTCCGCGAGTCGACCCTGCTGCGTCTCCGCGTGGGCGTATGTTCCGCGACGATGCGAAGGATCTGCGCCGCCTCGACAACGTCCTTCGCCTCGCCGCGCACGACGACTTGCTCGCCCACCAGCGAGAGCACAACCGCGCTGTCGGGAAACGCCACCTTGATCTCCCGTTCCAGCACCTTGAGCGCTTGCTCGAAGGCCTTCACCTGGGCCTCCAATCGTCTCCGCTCTTCCAGCACGTCCAACGCGGCGCGTTCAGGATCGGGCAGGACCACGACCATGTAGCTCAACGTCCGGTCCTTCCGCTGGTCGTTGGGATCGCGCGGATCGGGGAACCACAGGTCCAGCACGGTCCTGCCCATCTTCTTGCCGACGACGGCGAATTCCTGGTCGGTGACGACTTGAAAGCCGGCCACGTTTTCGTCGGGGATGTAGATGCGTCGCGGTTTCTCGCGCAAGACGATCACCTTGGCCCGGCCGATGACGACCTGGATCGTGTTCTCGGGGGCGATCTCCCGCTCGACGAACTGCCCGTACTGTCTCTGGATCTCCGGCGTGGGCTCGGGGGTGCCCAATCCCGGCGGAAGCCCCAGCGTCGGCAGACGGAACTGGGTGGCGTCGAACGGCGATGCGGGGCCTTGAAAGGGTCGTGCCGGTTCGGAAGGCGGCAGCACTCCCAAGGGCCCAGCGCCCGCCGACTGCGTGCCCGAAAGCGTCGGAGTACCCGGTCGCATGACTTCCGGGCTGCCAGGGTTCTGCGCCAGGTATTCCGGCGGGCCTCCCGTCCACGGCTGGCTGCCGGCCGCGGCCGGCACGGGGCGGACAATCTCCGTCTGAAGCTCGTTGGGCCGCGGATCGCGGACGACGAACTGCGCCGCCGGCGGACTGGCGGCGCCGGCGCCCGGATTAGAGGGATATGGCTCCTGCGCCCGCGTTGTCGCCATCGGGACCGCCAGTACCAGGGCAACCAGCGCGGCGGTCAAGCGAAGAGATTGGTCCGGCACTGTTTCTCTCCTAGGAAAACCCGGATGCACTGAACGTGGGCGTTCCTTGCAAACTCACACCTGCTGCCACTTTCGGCACAACCGTGGCGGCACAGCAGGAGCGAGTATTTCCAAGCCTCCCAAGAAATGTTGACGTTCGCCGTCCGACCAGTCCAGACGCAGCGGTGGTATCGTCGCCGCCACCGACTCTGACGGTTGTATCGGTTGTAGGGGCGGCAAACTTTACCAACCTCGCCTATTCTTGCAAAAAGGCGACGCGTGTGGGGGGTACGTCGCCTTCCTCGGCGGGTGCCAGCCGGAGCACCTCGCCGGGCTGTAAGTCGGCCCCGCCCGCCACCAGCTCGACCACGGCATGGCTCCCGCGCGGTCCGAGTGCCAGCCGCCAGGGGCGAAGATTTTGGCGAACCGCCAGGACGGAGCCGTTGCGGTCCAGGAAGACCACGTCCAGAGGAAACCGCATGAAACAGGTGTGGACCGAGTTGCAGGGCACCAGCATCAGGCCGGCATCCGCAGCCAGCTCGCGGTGGAATTGCAGCCCGACCAGCCGGGACCAAAACCCGTCGGCAATCGCCAACCGCTCCGCCACGGTCTTGCCGGTCGTTTTGCTCAGCAAACGCCAAGTGCGGGCCAAACTAAAAGCTCCTCACCTTGAGGAAGGTATCGGCCATCTTGAAAAGTTGCACAAAGAACGGCCCGAGCGTCCAGACGAAGAGGCCGGGCATAAAGCAAACCACCAAGGGGAACATCCGCTTCACCGGCAGCGCCATGGCAAAGGCGTTGGCCCGCTCACGGCGCCGATCGCGGAGGTCGTCGGCCTGGCGGCGAAGGGCCTGGGCGATGCCGCTGCCCAACTGCTCGGCCTGGACCAGTGCCGAGACGAGGATCGTCACGGACGAGACGTCCAAGCGGCGGGCCAGGCGGCGAAAGGATTCCACCCGCGTTCTGCCTGCCAGGAGGTCCGACTGGTAGGTGCGGAACTCGCGGCCCAAAGGGCGATCTTCCATCAGCGAATCGAGGACCCGCGCCAGGGCGGCATCGAAACCGAGGCCGGCTTCGCTGAGCGTGGCCAGCAGCTCCAGGGAGATGGGCAAATCCTGCTCCACCTGTTCCACGCGTTGCCGGCGTGCCCGCCGAACGACCAGCCACGGCAAGAGTGTCAAGATCAAGAACACCGTCCAAGGAGCCATGTACGCAATGGGGCTGAGGAGATCACCCACGACGGGAGGGAGGTGGGAGATGTTCCTGGACATCTCGTCCGTCACGCCGGCGCCCCGAGCGGCAAAGGCCGTGGCAAGCCCCACGCCGATTGCCAGGAGCATGGCGGCGGTGAACGCGGCGGGGGCGCCGAGCCGGCGATAGCCCGCCAGGTAGAGCCAACGACGGAGCAGTCCCGCCAGCAGGGAATCGCCTTCGGGGCGCTCTGCCAGGTCGACCGGTTCGGTGAACACCCTTTCCAAGCTCCGCCGGTTCGTGCCCAGGCGGCGGAAGAGGAAGTAGGCCACGTAAACCAGGGCGGCCGGCACCAACCAAAGGCTTATTTCGACGAGTGTTTTCATGGGCTGGCCTCGGAATCACGGCCTTTCAGAATCGCAAGCGGCTGAGGTACGACATCCACACCAGGCCGACTGCCTGGAGAAAAACGCTGCCGGCGACCACCCATTGGCCCGGCACCGTGGCCAGGAACTCGTTCATTTGCGCGGGATTGGCCCGCCATACCACCAGGGCGATGAAGTACGTCAGCATCATTACGGCCAGCGTGGAGACCTCTGACTGGGCTGAATTGGAGCGGATGCGGCGGGCGATCTCGATGCGGTCGCGGATCGTCCGGCCGACGCTCGCCAAGGTGGGAGCCAGGCTGCCGCCGGTTTCCGCCTGGACCGACAAGGCCGATGCGAAGAGGAGGAACGTCTCCAGCGGGACGCGTTGCGTCAGCCCATAATAGACCGTCCGTGGATCGTCGCCGAAACGGATGCGGCCCACCACCTCTTCCAGTTGGGGGCGCAGCGGGCGGCCCGATTCGCCCATGGCGTTTTCCAAGGCGTCGGCGACGCCGGCCCCGGCCCCCAGCGCGGCCACCATCAGGTCGATGGCATCGGCCAACTGGGTTTCGATGCGTGCGGTCCGCCGCACCGCCAGGTAGGACTCCAGTTGTCCCGCCAGCAGGCCGACAATCAGCCCGACCGCCATCACGAAGGGCAAAGCCCAGCCCAATGCGAGGTACAAGAGCCCGGCCACCACCAGACCGGCCATCCAGGGCAGGAAGCGGCGGCGGACGAGGAAGGAACGAGCCGCGGGAACCGGCGCCGCTGCGGCCGGGCTGGAGACCTCCGGCGCGCTGTCCACGCGCTCGCGGGCCAGGGCGCGTAGGCGCGCGCCGCGCCAAACGGAGGCGACCACGCCAAGCCCAAGCAGCAGCAACCCGAAAAGCAGCAGGATCTCAGGCATGGACGGCGGGCTTGCTCTTCTGGAAAATGGTCCGGGGAACCTCGATCCCCCGCTCTTGCAGCTCCTCCACCACGCGCGGGACGATGCCGGTGGCCACAAACTCCCCGGCAATCTGCCGCCCCGACCGTCCTTCGCGACCATCCTCCGGATGGTGCCCGGCCCGCCCGCGGCGCTCGAAGCGGAAGATGTCCTGCAACTGCGGCGTTGTGCCTTCCATGCCGACGATCTCCGCAATGCTCTCCACCCGGCGCACGCCGTCCTCGTAGCGCCGCACGTGGACGATCAGGTGCAACGCGGAGACCATCTGCTCGCGGATGGCCCGCGAGGGAAGCTCCAGCCCGGCCATCAGCACCATGGTCTCCAGCCGGGCCAGGGCGTCGCGGGGGCTGTTGGCGTGGACCGTGGTCATGCCGCCGTCGTGGCCCGTGTTCATCGCTTGCAGCATGTCGAGGGCTTCGCCGCTGCGGACCTCGCCCACGATGATCCGGTCGGGCCGCATCCGCAGGGCATTGACCACCAGGTCGCGGGCCGTGATCAGTCCGCGGCCTTCGATATTCGGCGGCCGGCTCTCCATCCGCACCACGTGCTCCTGATCGAGGATCAGCTCCGCCGAATCCTCGATGGTGACGATCCGCTCGCGATCGGGAATGGCCTCGGCCAGCGCGCCCAACAGAGTCGACTTCCCCGAGCCGGTGCCCCCGGAAATCAGCAGGTTCTTTCGCCCGCGGACGACCGCGTCCAGCATGGTGTAAATGTCCGCGGAGAACATGCCCAATTGCTGCAGGTCCGAACGCCGCAGCCGATGGCGGCCGAAGCGGCGAATGGAGAGCGTCGGGGCGTCGATGGTCACGGGAGGAAGCGTGGCATTGACGCGGCTGCCGTCGGGCAAACGCGCATCGACCATCGGCGAGCTTTCGTCGATCCGCCGCCCGACGCGGGCCGCGATCCGCTGGATGATCCGCACCAGGTGGTCCACGTCCCGAAAACGGACGTCGGTCTTCTCCAGACGCCCGAAACGCTCAATATACACTTGCTGCGGGCTGTTGACGAGAATGTCGGTCACCGCCGGATCGGCCATCAACGACGCCAACGGGCCGACCCCCAGCGTCTCTTCCAAGAGGTCGCCTACCAGTCGGCGACGCTCGTCCTCGTTCAGGGGCAGGTCCTCGACCCGGAGGGCTTCATCGACGAACGTCTCGACGAATTCGGTGAGCGTCTCCTCGCTGGCGCCCAGCAGGTTGCGCCCGTCGAGTTCGTCCAACAGCCGCTGGTGCAAAGTCCCCTTGACGGAGAGATACTCGGCGGCGCGCGAATGTGTGGGCGGGGGCACGGCGGGGGCCGCGGTGATCGTCCGCGTCGGGGCCGCCTTCTTCGTGGCGCGGACGCGGTCCGCCGGCAGCGTGAGGCTCGACTTCCGCAGCCGCGCACGCCAGTCTTTCTCAACCTCCGGCGTTTGCCCGCGCGTTTCGTCGTTCACTGCGAATCCTCCTCGCTCGCTTCAGAGTGCTCGTCTCCGATCGGCTGCACCTCGCCGTCGCCTGACGCAGCAGGGCAAAGCGGGCAAAGCGGTCGGCCGTCGCCCATCGCGTCGATCTCATCGACCAGCCGGCGCAACTGGCGGCCGCAGCCGAAGAGCCGGCTGGCCCACAACACATAGGGTTCGCCCGTGTTGGCGGCAACCACGATTCGCTTGTCGAAGGGAATCACGTGATCGACGGCGCAGCCCAGGCGGTTGGCCACCGCCAGCGGCTTGACGCTTCCCGGCAGGGTCGTGTAACGGTTCAGCACGATCCGCTGGCGCTCTTTGGAGAGACCCAGGCCGCGGAGGACCTCGACCAGTTTCACTGCGCCAAGGACCGTGGGCACGACGTTTTCCAGGACCACGTAGGCCCGGTCGCTGAGGTCCAGCACCGCCACCATCGCGCGGTCCAGCATGGGAAACGTATCGACCAGCACGAAGTCATACGTGTGCCGGGCAAGCGTGAGAATCCGCGACAACACCTCGTCGTCGATGTCGGCGCCCTCGACGGCATCGGCCGGCGCGGCCAGCAGGTGCAGGCCGCTGGAGTGCGGCATGGCCAGTTGCCGGATGAGGGTTTCGTCCAGGCGCTCCTGCTCGCGCACCACGTCGCTGAGCGACGTGGTGGGCGTCAGATCCAAGAGCGACGCGCAAACGCCCATCTGCAGCGATGCATCCACCAAGAGCACGCGCTGCGGGTGGCGCACGGCCAGGCCGCAGGCCGCATTGACGCACATGGTGGATTTTCCCACGCCGCCCTTGTTGCTGACGAAGGAGACGACGCGGCCCAGGCGGCCCGCTTCCCGCAGCGGCGATCGCTGGATGCGGCGGAGAAGCTCGGCCAGTTCGCTGCTGGAGACGGGCCGCCGCAGGAAGTCCTTCACCCCGGCGCGAAGCGCCTGGATCAGAATCGTGCTCTCCGCCACGTCCGCCTGGAAGACGTCCGGCCGGAAGACGGCGGCCACGGTGGTCTCGGGCGCGACCAGCGCCGCCTCCTCGGCGAATACTTGCAGCGGCCGGACGTCGGCCCCCATTTCCACCAGCGCGATCTGCGGACGGCGGCTGCGGGCCGCCTCGATCCCCTGGCGGACGTCGTTGGCGTGGTGGATCACCGGGTGCAGTTCGTCCAACGAAGCCAGCGCGCTCTCCAACTCGGCGCGGAACCGCGGATCGGGACTCACCATCAGGATGTTGATCGTTTTCGGCACGGGGGATAAAGAGGGATTAGGGATTGGGGATTAGGGATTGGGGATTAGGGATTGGGGATTGGGGATTAGGGATTAGGGATTAGGGATTAGGGATTAGGGATTAGGGATTAGGGATTAGGGATTAGATTGCGGTGGGCCGATGTAATGGTTCACCAGCACGGGGGCGTAGAGCGGATTGGTTACCAGGTTCACGTGATCGCTGAACAGAGTCGAGACCGTAAGCACCGGATTGCCCTTAGGATCGGTGGGCGGCTGCACGACGCCCACGAGGGCCGCCGACACGTTGCCCCATCCAACAGGCGCCGACGCGAGCTTTGTCAGGCTCAACGTCGTTCCATCCCAGTTCCATCCTGCGTAGCCGAAGCCAATGATGACGTTGTATGCGTTGTTGGATTCATCGTAGTAGGTATTAGAGATTGGCACATAACCCTTGTTGGTCGCGATGGCGGCGGTGCCGGTGGTCGCGGCCAGTGTAGTGGTCCCAACCGGCAGGGGTGCCAACTGGCCGATTTGAATAACGCCCGTCGGCGGGGCGCCAAACCACTGCACCTCGCCGGTGCCGCCCGACGACTGGAAGGCCTGGGCGGTTCCGACGGTCATGGAACTCCACGCACTGGCCGTGATGGAAAACGGCGTTGTGCCCGGAATGTTAACGGCGTTGCCGCTCGCGTCAGGGCCCTGATACGGCGGTCCCGCAGATTTGGCTCGGCCGGCCGAATAGGTGCCGGAAGTGCCGCTAAACGTTATACCGTCGCCCGCCGCGGCGATAGCCGTGGCGCGGACCGTGATCCCGGTCGTCACGCTCAACTGGTTGCCGGTGCCGCTGCGCGCCATCAGGCTGCCGCGGCCAAACAGGAGCGGCAGCGCCGGACCGCCGGAACTGATGCCGGACCCGGACTCCTGGTCGAGCCCGCTGGAATTATTGGTGCGCCGCATGCGCACCAGAAAGGCCGGGGCGGATGCCGCAGCGGTGCCGGCAGAGGGCGTAAAGTCGCGGCGATTGTAGCCTCCGTCCTCATCGGCCGACTGGGTCGGATCGTAGTTCGGGTTGGCGCCATACGTGCCGGCACTCATGTCGCCTTCGGTCGCGTCGGATAGATTGAGTTCCAAGCCCGTTGGCTGGTAAACCGGCGTACTGGGTACGACCATCGTTTGCGCCGCGGCGAGGTCGGAGGGGCCGACGAAGCCGCTGAACTCCACCCCGGCGCCGTACTGCACCGTCCCGCCGCTGGCATCCACATAAGGGCTGAACAGGCTGCCGACCATCTGGCTGGCCTGCTGGCGGCGGGCTTGGTCGGTCGAAACGTCTCGAAAGCGCAGCCCCTCCAGCGCCGCGGAGTCCACGGCCGTCTGCATTTCTTGCTGGGCGAGCCGGGCAAAACCCATGTCGATCACCAGCGCGGCCAGGCCCATGAGGCCGAAGAAGATCATCACGAACAACACCAGCGCGTAGCCCGCCCGAGCCGCCGCTTTGCCGCGATGAAGCTTCATAACCGGCCTATTCCTTGCTCTCTTCCCCCGCAGCGGCCTTGGCCGATCCGTCGTCCTGCCCCGCGACGACCGGGCTGTTCCCCGGCCCGGTGAAGAGCATGAATTGCCGTTGGCCTCCAATCATCACCTCCAGATACCGGGTCTGGGCCATGGGGTCCAGTCCGGGCGTGATGTCCATGGCCGCCGGACCCTTGGCAGGCGTCTCCGCCTTTGGGCGACTGACGGTCTTCGCTTTTTCAGGCGACGAGGCAGCCTTGTCCGGGGCGGCCGCGCCCGGCGTGCTGGCAGCGGCCTTGGCGAGGGCGGCAGGGACCTGGGAGATTCCACCGGCCGCTGCCTGCGCAGGCGGCGACGCAACAGCCGCCGGGCGGCCCGAACGGGCCACGCAGGTGATCTCGTACTTCAAGTCCATGGCCTCGGCCAGCGGCGCCACCTCCTGCGGGTCCACGGCCAACACGATTTCCTGCACGGGTACGGTGTGCGTGGTCATCCCTTGAGTAAGCGAACTCGAACTGATCGGCACGTTGCGAATTCGCACGGGCGTCACCACGACCCCATCTTGCACCAAGGGCCGGACGAGACTGCGCTTGGGCAGAAAGGCCATGTCAGGAGTCGCCACGACGTTGGTTCCCATCCGCCCGGAGCCGGAACGGCCCGCGCCCGGCATGTCCACGGAGACGCTGGCCAGCAAATCCACGTGGTCGCCCTCGCTCAGGTCATGGGCGCCCTTGAGTTTGCTGGCGTCCAAGGTGATGGCGCGTTTTCCTTGCGGCGTGCCGCCCACCACGCCGGGGCGAGTGCCCAAGGGGAGGAAATCGGATTCCGTGAAGACGTAGCCCGCGGGTTTCTCCCGTGCCGTGACGCGCCCGAGGATCCCTGAGAGTCTGATGATGACTTCTTGCGGCACGGCCTTCGGCGGCTTATAGACAAGGACCCACTGGGCAGTCTTCGGATTCAACAGGTAATCGCGCGTGACCATCGTGTAGGCGGGAATCGGCCGAGCGGAAAGGGGGATGGGAATCCAGTCCGCGGGGATCGGTCTTTCCGGCGTTCGCCAAAAGGCCAGTTTTCCCGGGTCGATCACCTTGAAGACCGCCAGGGCGGCCACGGTCCCCGCGCCGCCGATGACAATCGCCACCAGCGCCAGCAGCACCGTGCGCCAAAGCGACCGGTGACGCATGTTGGGTTTGATTGCTCGCATGGTTCTACCTCTTTTTCAAGCACGTTCCAAATTGTGTCTTGTTGGTTGCCGGGTTATTGAAAGACCTCGCGGCGATAGATCGCTTGGGCCGAAATCACGCTCCGGTACGGCCTCACCGTCTGCCCCCAAGCCGCCTGTTGGCCGAGGCCGGACGTTCCTCCGTTTGGGTCGTAATCTTGGCCGGGTATTTGGGTCGTAACGGGACCGCCGACACCGGATAGCGTGCCGGAGGAAGTGATGCCGTTGTCCGCAATAATGGGGACGACCGGATTGTCCGGTGGACCGGGCGGCGACGTTGCATTGGTCGGCGGCACAAAACCGCTCATGCTCGCCGACTGATAGGGGTAGTTGATCCTCAAGGCGACCGTGCCGCTCATTCCGGAATTCGTGGTCGCAGCCACGGAAAAAGCGTCATTCTGGGCGCTGTCCAAAATCGGCTCGACGGGACTCAACCATGCCCCGATCGTTTGCCCTCCGCCGGAAGCCGACGGCGGCCCGACCACGGGGATTCGCACCAGGTAGCCGCTGGGCGGGACCGGGTTGTAGTGGGCAGCGCCCGCATTCGTATCGGTGAAAACAGCGCCCGGATAGCGCAGCACGGGCTGCGTGCCAATCCAGTCAGAGACCATCAGCGGAATCAACTGCTGGTTCACAAGAGGCAAATCGACGATGGAATACCCGTTGTTGTAGGTGATCGTGCCATTCGGACCGGGGTTGGCGTCGATGGTCAGCACGAGGTAGCGCTCGTCGTAGATTCTCGCCTGCACGCCCGTATCGGAGAGGGCCATGCTGAAGGTGTCAATCGCCGGGAGCGGAGTCCGGGCCAGCTCCCTGGCGGCCACGTCGGCGGCCTGCTGGATTCCCTGAGAGCAATACAGGAGCTGGCCGAAGGTCAGGATCGCGGCCAACAGCATGTAGACCACCAGGGCCACGACGGCAAACTCGACCAACGACTGGCCGCGGCGGTTCACATGCCGGCGTCTCGCCTCAGCCCCTTCAGGGCTGACCAGCAGCAGGACTGGCTTATCGCAGCAACTCACGTGCGCGTCCTTCCGGCCAAAAGAAGAGAACAAATCCTCTGCGCCCCGCAAGCGGGGCGCAGAGGGTGACCGCCGCGCCAAGTACGCATTTGCGGTTCTCATCCCGGTAGCCCGGGAACGTCTCGCCGACGATCGGCGATCAAGTTCCACCTGATACGGATGGGCTTGTTTCTATGATCAAGCCATCGAATCCATTGCTGCTGTTGCCGAGCACGTTTCCACCCAGCCGCCCCGACCCATCAGCGGATTGAATGGCGTTGAGGTCCAAGGTGATTGGCGTGGCCCCCCCCGTCGATGCATCGGTCGTCTCGATGATATGGCCGCTGGAGATCGGGCCGTTGTCGCCCTGGTGAGCCCCAGGCAGGACTACCGCCACGGCATCGATCATGTCGCTGACCTTGTGGCCGAACACCGAGATCCCGACAGCGGAAATCAGGGCCACGCCGGCGATAATCAGGGCGTATTCCACGAGGCTCTGGCCCTTGCGTTTCTGGCCCTTGCGATTACGAATCATTCCCAACATCTCATTTCTCCTTACAAAAGAATCGAAAACCTTGACTGTGAACGAAACCAAAAGACACAAACTGCCACGATTCCGGTAGTCTTCTCGGACTCGGCCTGGCGGCCCCCGCCGCAGCAAAGGGCTCCGCCCGCGGCAGCGCAACGTATGGAAAGGACTGGTCGGACCTCTGCCATGGCCACGCTGCGCGCGAGCGGAGTGTTCCGGGTTTCCTCGGCGCTGGCCGAGGGCCGTTGCGGACGCTACCGAGCCTGCGGACCGCAGCGGCACACGCGACCAATAGGGCTCAACCTGCGATGCGCAAGGTTGCTACGGAGCGCCGAATCCAGGGAAGAATGGCTAAGCAGCCGGGGGCGCCCGCGCTTGAAACGGCTGGAAATCGGGACTCGGCACGACGAGCAGCGGGGCCGGATTGCGGTTCGGCACGCTTAGCGTGACCACAACGGCCTCGACCCGCGGGCCGATGACATTCCCCTGCGCCAGGTAATTGCAGATCGGGCAAGTCGCCTCGTCATCGCAACTCTCCGAGTGCCCGGTCGCCAGAGAAGGCTGGTGGTGGAGGGCAAGGTGGCTGCCTTCGCAGCCGTGGCCGCCCAATTCCCCGGCATGATGAATGCCGAGGATGTCGTGCAACCGGCCTCCAAGGAGCGACGTTGCGCACAGAATGCCGGCCAGGCCCCATCGCAGAACCGAACTGGCCAGACGACGCAACATGGAAACTCCCCCCCGGGGGTGTGCCACAAAAATACACCTTCAGGTATCTATTATCCGAGGGCGTATCCCGCCTGTCAAGTTGAATTTCGGTTAGGCCCGCATGAGATATAGGCTTCTCGAAGCGCCTTGGGGGCGTTCAGTAATCCCCCCAAGCAGACCTTGGGCGCTCTAGCGATAGGACTCGTACCGGTCTGTCAGACGTGCATCACGGTCACCGGGCCGTGATCATCGCAATGATCGCCGTGGGGATGATGCAGATGCCCAGCGACCAAGTAGTCGACGTGGTCGCCGTGGGGAACCGCCTCGTGGCCGCAGCCGGGGCCGTGAACATGTCCCGCTTCGTGGCCGCCGCAGTTGTGCCCAGGAGTGCAGGCAGCGGGATTGGCTTTGCTGATGGTGATCGAATGCTTGGTCACGCCGCCATTTTCCTGATGGCAAAGGGCGCCATCGTGCAGGTAGTCGACGTGCCCATCGTGTTTGATCTGGACGTGCCCGCACTCGGGACCGTGCTGGTGACCGTGTTTTGCAGGTGCAGTCTGTTGGGCCATGACGTTTCCTTTCCTGTTCGAGTCCGCGTGTTCCTCGACCGACGACGGTACGGTTATTTATAGGCGCTACCGCCGGAAGTTCAAGCGTGCTGATCCCGGGCTTTTCGCATATTTCCAGCACTTAACGCGATGGTCAGGAAAAAAACCCATCGCTGCTGCGAACAGGGGGGACAACCTTTTCGCTCGGCGGCAGGCGAACTTGGCAGCTACTGCGCGTCGGACGTTCCGCTCTTCGTCCGCGCATCAGGGGCCGGCTCGGAGCAAACGACGACCACATCGAACGTGGTTAGCCCGTCTTCCGTCTTGACGAAAAGGTTCATCAGGTGCAACTCGCCGTCCTTCCACCGTCCCTCGTTCTCGACGCATCCTGCAAAATCCCCTTCAAGCGTGCTCTTGGAGCCGGGCAAGCGGATTTCGGCGCCGTCCTTCTGGAGCGCCAAGAGCAGCCGCAGCGATTCCTTGGGCGAGTTGGCCGGTATGGCGACCTCGCCGAGATCAATCAACTGCACGCAAACCATCGCCGGAGCGTCGCGAGTTGTACCCAAGTGTCCGAAAGAAAGCGTGGCCTGACTCTCTTGCTTCGAGATGGCACGAGTGCGGATCGCAGGCGATTCCTTGGCGCGCAGGGGGGCATGGATGGCACGCGCAACTACCGACAGGTCTTGCCGCTTCTGGCCCTCGGGCGGCATGTCCACGGCCCAAATCCATGTATGGTCGGTGGGCCACAGGAGTCGATCGGTTTTCACCTTGGGAAATACCCGCCGGGCGGCCGACGGCTGCTGCCCAGCGGCCTCGTAGTGACGCCAAATGAGGAGAACGGCCAGGCTGCAAAGGCCGACGACAAAGATTAGAACCGCTGTGCGACGCATGTCCAACTCCTTGTTTTGCAGTTATCGCATTGGTAGTGACCGGGTTCGTCCCACACGACTTCCAGCCATCGACGTGTCTATAGGAAGAGTCCTCGCCCTGATCTCCGCTCCCTTGGCCGACGCTGGATCCGACGAATCCCCCCATTGTAGCCCCGTGCCGGGTCGCGGTCAACGGCGACGGTCGCCTCGAAGCGGCCAGCGATTGAACTGCAGTGGACGCTTTCGGGGACGCCTCTCACAAAATGTCGCAATTGCTCGATGCAGCCGCCTCCGCCTGCCGCCACGGCTCGCACGCGGCCGGCGCGCGCAGGACGCGAACCTGAAACCTCGCCGTTCACCCAACCAAGCGAAGGAAGGTTTGCTGCCAACGTCGTCTCACCCGGAAATATGTGGCAGCTATTCCCGTCACAAACAAGGCCCGCGATCAGGCGGTATGGATTCGTCGAGGTGCTAGCCAGCCGTCAAGTCTGGCTGCCGGCGTGACGTAAGCTCTTTTGCTGCAAGATCGTTGCGGTAGTCCTGCGCGTCACCGAACAGATTTGACACGAGGGCGAGGTGTACGGCGTTCGTACCAAGAGGCATTAGACGGAGTGCGCGCTGAGCACCCGTGTATGGCCGTGATGAGGCGCCAACGTCTCGGCGACTCTCTTCTGGCGACCGGTTCGGGTCAAGTGGAAGTTGCGGGCGCTATCCTCTGTATTGGTCTGCATGATTCTTGCCATACAAGGAACCGTGGAGCCGACCTTCAAGCGGCATCGTGCCTTGCAACACCTGATACTTTTGCTGTAGATTGCCGGGGAGGTCCCGGTCAAGAGCGGGCTTACGCCACGGCACTATCGGCTACCAGCAGCCACCCCTATGGTCAGGAAACTCAGTCGAACCGCAAGTGTCGCTCTCGACAGGGATTGGGACGCGCTGGTGAAAAGCGATGTCGGCCGTTTCTCGCCGATCTCTCCAGCCCATCAGTACGAGAAAATTGCCGTGCCAGGTGGCATCGCGGCGAAGAGTTCGCCGTGGCTAAGGGACTGCGACGGCCAGGATCGATACGTCGTCCCTGAGGTGCTCCTCGCCTCGCCAGGCAACGACTTTCTGGACCAGGGATTCGATGGTGTCTTGCAAGCCGAGTGTCTGGCCGTCGGCAATTGCGTTGAGCAACCGCTCATTGCCGAACTCCTCATCCTGGGCGTTCACCTCCTCGGTCAGGCCGTCCGAATGGAGATACAAGCGATCGCCACGCTGCAGATCGATTACCGACTCGTCGAATTCTGCCTCATCAATCATGCCAATAGCGAAGCCCATCACGTCGAGGCGTTTGGGGGGGCATCCCTCGCGGACCAAGATCGGCGCGGGATGGCCGGCAACTGTGAAGCGGAACCGATGGGTACGAACGTCTAAGAGTCCGTAGACCATCGTGAAGTAGTGATCGCCGTTCGACTCCATCGGGTAGAGAGTGTTCAGCCTGGAGGCCACCAGTAGCGGGGCCACGGCATCGGGGCTCATACCGGGACCGGCCACGAGGGAAGGCGCACCCCCTGCACGCGGGTGCAGGCTACGGGTGGCCGTCACCGAAAGCAGGGCGGCCGGCACGCCATGCCCACTGACGTCCAGCAGATAAAGTGCGACCAGGTCATCGTTGATCCGCACGATGTTGAGGGCGTCTCCAGCCAATTCGTCACAGGGCCTGTATGTCCAGGCGAAGTTCAACCCGTGGATTTCAGGAAACCCTTCGGGCAGGAGCGTCCGTTGTACGCGGGCGGCAGCATCCAAGTCTCGCTTCATGCGCTGATTCGCACGGAAGAGATCCTGGTTCTGCCGCTCGATCTTCGCGAAGGCTTCCTGCAACTGGTGCGTCATGCTGTTGAATGCCTTGGAGAAGTCTCCCATGAAATCGACGCGCTGGCTCAGGTCGCCCCCAGCGATCTGCTGGGTCTTCCAGGTCAGATGGCGAAGATTCGCGTGGAGATTCTTGAATGATTGCAGGACATGCATCTTGCCGGCAGGGACACTGAGATCGAGGTTGCCGCGCGACACGGCGGACAGCGCATCGGAGAGTTCCCGATACTCCGCGACGAATCGATTGGCGTACTCGACGACCTGCCTGACCTCGTTGTCCGGACAGTCCTTCGGCAAGTCCAGCGGCGAAGGCAACTCGCCCTTCAGAACGCGGTAGAACAGCGCCGTGATCCTGTCAATGTCCTCTTCCCTTACTTCAAGCATGCGATCGCCTCTAAGAAATGGGCTTCACATCGAAGCGGCATACCCTGTCACCCGAACACCAGCAGTCTACCTCTTTGACCAGGAATCGCTTCCCGGTGTGGGCGGAAAGGAGGCCGCTGATGAACCCTTCGTCATAAGTGCAGATCTGCTCGCCGCACGCGGGCAGGCCAGAACAATCGAGGTCCTCGGCGACCGTCAAGGTGAAGGTCAGCTTCTCCAGGTCCCCTTTCTCGATCCGCAGGATGCCGATGCCCAGATTCTTTAATAGCTCCTGGAGTTCGGCAACAAAGTCGCCGAAGGACTCTCGCTTCGTGATGAGGTTCTCGTAGAAATGCCTACCGGCAGTCTCGCCGGCGGCATAGAAAACTTTGTCCGCCGCCTCCACGCCATACTGCCTGATGAGCACGTCCCGAAGCGTGAACTGCATCAGCCGGTAGACGGCGACGTCGGTCTTAAACCCAAGATTTGGCCGGCCTGCGTCGATCTGCCCAAGCATGGTCCACTGAAAAGCAGATTCCTCACGCTCTTCTTTAAACATTGGCGACTGCTCCTTTCGTTCGTCAAGGCTTTCTGCCTGTTACCGCCACGGTCTTCGTCGTCTGCACTACGATTGCACCCCATCACCAAGCACCATTCAGAGGGGTGCCATGGTTTGTATTACTTGTCTCAGAGTATCACATCGAAATCCCGGTTTGTAGTCAGGCAGGTGGCCGCAACCCACTTATTAGGTGCGCATCCCAACCTATAATAGAAATGAGCAACCAGAGAGACAACGGTCGGCAAATCACAACCCAGCATTGCCCCTAATCAGAGGGGGAGATTTCAATGAGCCAAGAACAATTGCGGCTGAAGGCGGCGCGAGAACAAGGCGTGGCGTGGAAAAAATGGGGGCCCTACCTGAGCGAGCGCCAGTGGGGCACCGTGCGCGAGGACTATAGCGAGAATGGTGATGCCTGGAATTTCTTCACCCACGATCACGCCCGCTCGCGCGCCTACCGCTGGGGCGAGGACGGCATCGCCGGCGTTTCCGATGACCAACAGCACCTCTGCTTCGCGCTGGCCCTGTGGAACGGAAAAGACCCCATTCTCAAGGAGCGGCTCTTCGGATTGACCAATAGCGAGGGCAACCACGGCGAAGATGTGAAGGAGTATTACTTCTACCTCGACAGCACGCCGACCCACTCGTACATGAAGTATCTCTACAAGTATCCGCAGGCGGCCTATCCCTACGCCGACCTCCTGGAGACGAACCGCCGGCGCAACCGCAACGACATGGAGTATGAACTCCTCGACACCGGCGTTTTCAACGAGGACCGCTACTTCGACGTCTTCATGGAGTACGCCAAGGCCGGTCCGGAGGACATCCTGGTGCGGATCACGGCGGCCAACCGGGGACCGGACGCGGCCGAACTGCATCTCCTGCCCACGCTGTGGTTCCGCAACGACTGGTCGTCGTGGATTGCCGAATCGAATCGGGCTGCCGAAAAGCCAAACCTCAAGCAGGTCGAGACACCCTCAGGCGTCAGTGCGGTCGCAGTAACGCACTCAGAACTTGGTGAGTTTGTCCTTTCCTGCGAAGGCGAGGCGTCCCTGCTCTTCACCGAGAACGAAACAAACCACGAGCGACTTTTCCCCGGGCAAAAGAACGAGGGCCCCTACGTCAAGGACGGCATCAACGACTGCGTGGTGCAGGGCAACCAGGGCGCCGTGAACCCCGGCAAGCAGGGCACCAAGGTCGCGGCGCACTACCGGGTCAACGTCGGCGCCGGTCAGACCACGGTGATTCGCCTGCGGCTCTCCAAGACTTCTCCGGACCAGAAGGGTAATCCCTTTGGGAAGCAATTTGATGAAGTCTTCGCGGACAGGCTTCGTGAAGCCGACGAGTTTTACAAGTCGGTCACGCCGCCCTCGGTGAGTGCCGACGCGGCCAACGTGATGCGTCAGGCCATCGCCGGCATGCTCTGGAGCAAGCAATTCTTCTTCTTCGACGGAGACAACTGGCTGGACGAGCACCGCTCCAATCCCCTGCATGCCGGGTATCGCAATGCCCGGAACTCGGAGTGGTTCCACATGCTGAACAAGGACATCATCTCGATGCCCGACAAGTGGGAGTACCCCTGGTACGCGGCCTGGGACCTGGCCTTCCACACGCTGCCGCTGGCGATCGTGGACCCCGACTTCGCCAAGCAGCAGATGGAATTGATGCTCCGCGGTGTTTACCTGCATCCCAGCGGCCAGATTCCCGCCTACGAGTGGAATTTCAGCGACGTGAACCCGCCGGTCCATGCCTGGGCGACCCTTTTCCTCCATCGCACCGAGCAGGCCCTGCGCGGCGAGGCCGATGTTGATTTCCTCAAAACAGCCTTCAACAAGCTGCTGCTGAACTTCACCTGGTGGGCGAACCGCAAGGACCGTTTCGGCAAGAACCTGTTCGAGGGCGGCTTCCTTGGCCTCGACAACATCGGCGTATTCGATCGTAGCGCGCCGCTCCCCACCGGGGGTCGCTTGGAGCAGGCGGACGGCACGGCCTGGATGGCGCTGTTCAGCCAGAACATGGCCGAGCTCGCGATTGAACTCGCCGCCCACGACCGCACCTACGAGGACATGATCGTAAAATTCGCCGAGCACTTCTACTACATTGCCGCGGCCATGAACAAACCTGGGGCCAGCGGCATGTGGGACGAGGAGGACGGCTTCTACTACGACCTGCTGGTGCTCCCCGACGGCAGCACTACGCGGCTCAAGGTCCGCTCGATGGTGGGGCTCCTGCCCCTGTGCGCCACCTCGGTCATGGAAAAGTGGCAGCGGGAGCGTGTGCCGCGGGCGATGGCTCATATACAAGAACGCCTGCGCCGCATACCCGAGCTTCACGAGACTATCCACCCTACCGGCCCGGGGCATTTCGGTGTGGCCGAGCGGGGGATCGCTGCCCTGGTCACCCCGGAGCGGCTCCGCCGGATTCTCTCGAAGATGCTCGACGAGAACGAATTTTTTGGCCCCTGCGGCATCCGCTCGCTCTCGAAGTTCCACCAGCAGCATCCCTACATCTTCCACGTGCAAGGCCAGGAGTACCGGGTGGATTACCTGCCGGCAGAGTCGAACACCGGCATGTTCGGCGGCAATTCCAACTGGCGCGGCCCGGTCTGGATGCCGGTGAACGCCATGATTATCCGCGCCCTTTTGCAGTTCTACTTGTACTACGGCGACAACTTCAAGGTTGAATGCCCCACGGGCTCCGGAAAGATGATGAACCTCTTCGATGTGAGCAAGGAGATCGCTGATCGACTCACCGGGATGTTCACTCGCGACGAGCACGGCCGACGACCCGTCTACGGCGGCACGGAAAAGTTTCAGTCTGATCCCCACTGGCGCGACCACATCCTCTTTTACGAGTACTTCCACGGCGACAACGGCGCCGGGCTGGGCGCGAGCCATCAGACCGGCTGGACCGGGCTCGTGGCCAAATGCATTCAGCTTTTCGGCTACCTGGACCCCAAGCGGGCCCTGGCCTTGGGCAAAGAGGCCGCGTTCTTGAAGGGCGACGCCAACGCCCCGGAGTAGTGACATGAAAACGTGGCCCAAACATCCCGCCATCTACGAGATCAATACTTGGGTGTGGCTGCGTGAACTCGGCCAGAAATACCAGAGGCCAGCGGACCTCGCCACGGTACCTGAGCAAGAGTGGGACGCGATTGCCTCTTGCGGGTTCGATGCCGTGTGGTTCATGGGCGTCTGGGAGCGAAGCCCTGCCGGGATTGAGATCGCCATGCGGAACAAGGGCCTGCTGGAGGATTTCCGCCGGGCCCTTCCCGACTTTTCGGCAGAGGACAACGTCGGCTCGCCCTATTGCGTGCGCCGCTATGTTGTTGATGAGCACCTCGGCGGCCCCGCGGGGCTCGCCACTGCACGCAAAATGCTTTCAGACCGAGGCATCCGGCTGATCCTCGATTTTGTGCCCAACCACGTGGCCCCCGATCATCCCTGGGCCTCCACGCATCCTGAATATTTCATTCAGGGAGATGACGAGGACCTGCGCAAAGACCCCGCGTCCTTTGTTGTTGTCGGGGGAAGGGTTCTTGCCTGTGGCCGGGACCCGTACTTTCCGGCCTGGCCCGACGTGCTCCAACTCAACGCCTTCAACCCGTGGCTGCGGAGCACAATCGCGGAGACGGTGCAGCAGATCGCCGCGCAGTGCGACGGCGTGCGGTGCGACATGGCCATGCTGATGATGAGCGACGTCTTCGAGCGCACCTGGGGGGCCCGGGCTGGGAAGAGGCCCGCTGAGGACTATTGGCCGTCTCTTATCCCTGCGGTGCGGTCGCGCCATCCGGAGTTTCGGTTCCTGGCCGAGGCCTATTGGGACCTGGAGTGGCTGCTCCAGCAGCAAGGATTCGATTACTGTTACGACAAAAAGCTCTACGATCGGATGGAGCACGGGGATGCCGAGAGCGTGCGGCTACACCTACTGGCCGACATCGCGTATCAGCAGGGGCTCGTTCGCTTCCTGGAGAACCACGACGAGCCCCGGGCGGCGTCTTCGTTTTCCGCGGAGAAGGCCCGGGCTGCCGCGGTGCTGGTCCTCACCCTCCCCGGCGCCAAGCTCCTCCACCAGGGGCAGTTCGAGGGCCGGAGGGTACGACTCCCGGTCTTCCTCAGTCGCCGTCCGGAGGAGTCACCGAATCAGGATCTGCAAGCATTCTACCAGCGTCTGCTCACGGAGACGGCACGGGATGTCTTTCGGAATGGCCGGTGGTGGCTCTGTGAACGCAACGGCTGGCCGGACAACCCGAGCCACCTGAACGTCGTGTCCTGGTGCTGGGAGCTGGGCGACGAGCGTTATCTCGTCGCGGTCAACTTCTCGGACACCCCGTCCCAAGCCGTCATCCGGATGCCCTGGGAGGATCTGCGGGGGAGGGCTTGGCGGCTTTCCGAGTTGCTGTCCGTGGAATCCTACGAACGTGGTGGCGACGAGATGGCCAAGTCAGGGCTCTTTGTGTCCCTCGAACCGTGGCGATGGCACTTCTTCCGGCTAGGTCCGGTCTCCTGAGCGGCGGGGCGTCACCGTTCAGCCATCAGGATCCGGGCTTCATCGACCCTGCCGTCAACAAGAAGGCCGAGGTCGTGCGCATCTACCTGCCACCCGACGCCAATACGCTGTTGTCCGTGACCGACCACCCCATTTCTTTATCGCTTCTGCGACAAGGGATTCGCCAAGGCGTGCGCCAGCCGCCATCCGTAGCCCATCATCACGATCTGTGAAATGCCAAACCACGCCAGGACGACGGTGACCACCACCGCCGCAGCCAGAGTCCACCAGCGGAATCTCAGACTGAGGTCGGCGCAGGATACCCTGGTCGTTGCCACCCTCGCATCCAGTCTCTCGATTCGAGCGCACATGCTCGCCAACTTCCCCTCCAGATCGGCCACACGGGCGATGATCCCCACGGCGGCTTTGCGGGCGATTCTTCCCGTGTCCCGAAGCTCAATGAGTTCCACGCGTATGGCTTGGAGCTTGGCAATAGCGTCGGTCACGGCGTCCGCGCACGCCTGGACCTGACGGGCTACTGTCAATGCTGTGGATTCCTGATGCGAGGCGGCATATTCGGAGGACACCACCGCTTCGGACACCCTACTGACGCCGCTGGCGAGCGCGTAGCTGGAATCCAGCCAAGATTCCGCCGCCTTCAGCTCCTGATAGACCTGTTCCAAGGTTTGCAGCAACGGCGCGCACTCTCTTCTTGCGTTTGCCTCCGCGCTCTTCAACCGCTCCGCGATCCTCGACATATCGCCGACCCGACGGCGGCTCTGTTCCAACACCTGCTTCACGCGATCAAGCTTGATGTCCACAAAGCCGAGCGCCTCGTCGGCGGTTCCGAACACGGCAGCACCGACGGGGTCCACACGACTCTTGCCCACCCAAACACCGACGACCCCTCCGATACACAGGAGCAGGCCGAGGACCGCCAATAGAAGAGTTCCATGCCCAGTCAAGCGTCGAACAATGTTCATACGATCCTCCAAGGGCGCGAGGACAGGTTCACGTTGACAGAAAGCGATCTCTGAAGGTCGGTGCCGAGTCGCAATAGAAACGGGTATCCGCCATCACGTCAAGTCATGACGCGATTCGCGGCGCTTGCGAAATAATGATGTGCCGCTCGCCTTGAACGACGCCATAGCATCGGCAGCGTCCGCATGGATGTCGAACACCTTGTCAAGGCCGGTGATCTTGAACACCTGGCCGATGTCGGGGCTGATATTGCACAGCTTCAGTGTGATCTTGAATTCCGTGCACTTCTTCTTCACCCGAATCAGCATGCCCAAAGCCGCCGAGGACATAAACGTAACGCGACCAAAGTGCAACAGCACGTTGCTCTCTTCGGTCTTGTCCAACATGTCCACGATCTCTCGATAGCACTGTTCGATGACCGCCCCGTCCACGAACCGTGCCATGTCCACGAAAATGACGCGAATCTCGTCCTTGACTTCGCTCTTGACGAATGCCATGGCTCGCTCCCTTCGAATTGAGTTGAGGCCGACTATGCGCCGGCCGGGAATTATCACCAGTATACCAGTGCGTTCAGACTTCGGCTACTCGTACAACACCAATCTGTTGAACGACGTGGTGGTCGGCAACCTTGACGGGTGTCTCGTGGGCCAGAGTGCGGTTCAACTATTCCCAGCGGCGGGCACGGCAACCATTAACCAGCACCAAATCGCCGGTGGCATCGGTCGACAGTGCTTCCTGATGCCGATTCTCGATCTGGACCTGTTCGCCGGCGGCCTGTTCAACGCCCACGACGAGTTCGGCGATTCACAAGCGTCGGTCGCCGTATATTACGCCGGCACGCGCCTCACCTGGCGATATTGGGGCGATTGCTCCAGGCAGCCGCAGTGATGTGGCTGTCTTCCCCTACGATTCGGACACCTGGGGCATCAAGCAGCGATTCCACTTGGAGGAGTTCTTGGTTTGGAGTTGGCGGAGCATTCGCCGGCTCGTCCCAACTGTTCGACTGGCTGGCAAGCCAAATCAGCCGATTTCTGCACCCAAAACCCAAAATCTCGCCAGCCGGCCATTGCAACACGGGGTGAACTCCAATGTCTGCCAGCTTGACTACGCACTGGCAGTGCCCTCTATTGATTGTTGCAGGCATTCTTCCCAGACCGCATCTCAGAGGTATAATTCTAAATGCCTCTATCAAAATGAAGCGGGATCCATTCCGGCGGGCGCTTCACAGCCGCCGGGGCCTGGGAATGTTGGCACGCCGCTGTTTTTGTTGGACGCTTTAAGTCATTCCAGCGACATACTTTGCGCCGGGAGTGACAGAAGACCGGACGGATGGAAGCTTGCGATCGGAGGACCCCATGAGCAGCTCGCCGGCCAAAACTCGTCAGCCGCAATCGCCCCCGCGGGTCGTTGCCATCAGCGGCGTCATCTTTTCGGCGCTTTATATCACCAGCCTGGTACTCGTCCGGCTCGCGGTCCCTGCCGACCCAAAGGACCCCGGTATCTGGCTTGCCGATCCAACCTATCGGAACTGGGTCCGCATCGCGCTCGGCTTGGTTCCCTTCACGGGGATCGCGTTCCTCTGGTTCATGGCTGTGCTGCGCAACCGCATCGGTCTGCTCGAAGATCGCTTCTTCGCCACGGTATTCTTGGGCAGCGGACTGCTGTTCATCGCCATGTTGTTCGCCGCTGTTGCCGTTTCCCGAGGACTGCTGGAAACCTTTGCGACCGCGAGCCGCTTCTCCGCCGACAACGAAACGTATGCCGTCGGTCGGACGATGGCCTACGCGCTTATGAACACCTTCGGCATGAAGATGGCAGCCGTCTTTATGATCGTAACCTCCACGATCGGGCTTCGCACCGCAGTCCTCGCGCGCTGGGTTTCATTTGTGGGCATCGCGCTTGGCTTGCTGCTGCTGTTGGTCCTCCCGGGCTTCGCCTGGATCGCGCTGGTCTTCCCGTTTTGGGTGCTGCTGGTGAGCACGTATATCCTCATGGCAGACCTCTGCTTCTTGCACTACCCGCCATGATGGCGGGCCACCATAGAGGCTAAGGACAAGCGTGTCCGGCGTTCACGTTGGTCGGCAAACGACATGGATAGCCAATCCGTACACCTCGAAACCACCTTTGCCATTAGGGGGGCTGGCGTTTTGCGGTTGCCCCAGTTGTTCCACCCTCCCTTGGGTGTATACTTACACGGCTGATCGGCAAGCTTAACAGTTCACATTCTTGTCGGTGCAAGAAAGGTCCTGTGAGTCAACGAAGGACGATTTTGCTGGCAGTGGCCATTGCGACGATGTGTGGCCATTACGCTCGGGGTGAACATAAACAGGCGTATCTTATCCGTTTCCATTCCTAATGTCCCAAGAAAAGGGAACCACCATGTTACGACCAAGTATCCAAAAGGCCATCGAGAGGATCTTCAAGGCCGCAGCGACAGCGTCGGGCGGCTTGGCGATCGGTCTCGGACTTCTCGGCTGCGGGACGCAGTCGGCGACGGTTCATGCCGCCGAACAGAGCAAAGCCAACATCGTCATCATTTGGGGCGATGACATCGGCCAGTCCGATGTCAGCGCCTACTCGCGTGGCCTGATGGGCTTCAAGACGCCCAACATCGACCGCGTCGCCAAGGAAGGCATGATGTTCACCGACTTCTATGCCGAGCAGAGCTGTACGGCCGGTCGGGCATCCTTCATCACCGGCCAGTCGGGCTTGCGCACCGGCATGACCAAGGTCGGCCTGCCGGGCTCCCCGCTCGGGCTGTCCGAGAAAGATCCGACCATCGCCGAACTGCTCAAGCCGCTCGGCTATGCGACCGGCCAGTTCGGCAAGAACCATCTTGGCGACCTGAACAAGTTCCTGCCCACCGTCCACGGGTTCGATGAGTTCTATGGCCCCCTGTATCACCTGAACGCCTCCGAAGAGCCGGAACTGCCGGATTACCCGAAAGACCCGCGGTTCCTCGCCAAGTTCGGTCCGCGCGGCGTGTTGGACTGCAAGGCCTCGGCCACCGACGACGCGACGGTGGATCCGCGCTTCGGCAAGGTCGGCAAGCAAATCGTCACGGACACTGGCCCGCTGACCAAGAAGCGGATGGAGACGATTGACGACGACATTGCAAACCGGGCGGTGGACTTCATCAAACGACAGAACGCTGCCGGCAAGCCCGTGTTCGTTTGGGTGAACTTCACCCACATGCACTTCCGCACGCACGTCAAGCCGGAGAGCGTTGGTCAGGCGGGGGAAATGCAGAGTCCCTACCATGACGCCATGATTGACCACGACAAGAACGTCGGCACGGTCCTCAAGGCGCTGGACGATCTGGGAATCGCGGACAACACCTTCGTCATGTATTCGACAGACAACGGTCCGCACATGAACTCGTGGCCGGATGCAGCGATGACGCCCTTCCGCAGCGAGAAAAATTCAAACTGGGAAGGGGCTTATCGCGTGCCCGCGATGGTGCGCTGGCCGGGCCACATCAAGGCGGGCCAGGTCTGCAATGAGATCGTTTCCCACCTCGACTTTATGCCGACCCTCTTGGCCGTCGCTGGCGACACCACAGTGACGGAAAAGTTGGCCAAGGGTTACACGGTCGGGGACATGACCTACAAGGTCCACCTCGACGGCTACAATATGATCCCCTTGTTCACCGGGCAAACGGAGAAAGGCCCGCGGAAAGCATTCATTTACATCAACGACGACCAACAGGTCACCGGCGTGCGCTACGGCAACTTTAAAGCGGTCTTCATGGAGCAGCGGACGGCCGGCACCATGGCCATCTGGGGCGAGCCGTTCGTCACGTTGCGGTTCCCGAAGCTCTTCAACCTGCGGACAGACCCCTACGAGCGGGCGGACATCACCTCGAACACGTATTACGACTGGGTTCTTGATCACCTCTTCGTGATCACGCCCATGCAAGCCTACGTGGGCCAGTTCTTGCAGACGTTCAAGGAATACCCGCAGCGACAGAAGGCCGCCAGTTTCAACCTCGACAGCGTGCTCGAAAAAATGCAGGCGGAAAAGGGCGACTAAAAAGCCCGCTCTGCATGAGACACAGAATCAAACACCGGGCCGCATCCGTCGCGAGGCGGGGGCGGCCCGGTGGGCCCACGAATGGACACGACGATGAAGACCAAACACAAACAATCTCCCGTGTCATGCGAACGACTCTCCCGTCGCAAGTTCCTGGCAGGCTCAGCGGCAGTGGGCGTAACGATGCTCCTGCCCGAAAGACTGTCCGCCACAGTGGACGGCAAGAAGACCTTCACCATTCTGCACACCAACGACCTCCACGCGAGCTTCATCGGCATGGGCCCGGCCGCGGACTACACCCCGTTCACGCTCAACGACGACGCGACCCGCGGTGGGTACGCGCGTCTGGCCGGCTTGATCGCGAAGCGGAAGGAGGCGCGCAGAGCTCAGGGTCCCGTGTTGGTGCTTGACGCGGGCGACTACAGCATGGGGACCGCGTTCAGCGCCGCGACTCGTGAGACCGGCGGCGAACTGCAACTCATGTCCCTGATGGGCTTCGACGCCACCACCTTCGGCAACCATGAATTCGACCTTGGGCCTGACGGCCTGGGCAAGTCCGTGACTGTGGCCGCCAAAGCCGGCCGGGTTCCGGTGGTGGTCGCCTCGAACACCAAGCTCACAAAGGACGACGCCACGCTGGCCGATCTCCAGCGCCTCGCTAAGGATGGCGTGATCTGCCGCTACGTCGTGATCGAACGCGGCGGCATTCGCTTCGGCATCTTCGGATTGCTCGGCAAAGAAGCCCAGGTCTATACCAATGGCGGTGCGGTTTCGTTTTCCGATCCCATCGAGACCGCCAGGGAGATCGTGAAGATCCTCCGCGAGACGGAGAAGGTGAACGTGATCATCGCGCTTAGCCACGGCGGCGTGGAGAAAGGGAAAGACGGTCGCTACATCGACGGCGAGGACGTGCGCCTGCCCAAGGCCGTGCCGGGCATCGACCTGGTGATCGGTGGCCACAGCCACACCGAGCTACGCGAGGCGATCGTCGTCAACGACCGCACACCCGTGGTCCAGACCGGGAAGCAAAGCGAGAACCTCGGCGAACTGGTGATCACATTGGACGGCGGCAAACTGACGGTCGAGTCCTACCGGCTCTGCCCGATCGACGACACTCTTGCCGGCGACCGGGCCATTGCCGATGAGATCGACAAGCTCAAGAAGTCTGTCACCGGGGTCGTGTTCGCGTCGCGCGGTTACAGCATCGATCAGCCGCTGGCCGTGGCACCGCGGGACCTTCCCAATACGTTCTCCGACATCGCAGCCAGCACCCTGCTGGCCAACCTCTGCACCGATGCCTTCAGAACGGCCACAAGAGCGGACATCGGCTTCAGCGTCAACGGGCTGATGCGCGCCGGCTTGACACGGGGGAAGTCAGGCGTGCAAACAGTCTACGATGTATTCGCCGTGGCGCCGCTCGGCGCCGGTGTCGTGGATCCGACGGCCGGCAATGCACTCGTGACTGGCTACTTCACGGGCCAGGAGTTGAAGAATCTGCTCGAATTTCTGCTTGTGGACAACCCGACCCACCCCGGCGAGTTTTTCCCCCGTGCCTCCGGCATGAGGTTCCGCTACGACCCGTCGCGCCCGAAGTTCGACGTCGTGACGGCCATCGAATTGGGAGACCTCGACCACGGCTACCGCGCCATCGACATTAGCGGGAAGGACGAGCGGCTGTACAGCCTCACGTGCCCCCTGATGCTCGGCCAGATTATCGTGGCCATCCCCAAGTACACCAAGGGCAAACTGGCCCTGGTAGCGAAGAACAAGGAGGGGCAGCCCCTCAAGTCGAAGGTCGAGGCCCTCGACGACCCGCGCAACGACACGCCCGACCTGCTGTCGCCGCCAGGCACGACGGATCAGGCCAGTGTCGCCACCGTGACGGAAAAAGGCGCTGTCCGAGAGATCAAGGAATGGCAGGCAATCATGGATTACCTCCGCAGCCTGCCGGTCGAGAGCAAGGGCGAATTACCCACGATCCCGGTCGATGAGCGGGCCGCAGAGGTCCGGGCGATCAAAGTGGGCTGCGACATTCATTAAGATAGCCATGCCCCCATCCCTTCTTTCGTAAGGGATGACCAACAAAAACGAAAGATTTTACTATGAGCGAACCAGAAACGTCATCCAAACGGTCCGAACCACAGCCGGCCGTCGAGACAAGCCCTTCGTTCGGGTTTCACCTTTCGCGAACTCAGCGCTATGCAATGGGCAAAAGCCTGCGTGAGAAGTGCCCCCGCGCCTCGCATGCGGCCTGGCAACCCGCCGCCGATCGGCCCGACCCAGTCAGCCTGGTGCTGAAGGCCGACGAGGGACGCCTCCCCGAACTCCTCCCCCTCCGCCACGGGCGCATGGTCCTGTCTCCCTTCACCTTTTACCGGGGCTCGGCGCTGGCCATGGCAGTGGATCTGGCGGGCACTCCGGCTACCGGCGTCCGTGTGCAATGCGGCGGAGACTCCCACCTGGTCAATTTCCGAGGTCTGGGCACCCCGGAGAGACGAGTCATCTTCGCCATCAACGACCTCGATGAGACCCTCCCGGCGCCTTGGGAGTGGGACCTCAAGCGGCTGGCGGCGAGCTTCGTGATCGCCTGTCGCGACAACGGACTGAGCGAAGCGGACGCCAAGGATGCGGTCCTCGGCTGTGTCAGGTCCTACCGCGAGCACATGGCCGAGTTCTACAAGATGGGGGTACTGGACCTGTGGTACTTCGCGCTGGACGCCGAGATGTTGATCGCGACCATTGAGGATCCCGCGATCCGCCGCCGCGTGATCAAGCGCCTGGCGAAGGCCCGCGAAAGCAGCACCTCCGAAGGCATCTTCCCAAAGCTCGTCGACGATTCGGGCGGGTCGCCGCTTTTCAAAGACCAGCTCCCGGCAATCTTCCACTGGAAAGACCACGCCCCAGGGGAAGTCCACCCGGACGTCAGGGAGGCATTCGCCCAGTACCGCGAAACCCTGACGCCTGCCCATCGCATGTTGCTCGATCGCTACGAGATCAAAGACGCCGCCGTCAAGGTCGTCGGCGTCGGCAGCGTCGGCACCGCCTGCTTTGTGCTCCTCTTGATGGCCGGCGGAGAAGAACCTCTCATTCTTCAGGTCAAGGAGGCGCGGGCCTCGGTCCTGGAGGCCTACGCGGGGAAGAGCGTCTATCCGAACCACGGACAGCGCGTCGTCAGCGGCCACCGCCTCATGCAGCCGGCCAGCGACATCTTTCTCGGCTGGACCGAGGGCAAGCTAGGGCGTCAGGTCTATGTCCGCCAGCTCCGGGACGTCAAAATCAAGCCTGCCGTCGAGACGTTCGGCACGGCCGAAATGGCCCTCTTTGCCCAGTGGTGCGGCTGGTCGCTGGCGCTCTCCCACGCCCGCTCCGGAGACCCTGCGGTGATCAGCGGATATCTGGGCAAGAGCGATGCCTTCGACCAGGCAATCGCCGCCTTTTCCGTGGCCTACGCCGACCAGAACGAAAAGGACCACGCCGCGCTCCAACGTGCCATCCAGGACGGAAAGATCGAGGCGGTCAGCGAAGAGGCGAAGTGAGGCACTCGCGCAGGAAGGAAACCAACGAGGAATAGCAAATGGACTACCCCATTCATTATCCGCTGCTCGTTTTCGTGATTGCGATCATCGCGCTGTGGTTCTCGGCGTGGATCGGATGGTGGTTTCGCAGAAGGCAGGGCACCCTGGATGCGGAACTGCGCGAAGACTTCGGCTTCATCTTGGCCGCCACGCTCACGTTGCTCGGGCTCCTTATCGGATTCACCTTTTCCATGGCCGCAAGCCGCTACGATCAACGCAAGAACTACGAGGAGGCGGAGGCCAACGCGATCGGGACGGAATACGTCCGGGCCGACTTGCTGCCTGCCGCCGATGCGGCGCGAGTCCATGCGCTGCTGAGGAACTACCTCGACGAGCGTGTTCTGTTCTACATGGCTGGCGATGGACAAGAGCTTCAGCAGATCAATGCCCGTACCGTTCGGTTGCAGACCGAGTTGTGGTCCGCCGTCCGCGTCCCGGCCGCGGCACAGCCAACACCCCTGATGGCCCTGGTCGTTTCAGGCATGAACGACGTCTTGAATTCGCAGGGATATACGCAGGCCGGGTACTGGAACCAAATCCCAATCGCAGCATGGCGTTTGCTGGCAGCAATCGCCATCGGCTGCAACTTGCTGGTCGGCTATGGTTCACGAAGCACTAAAGCGGGAGCCAAATTGCTGCCGATTCTGCCGCTTGTTGTCGCGATCGCGCTGATGCTCATCGCGGACATCGACTCCCCGCGCCACGGCATTATCCGCGTGAGGCCGCAAAATCTGATGAGCCTGGCGGCATCTCTGCCGTCACCTCATCCCAACCCGCAATAGATGGGAGCAACCGCAATCCGCCCTCGGCGTTCTCCGCGGCCCGCGAACCGGACGACCGCCCGCTCGTCATCGGCATCGACGATCCGTTTCTGGCGTTGGCACAACACGCCGGCATGGTGTCGGAGGCGGTCAGCGCGGCGGCAGGTGGCGAAAAGGTCCCGCTCGTCGAACGACGGCGCAAACTGGGCTTTCGCCTGGCGGAGGACGTCGAGATCGAGGTGATCGACGGCACGCGACGCGGACACGGCGATTGTGCCTGACCCGCCACAAGTGTCACGCTATCGGCGAATTCTCGGGCGCATCGCTGAGCAGATCGCGGGCGGTTGCTTCGTCCATCACCAGGTCGCTCCAGACGCGCAAGCGCGGCGTTGTCAGCAAGGGTCGCAATGCGGCCGCCCTGTTCCGGCCGCAGGCGCCGCATTGCCGGGCGATCAAGACCACATGCTTGTTCTTCGAATCCGCCATGCGCACGAAATCCTCGAGTTCGAAGAGCGTGACCGCCCGCATCTCCTTGGGATTCTCCTTGATCGGCTCGGAAGCCGAATAAGGCCGATACTGGACGCTTCCGATCCAGCCGCGATCGCGCAGCGTCTGCAGGTTGGTGCCCGTGCCGGCGAGGAACGTTGAGAGGAGGTCGTCTTTGTCGTAGAAGTCACCCATGGAGGTAATGACGATGCTCACCTCGCCACGCGACTGGAAAGCTTCCGCCACTCCAGGACGCCGCTTGATCTTCTCAAAGTCATCGCCGGGAACGACGGTCTCCGCGAAGAGACCGACGCGCTCCTCGACCCTTTCGGCGGGGAAGAGGTTGAAGAAGCTGGTGGACGAGTATTCCGGGTGGTTTGCCGGACTGCCCGCGCAGATGGCGAAGAGCTTGATTTTCGGCACGTTGATTTCGGACCGCAAGAGCTCGCTGAGACACCGTGAAAAATCCAGCGTGGCGCGACCGGGTCCGAGGCCCAGTCCCACGGTTCCCCCCAACGCGGCGCCGGTAGCGCGGATCAGGTCCAAGGCAATCTCCGCCGCGATGTCCGCGACGTAGCGGTTGAGGTGCTTCCCTTGCGTACGGACGACGGTGATGTGTTGGGGATTGCAGGCGAACTTCCGGGCAACCTCGGAGGCCAGCCTGCCCTCGAGGGGTGCCACCAGCCGCACGAACCGTAGTCGCCGCGCCTCGGCCAGCAGGGGGTAAACGCTCTCGCGGTTGAGTGGTTTGTCTGGCCTGAGTTCTGTGTTGACCTGTTCGGCGATCTCGCGGACGCTCCGGCCCTCGAAGAACAGGGTCGCCACGCGAAAGATGATCTCCTCGTTGGGTTCCTTCTTCTTGGACATGTTTTTCTCCCGCCAAATGGAGGTTTCGCAGCACAGTGTCCACGCACATTTCCTACACACATTCTACATACTGTGGCAAGTAGTGTATAAGTATACTGTGTGGAATGAAGTCGTGATATAACTCCTTTAGCATGTGCCACGTGTGGGTGAGAAATGAAGCTCCCGCCATGGGTCAGAAATAACTGTAGAGTGAATTCTTGGTGAAACTGCTTGACGGCGTTTTAGAAATCGTCTATGCTTGCGGTTGAGCAAGGCAGCGGGCCGAGTTTTCCAGCGGTGACTCGCCAAGGAGAATCAGCATGGCCACTCGACGAACAGGCAGCGGGCCGAAAAGGCAGCGATCACGCGGCGTAATTCTCGAGAAATTGGTCGGCAACCTGCTGAAATACTCGCAGCGCTCGGTGAAACGCATCGGGTTGCGAAACGTCGCCATCTCGGCTCAACTCCACCAGGGCTACGTGGTGAAAGTAACCCATTGTACCTCCACCACGTTTGCGGTGCCAAGCGCCAGCGAGCATGACCGGGCGGGAGCCGCGCCGGCCTACGGCCTGAACGAACGGGGGTTGCCTGCCGGGTCCTTGACCCCAGATGCGATTAACGCCATGCTCGGCCTGCGGCTGAATCGGCTGCTGCGCCATTTTGGAATTCGTTTCGGCGCGTTGCATATTGGAGTTGACGATGACGGCACGATCAGCACCATGTGTCCCTCGCCGCCCCTTCGGCCGGCGGAGTTGAGAGACGTGGCACGGGCTTTGAGCACATTGTCGCCGGAAGAATCGCCGCATGCCTCGGCGGCCACGGGGAATGTGGTCGTGAAACCCAGCACGCGACGGGAATTGCGTACCCTCGGAGGCCGCCGCCATGGCGGCGCAACGGTATGAGTTGAGAGCGGACAGAATTCGCGACGCCTGAACTTTCGGCACCGGAACGGTGAGATTGGTATCGGGCCCTGTGGTCACGGGCGGCAGTCCCGTGTTTGGGGCAAACCGATTCTCACCGTTTTCTGTTTTTGGTACGAAAGGTTTATCATGGCACACCTGTGGACTGAGGACGCTGAGGGGAAAGGGTGGGCTGTTGCGCCGTTGCTCGGCAGCGCCTACGGCGTATCCGGGCAAGGACTTTCGCTCGTTGACGACCGCGACCGCGGCCCGGACGGCCTGTCGCCTTCGGCGCTGCTGGTGCGTGGCGACAGCGGGTCCCTGGAGCAATGGTTGCTGTTGGCGCGAAAGCGGGGGAATGTTCAGGTCAACGGCTGGCCGCTGGTCCTTGGGGTTCGACTGCTGTGTGACCGCGATGAACTTGTGGTGCGGGCCGACGGCGCGTCGGCTGCCCTGCGCTGTTTCTTTTCGGCCGAACGCTTGGCAGAGGTGGTAGCGTATCCCGGCGGCGACGGCGCAGTCCGCTGCCCGCGGTGCAAGCAGCCGATGGAGCGGAACCAGATGGCGGTTCGCTGCCCCAGCGCCAACTGCGGCGCCTGGCATCATCAAGAAGCCGCGCTGCCCTGTTGGACCTATTCTGCCACCTGCGCCGTGTGCGACCGGCCCACGCGACTGGACGCGGGCCTGCGCTGGACGCCGGAGAAACTTTAATGTCACGTCAACAGCCACCACCGCTCGACAACTCCCATCTCAAGACCGTGCTGCTTGCGGGCGCGGGCAATATCGGTTCCGCCCTGGCGCCGCTGCTGGCGCGCATGGAGAACGTCGGCACGATTCTGCTCGTCGACACGGATATCTACGAGGTGAAGAACCTTTCCTGCCAGGATATCTCCGCTGGCGACGTCGGCAGGCGGAAGGTGTTGGTTCAATCGCGCAGGTTGCAGCGAATCAAGCCGGCGATCGACGCTCGGGCGTATTGCGCTCGCGTCGAGGACCTGCCACTTGGCGTGCTGCGGGTCGATGCGATCTTGAGTTGCCTGGATTCCAGAACTTCGCGGCGCTACGTGAACCAGGCGGCATGGCGCCTAGGCGTGCCGTGGATCGACGGGGCGGTGGACGCAGCAGGTGTACTGGCCCGGGTCAACGCGTACGATCCTGCTCCGGAAGCACCGTGCATGGAGTGCGGCTGGGAAGACGCTGACTACGACACCGCCGCCTTGGAACAGGCGTACCCATGTCAGCCCCGCGGCGGAGGGCCGGCCGCGACCAACGCCCCGGCAAGCCTCGGGCACATTACGGCAGGCCTCATGGCCATCGAGTGCCAGAAACTATTGTCCGGCGACCGCGAGTCTCTGCTCGCCGGGCGCCAGGTGATGCTCGATCTGCGGCACCACACGCACTATGTGACGACCTTCCGGCGCGGGCGATGCCGGTTCGATCACGAGATCTGGCATGTCGAGCATCTCGACGAGTCGCCGGCGAAAATGACGCTCGGGCAGGCGGTTTACCTTTCCGCCGGCGGTTTGGGACCTTCCAGCGGCTGCGCAGTGCGCATCGAGGGGCAGCAGTTTGCAACGATGCAGTTCTGCCCCGGCTGCGGGCGTCACGAGGCGATCGCACTTCGCCTGGCAGATCGAATTCCCTCCGTGGGGCGGCGCTGCACGGCGTGCGGCAAGACGATGACCGTGCGCGGGTTTGACAGGCAAGAGTGGCTTAGCGCCCGGACGCTAAGCGATCGGGACCTTGCCCGCCCGCTCTGCTCTCTCGGTGTTGAGCCGTACGACGTGCTCTCCATCCGCGATGAGGCCAGCCAGCGGCATTTTGTGCTCGGCGCGTCGAGGCCATTGCGGACAAACGGCGGGCGGGATGCTACGGGGCGATCACTGCCAAGGACAATCGCAAGGAGATGAGCCATGAGCGATTCCGTGCTGGAGGGATTCCTGAAGCAGCAACTTGCGCAGGGCATGGAACTGGCGGCGCAGAGCGACTTGCTCGACTTGCTCCCCCAGGATCTCGATCGCTACGTTGCGATCTTCCGCTGCAAAGGCCTGGTTCGCGCCGAAAGCGGCGAAGTCGTGGAGGCGTCCGAGTTCCACGTGGGCATCTGGTTTCCCGCGGATTATTGCCGGCACGCCGATCCACTGCACGTGCTGACCTGGTTGTATCCGCTCAACGTGTGGCATCCGAACATCCGTCCCCCGCTGATATGCGTGGGCAAGATTCCGCCGGCCACCGAACTCTGCGATCTGCTCTATCAGTGCTACGAGATCATTACCTATTTCAACTGGGCGCCGCATGACGGCCTGAATTCAGAGGCGTGCCAATGGGCCCGCAATCACCAGGAGCGCTTTCCGGTGGATCGGCGGCCCTTGAAACGCCGAGCCATTGATTTTCACGTCCAAGATGCGGCGAGGACGCCATGACCACACTACTTCAAGAGTACGAGGCGCCGATTGCCGACTTCCTCGAGCAGTATGCGACGGGAGTGCGTGCGCTGGGCGCCGCCGGCTGGGAGTTCACCCTGCCCGGCGAAGTCCCCCTGCTGGTCACCGCGCGGCTGAAGAAGGGATGGCTCAGGTTGTGCTCGCCGTTGAGCGTACCCTCGTCAAGCCGCCCTACGCCCGAAATCCTGGACCGCATGCTTGCCCAGAATATCAAGCTCTGTGGCGGCGCGAAGTTCACGCTGGCTGACGATCCGCCCTTGCCTTGTCTGGCGGCGGAAATCCTCTTGGATGAGGAGCAGTCGGATCTCGGCGTGAAAATCGCGCGGGCGTGCGACGGCTTCGGCCAGGCCTTGCAGGAGTTCGCCGGCGAACGGCGCGGGCGCGAGTCGCACGCGGAAGACGCCCCGGCGACTTGTGACAAGGAAGAAGCCGACGAACTGGCTCTTGACTTGGCGGCGCTCTGCAAAGAGACGGGCTGGCCGCTGGTCCAGCGTGCCGGCGACCAGGTGGCGGTCGAGCTGGATGTTGCAGGCTGTTTCTGCCAGGCCCTGGTGCAATCCAGGGGGCAGAAAGGTCTTCATCTCGGAGTCGACATGGCGCGTGCCCCGTCCAGCGGCGTCACCAGCCGGCATGCACTGAACGTGATGCTGCTTCATGCGTGCCATTTCCTGCGGATGGCGCGGGCGACGGCGCGGAATGCGGACGGCGCCACGGTGTATGGCTGGGAGGTCGCGCTGGACCGCGCGGCCAGCGTCCGGGAGGCGGAGCATGCCTTGGCGGCGCTCTCGCTGGCGTGTCGGCTTTCGGCGCGCGAAGTGGCGATGTTTCAACAAGACGAATCCCTTGCCCGGAGATACCTCATGCTCCGCGGCTGGTGCTCGTAGAGGTGGATCCCTTGTTTCTTCAGTAACTCGAAAGGAGGACAGAACCATGATTACCACGATGGAAAAGGCCAATCCGGTCTCGGTGTCGGCGCGGGACGTCTCCGGCCAGAAGCGTGCGACGGCCGCTGCGCCGCCCGACGCTACCGTCGGAGAATTGGCGCGGGCCTTGATCAGTGAAATGAATCTTCCGCAAACGGACGTGGAAGGGCGTCCCATGAGCTATCACGTGCTGCTGCAGCGCGAAGGGCGCCATCTGCACCCCGCGGAGACAGTCGGCGACGTGCTGCGGACGGACGACGAGATCGTGCTGCAGCCGAAGATCCAGGCGGGCGCCGCTTGAACGCCCGACGACGACTTTCCTTGAGGCAAGAACTTGGAGGACAGGCCCATGTCCGACGATGCTCTCCGGCACCAGTACGTCCTGGAAATCTTCAGGAGGGAAGGCCAGCGCCAACGCCTGGGCACCTTCGCAATCACGCCGGACTGGGAGCCGGCGCTGGAGTGGGCGCAGTTCTCCGCGATGTGCCGAGACCCGTGCCCTCCGTTTGTCCTGGGGGCCAACCGCGGAGCGATCGAGCCGCGCTGGCACGCGCGGGCCGGCATGCCGCACGTGGAAGGCGTCCAGGCGATTATTCCGCGCGACGGACTGCCGCCGGTTGCATGCGATATTCCGCTTGGGTACTTCGCCGACGCGGCCCGCGCGGCATCCTTGGCCTTGGTCGAAAGCGGCAAGCTCGCGGCGGGAGAGTTGTTCGAGTACCTGGTGTGTGCCTACGCGTGCGCAGACCAGGCGGTCGCGCCCGGTCCCGAACGGCCCGCGCTTTTCACCATCAAACCGGTCAAGCAGGTGCTGGACGTGCGCGACGTCATCATGGACGGGTTCTTGGCCGCTTCGTCGCCGTGTGGTTCGACCGACGACGAACAGATCGCCGTGTTCATGCCGCGGGAAATGATCGAGGAGACGGTCCAGCGGATGGTGCGTGCGGGCGGCGAGGAAACGGGCGGGATTCTGATCGGCCATCTGCATCGTGACCCCGGCCGGCGGCAGTTGTTCCTGGAGGTGACTGCGCAGATTCCGGCCCAGCACGCCGAGCAGGAATTGGCCCGGTTGACGTTCACCCCCGAGACCTGGACGGCCGTCGACGCCGCCCTGGCGTTGCGTGGAAAGGGGGAAATACAGCTCGGGTGGTGGCACAGCCATCCCGCGAGCCATTGGTGCGACGACTGCCCGCCCGAGACGCGCCGGCGCTGTAAGACCGCCGGTGCGCCTTCGGGCGACTTTTTCAGCGCGCACGACGTGGCCTTGCATCGTACCGTGTTTCCGCGGGCATACAGCATTGCCCTGGTGCTCAGCGACGGTTGCGGCAGTGCCGGCGCTCCCACCTGGCGGCTCTTCGGCTGGCGCTACGGCATGGTGATGGCCCGCGGTTTTCATCTCTTGGATACTGCCGAGCCGCCCGCGGCGGCTGCGGTTCAACTTGGAGGAGAAGCCAATGTCCCATCCTGAACGGCTGTTAATGGAACGCCTCAACGCCGTGGGCGAGGGGGCCCCGAGCCTGGAGGAGAAGTGCGGAATCGCGGCGATGCTCCGCTCGCTTCCGGAAGGAAGTCAGCGGCTGGACCGGATGCTGATCGGCGAGCGGGATCGGTTCCGCATCGGCTTGCAGGAAGCCCAGGGCAACCAGGAGAAGATGAAGGAGTTGCTCGACAAGATGACTGCCCCGCCGTGGCACACCGGCATCTATCTCTGCGGCGTCAAGGATGACAACGGGGAAACGGGCGGGGGGCGCCGCGTGATGGTCTATCATGCCGGCAGCCGCCGCGTCGTCTCCCTGGCCGACGGCCTCGACGCGGACTCCTTGACCCTGGGAGACGAAGTGTTCCTGAACAATGAAATGACGTTCGTCCTCGGCAAGGCGCCGAGCGGGATTTCGCGCGTGGGTGAGACGGCGGTCTTCGACCGCTACACGGCCGACGGCCGGCTGATCCTGAAGTTTCGGGATGACGAGTTGATTGCCGACGCGGCCGGCGGGCTGCAATCCGTGAAGCTGGAAAATGGCGATCAAGTGCGCTGGGACCGGCCGGCCTGGATCGCCTATGAGAAGATCGAGCGGGCGGCGGGCCAGCGCTGCTTTCTCGACGAGGTTCCCGATGTCCGGCCCGAACAGGTAGGCGGGCAGCGCGATACGCTCAACGCCCTCTTGGCGGCGCTGACGACCACGCTGGTAGCGCCCGAGACAGCGCGAGTTTACGGTCTGGGCGGACGTTGTTCGATCCTGCTGGTCGGCCCGCCGGGGTGCGGCAAGACGCTCATGGCGCGGGTGGCGGCCGCGGAGATCGCCCGCCTCACGGGGCGGAAGTGCCGCTTTGCGGTGGTGAAGCCCTCGGCATGGGAGAACCCCTTTGTGGGCGTGACCCAGCAGAACATCCGCAACGACTTTCGCGCCCTCCGCGAAGCGGCCCGCGAAGGCCTCGCCGTTCTGTTTCTTGATGAAATCGAGTGCGTTGGGCGAGTTCGCGGTTCGGCGGTCGGACATCACAGCGATAAATTCCTGGCTTCGTTGCTGGCAGAACTGGATGGATTTTCGGGCCGTGAAGAAATAGCGCTGATTTCGGCGACCAATCGCCGGGAGTTGGTGGACCCGGCCCTCTTGGAACGCGTTTCCGACCTCGAACTGGCCGTCAAACGACCGGACAGGCGCGGGGCGCGGGAGATTTTCGAAATCCACCTTCCGGAAGGGATGCCCTTTTCGCCCAATGGCGACCTGGCGGCCTCCACCCGGCGGGAGATCGCCGAGCGGGCCGTCTCCCGGCTGTACAGCCCGAACGCCGAGAACCAATTGTCCGTGATCAAGTTTCGCGACGGCAAGACCCGCACGGTGACGGCCGGCGAGTTGATGAGCGGACGGACCATCGAGCAGATATGCCGGGCAGCCAGGCAAGCGGCCTTTTTGCGCGAGGTCCGCAGCAGGGAGCGCGGGCTGCGGGTGGAAGACATCGACGGAGCGGTAGCCGACGTCATCCAACGCCTCTCGACCCTCCTGACTCCCCGCAACGCCCACGCCTACCTCTTCGATCTGCCGCAGGATATCGACGTGGTCGCGGTGGAACCCGTCCTGCGCCGCGTCGCGCATGCGCATCGTTACCTCAACATCACCTGAAGAAGCCGAGGTGCGTTCATGACGTTGAAGAACAGCAGCGCCGAAACCAAGCGGCGGACACCGCCGCGCGGCGGCCCCGTGCCCAAGCTCTGCGGCGCGGACGTGGAGGTCGGCAACGTGGTGCGCGGCATGGACGGGCCCCGGAACACGGCACGCATGGCCTCCCGGTTGCTCTTGCGCGAAATTCCCGGCATCCCTCACTCGCGGTGGTTCAATGGCGCGGGCAGCTCCGGCCGCTTCGACTACTCCTATTCGTACACGACCAGCGGAGAATGGTCTTCTCCGGGCGTCAAGGCGGGCCCCTGCCCGCAGTCGAAGTCCTCTGACTGCGAGTCGCAGGATTGGGGCCGCCGCTTCCTGGCCTCCAACGGCGGCTGCGCCTATATCGATCTCAATCACCTGGAACTCTGCATCCCCGAGGTCCTCAGCGCAGCGGACTTCGTGGCCGCCTGGCACGCCATGCTCTTGGTGGCGCGCACGGCGATGGAGCGCGTCAACGCGGAAGCCCCCCAGGGCCGGATTCAAGTGCTGGTCAACAATAGCGACGGGCAGGGCAACTCCTACGGCAGCCACCTCAACTTTCTGCTTTCGCGGGAGGCGTGGGAGAACATTTTTCACCGCAAACCGCACCAACTGGCCTGGCTCGCCTCGTACCAGGCGTCCAGCATCGTCTTCACCGGCCAGGGGAAAGTCGGCGCGGAGAACGATGCCCCGGCGGCGGCGTATCAACTTTCGCAGCGTGCCGACTTCTTCGAGACGCTGACCGGCAGCCAAACCACGTTCGATCGGCCGCTGGTGAACAGCCGCGACGAGGCCCTCTGCGGAACGCGGGGTACCGCGCGCTACGACGGCGCGGCGCCAGCCGACTTCGCCCGGCTGCACTGCATCTTCTACGACAGCAATCTATGCCACGTGGCTTGCCTGCTCAAGGTCGGCGTCATGCAGATCGTCCTGGCTATGCTCGAGGGCGGCTGTGTCAACCCCACGCTCATCCTCGATGATCCGCTGGAGGCGGTCGGCCGTTTCAGCCATGACCCCCGCCTTCAAGCCCGCGCTCGGATGGCCTCCGGCAAGAAGTTGACGGCCGTCGAGCTTCAGCTTTCCTTCCTCGAGGAGGCCGAAAAGTTCTGCGCCCATGGCGGCTGCGACCGGGTCGTTCCGCACGCGGGCGACATCCTGGCACTCTACGCCGACACGCTGCAGAAGCTTCACGCGGGCGACCTGGACGCGCTTGCGCCGCGGCTGGACTGGGTGCTCAAGCTGCGGATCCTCCAGCGGGCGATGGCACAACGGCCTGGGCTGGGCTGGGACTCCCCCGAAATCAAGCTTCTCGACCACCTCTACAGCAGTCTCGATCCGGACGAGGGCCTCTATTGGCTCTACGAGAAGGCGGGCGCCGCCGAGTCCGTCGCCAGTGCCGCCCAAATCGAACGCTTCCTTTACGAGCCGCCGGACGACACCCGCGCCTATTCACGGGCCAGGCTGCTGCGGCTGGCCGATCCCGATCAGATTAATAGCGTCAACTGGGACTCGATCGGTTTCCGGTTGGCCGGCGGGTCCGGGTGGCCGGTCTACCGGACGCTGGAGATGGCCGATCCGCTGGCCTTTACCAAGGCCGACACGGCCGCGTTGTTTGAGTCGGCGGAGCCGCTGGAAACCATCCTGGACGCCATGACGCACAAAGATTCGGCCGGGTACGCCGGCGGCGAGACGGACCTCATCATCCCATCACGTGAACGTTTTCACCAACCCGAAGGAGGACAGGACAATGCTGCTACATGAACGTCATAACGAGAGTTCGGACGCCGCCCGGCAGGGGCCGCCCTCGGCCGGTCCGGCACATTTGGACCAACTCCGCCAGGCTGGGGAGTCGCACCTGCAGGCGGCCGAAGAGGCGATCGATCGCGCGTTGGCCGGCGACTCGCTGGCGTTCCTCCACGCAACCCGGCAGGACGGAGGGCAATAGGCGTGGCTGAGCGGCTGTTCGGCCTGGAGACAGAATACGCGTTTTCCGCCCTGGGTCCCCGCGGCGTGCGGGTTGGCCAGGGGTCGGCGCTCTCCCGATTCATGGAGCTGGCGCGAGAGAACCTGCCCCATCTTCCCGACAGAGGTTCCAGCGGGGTCTTTCTGCAAAACGGGAGCCGGCTGTATCTCGATTGCGGCGGGCATCCGGAGTTGGCAAGTCCCGAGTTGGCCAATCCTTGGGATGCCTGCCGCTACGCGTTGGCCGGCGATCGGATCGTCGCCATGATTGCCGACCGCTTGGCCGCCGGGGAAAGGGCCGTGGAGCAAGTAGTCCTTACTCGCGGCAACGTGTGCTATAGTCCCGCCTCGCGAAGCACGTGGGGCAGTCATGAGAGCTATGGGCACCGCATGGCGCCCGCGGCGTTGCCTGACGACTTGATCCCGCACCTGGTCAGCCGGGTGATTTACACGGGCGCCGGCGGCTTCGACAACCGCTCGCCCGGCATCGAGTTCCTGATCTCCCCGCGCGTGGCCCACCTGGCGCAAGTCATTTCGAGCTCCTCGACCTCCGCACGCGGCATCTTCCACACCAAGGACGAGTCCCTGAGCGGCGACGGCTATCATCGCCTCCATGTTCTTTGTGGAGAAAGCGTCTGCTCGCAGACGGCCCTTTGGCTCAAGACGGCGATCACCACGCTGGTCGTGGCGCTGGCCGAGGCGGGACTGCGGCCGTGTCGCGAGATCACGCTCGCGGACCCGTTGCAAGCCATGCAGCGGTTTGCCGCCGATCCCACGTGCACGGCGCGGGTTCTGTCTGCCGACCGGCGGGCGTGGACCGCGATCGGCATGCAGCGGCACATCCTCCGGCAGATTGAAGCCCATTTAGGCCACACGGTCATGCCGCCCTGGGCCCCGCAGGCCTGTGAGCGATTGCGCCAGGTCCTGGACCGTCTCGAAGAAGGGGCCCAGGGTGTGGCCAAGACGTTGGATTGGGCAATCAAGCTGTCGCTGTATCGCGAGTTTGCCCGCCGCCAGGGCATTTGCTGGGAATCGCTGCCGAAGTGGAATCGCCTGCAAAGGGTGTTGGAAAACGTCCCGCTGGCACGAGGGGATGGAAATGCCGGTCTGTCGCTGGACGAGGAGTTGCTCAACCCGAACGGTCCGGTTCAGCTCGATGTCGACCGTCTTGCCTGGGTGCTGCAGCAGGAGGGCCTTGCGTTGGACGAGCTCAAGGCCGTGCTGGCCCTGCGGCGGCGGCTGTTTGATCTGGATACGCGCTTCGCGCAGTTGGGCCCGCAGGGCCTGTTTGCCGCGTTGGACCAGGCCGGCGCGCTGGAGCACGCCGTGCCGGGCGTCGATAACATCGAGCACGCCATCGCCAATCCTCCCGCGATCGGCCGCGCGCGTCTCCGTGGCGAATGCGTACGGCGCTTTCACGCGCGGGCCGGCGACTACTGTTGCGATTGGACGGGCGTATGGGACATTCGCAATCACCGCCACCTCGACCTTTCCGAGCCGCTGGCCGCCGAAGAAAAGTGGGCCCATTGCATCATGCCGGACATGGGCTTGGAGCCGCCGTTCCGCAACCCGCTGCGAGAATCGGCGGTCCGTTTTGCCCATGTGCGCGCGTCTCTGGCCCGTGCGCGATCGCTGTATGAAAGAGGGCGATGCGAGGAGGCGCACCAGATACTGGACTGCGTGCGCCCGATGCGCGAGTCGCTGAACGTCGACAGCCGGCGGGATTTCCTCCGCCTGGGCGCCTGGGTGCAGGCCCGCCGAGGATACCTCGACGGCCCTGCGATTCTCGAGGAACTTTGGCCGAACCAAGAGCCGCTTCCGCTGCAGTTGATTACCGATTACGCCTTTGTCTTTCGTTTCTGCGGCCTCGTTCCCAGTCCGCAACTGGCCATTTGGCTCCGCAAAGGCGAGGACAGATTGAGCCAGGAGCCTGCCGAGGCTCCCGACACGGTGGCCGCCTTCCGGGAACACCAGGGATACGCGCTGCTGATCGAAGGGCAATTGCGCAAAGCCGCCAAGGTGCTCAAGCAGGCGTGCCACGTCTTGCGGCGCGACGGCGACAATGCCCGCATCTTATGCCGCGCCCTGGTGACGTTGGCCGAAGTGCACCGCCGGACGGGCGCCGTCGCGCGGGCGCAAGCGCTCTTGGACGAGGCCATCGCAGCGCAAATCGAGCACCATTTTCAGGGCGACCTGGCCGACCTGTCGCTCCCCTGCATGGCCAAGCTCCAGACCGATCCGGCACGTGCCCGGTCGATCCTCGCCGACGCCAGGGAAATTCAGCTGGACCTGGCCAGCCGCGTCGGGGAAGCCAGGACGTTGCTGCTGGAAGCGCGACTCGCCGCCGATGCCGGCCAGGCGGCCGCGATGAAAGAGCGGGTGATCGAACTGCAACAACAAGTCCCCGCACTGAACCAGTGCGGGCTGGTTGGAAAGATCCTCGACAGATGGGAGTCATGGTCCGGCGGTGCACGCTCCCCCGATGAGACCGGCGACGTCTTCTGGGGCCTGTAGCGGGCCGGAACTGAAACTGACTTGTGCTGATGACTATCGTCCGAAGGGAACTCTCATGCTCGTCCTCTCACGCGGCCGGAATGAAAGCATTGTGATCGGCGACGGTATCGAGATCGTCGTCGTGGAGATTCGGCCCGATCGCGTACGTTTGGCTGTCAAGGGCCCTGGCGTATATCACGCCCATAACGGCGCGATCCCCGCTGCGCTCGGTCCGTCGATGTCCGACACGCTATCGGGGCGAACCGGCCGGCCGACAAGGGACATGATTGGATAATCGCGTCCTTCCAGGGTCACGCAGTCCTCGGTGACGCCGTGACGCCTGAGCAGCTTCTCCGTTTCAAGACGGTCCAGCCCAAGTGCGGCCGCCAGTTCATGGTGCGTGAGCCTCTCGTGACGCTAGGGCTCAACCAGCACCGCTTGCCCACAACCAACGGCAAGGCCCATAGCTACTACGTCTGCCGTCGCGATGGACGCCCGTTTCAGCGGCGCCGAGCGTCATCGGCGCCGTTTGGCCAAAGTCGCGGAACTCGAAGATCGGGAGGTGTCTTGACGAAAATAAATTATCCGGGAAAATCATTGTGCCAGCGCCAAGTGTAAACCTGGGAGATGCAGGCAACCGCCATCTGCCACTTTAGGCAGTATGGGCAACTCAATTCCGTTGACCCATCACTATAGTATTACGAGGACACATTGCCATGGCAGTGGGGGAATCGCCGTGAAAGTGAGCCCGTTGGCGGGAAAGCCGGCCGAGCCAGCCATGCTGGTCAATGTGCCCAAGCTCATCACGGCCTATTATGCCGAGACGCCGGACGCCTCGGTGCCGGAGCAACGGGTCGCGTTTGGCACCTCAGGGCACCGCGGTTCCGCGATCGACAAGGCTTTCAACGAGTGGCATATCCTGGCCATAAGTCAGGCGATCTGCCTGTACCGGGCGCAGCAGAAGATCGCTGGCCCGTTGTTCCTCGGCATGGATACGCATGCCCTCTCCGTGCCGGCGGTTGCCGGCGCGCTGGAGGTGCTGGCGGCAAACGGCGTGGACGTCATGATCGCGGCGGGGGACGAGTATACGCCGACCCCGGCCGTTTCCCACGCGATCCTGACCTACAACCGCGGGCGGAAAGCAGGGTTTGCCGACGGCATCGTGATCACGCCTTCGCATAATCCACCCCAGGACGGCGGCTTCAAGTACAATCCACCCAACGGCGGGCCGGCGGAACCAGTCGTCACGGGCTGGATCGAGAGGAAGGCCAACGAGTTTCTCGAAGGCGGCCTGCGGGGCGTTCAGAGGATTCCTTTCGAGAAGGCCCTGCGGGCCTCCACAACTCACCGGCACGACTACCTCGACGCCTACACGAGCGACCTCGGCAACGTCATCGACATGGATGCTATTCGCGGCGCCAAGATCAGCTTGGGCGTCGATCCGCTCGGTGGCGCCGGCGTCCACTACTGGGGGCTGATTGCCGAGCGCTACGGGCTGAACCTCACGGTCGTCAACGAGGCGGTCGATCCGACCTTCCGGTTCATGACGGTCGATTGGGACGGCCAGATCCGCATGGACCCCTCGTCGCCTTATGCGATGGCGAGGTTGATCGGCCTGAAGGACCGATTCGACGTCGCCTTCGCATGCGACACCGACCATGATCGGCACGGGATTGTTACCCGGAGCGCGGGTCTGCTCCCGCCCAATCATTACCTTTCGGTGGCCATCTTCTACCTCTTCCAACACCGGCCGCAATGGCCCAGGGAGGCGGCGGTCGGCAAGACGCTGGTGAGCACGGGGATGATCGACCGGGTTGCCGCCAAGCTGGGCCGGAAGCTCTGCGAGGTGCCGGTGGGCTTCAAGTGGTTCGTGGACGGCTTGCTGGACGGCTCGCTCGGTTTTGGCGGAGAGGAGAGCGCGGGAGCGTCTTTCGTCCGTCTCGACGGGAGCGTGTGGACCACGGATAAGGATGGAATCATCGCGGCCCTGCTGGCGGCGGAGATCACGGCGCGGATGGGCCGCGATCCCGGCGAGATCTACCGGGACCTCACGCGTGAGTTCGGCGAGCCGGTTTACGACCGCGTCGAGGCGCCGGCCACCCCGGAGCAAAAGGAAGCCCTGGAGGGGCTCTCGGCGCAGCAGGTCCGGTCCACCGACCTGGCTGGCGAAAAGATTCAGAGCATACTCAGTCGCGCGCCCGGCAACGGGGCGCCCATCGGCGGATTGAAGGTCATCGCGGAAAGCGGCTGGTTCGCGGCGCGTCCGTCCGGGACGGAAAATATCTACAAGATCTACGCCGAGAGCTTTCGCGGCGCGGATCATCTGCGGCGTATCCTCGAGGAGGCCCAGGCCATCGTCAGCGCGGCCTTGACGGCGGGGACGCGGCAGACGGGGTTTCCGGCCAAGACGAGGGTCAAGGAGAGAACATGAGCAAGCGCGCAGGCCTCAGCAACTCGATGTACTCTTTTCTCCCCACGGAGGTCGAGGGATTGGGGCCGCTGGCCGAGCTTGCCCTGGACATGCGCTGGTCCTGGAATCATTACGCCGACGAGGTGTGGCGGCAGCTCGATCCGGCGCTTTGGGAACTCACGCAAAACCCCTGGGTGGTTCTGCAGACGGTCTCGCGGGACAGGCTCCAGCAGATGCTGGCCGAACCTGCCTTCCGCAAGAAGGTGGATGCCCTGGTGCAGAGAAGGCGTCAGGCGGCGGAGACGCCCGCGTGGTTTCAGCAGACCTGCCCGCAAGCGCCCTTGACCTGCGCCGCGTATTTCAGCATGGAGTTCATGTTGAGCGAGGCGCTGCCGATCTACTCGGGCGGCCTGGGCAACGTGGCCGGCTATAAACTCACGGCCGCCAGCGACCTGGGGGTGCCCGTGGTCGCGGTGGGGCTGCTCTATCAGCAAGGCTACTTTCGCCAGGTGATCGACAAGGACGGGGCGCAGCAGGCCCTTTTCCCCTACAACGATCCCGGACAGTTGCCGATCACGCCGTTGCGGCAACCCAACGGGGAATGGTTGCAGCTCGAACTCGACCTGCCCGGTTACCAGGTCCGCCTTCGCGCCTGGCAGGTCCAGGTCGGCAGGGTGAAACTTTACCTCCTGGACAGCAATGACCTGGCGAACTTCCCCGCGCATCGGGGCATTACCAGCGAGCTTTACGGGGGCGGGCCGGAGTTGCGGCTCCAGCAGGAGATGGTGCTGGGAATCGGCGGCTGGCGGTTGCTCGACGCGCTGGGCATCCAGCCGGAGGTCTGCCACCTGAATGAAGGACATGCGGCGCTGGCCATCTTGGAGCGGGCCCGGACCTTCATGAACGCCAACGGGCAGCCGTTCGAGGTCGCTTTGGCCGTCACGCGGGCGGGCAACCTTTTCACCACCCACACGGCGGTGGCCGCGGGCTTCGACTGCTTCGCTCCGGCGCTTATCGAGCAGTACCTCGGCCGCTACGCCCAAGAAAAGCTGGGCACTGCCCTGCACGATTTGCTGGCCCTGGGCCGCCAGAACCCGGACGACTCGGCGGAGAGCTTCAACATGGCCTATTTGGCAATCCGCGGCAGCGGGGCGGTCAACGGCGTGAGCCGCTTGCATGGGAAGGTGAGCCGGCACATCTTCGCGCCGCTTTTTCCCCACTGGCCGGAGGACGAAGTGCCGGTCGGACACGTGACCAACGGAGTTCACGTGCCCAGTTGGGACTCGAAGGCGGCCGATCATCTTTGGATGGGCGCCTGTGGAAAGGGCCGCTGGTTGGGGACGACGGAAACCTTGGAGCAGGACATCCGCTGTGTTTCCGACGCCGACCTCTGGCGGCTGCGCTCGACCGCCAGAAAGTCTTTCGTCAAGCACGTTCGCCGGCGCATCGCCCTGCAACTTGCCGGCGCCGGCGCGTCGGCCGAGGCGGTCGAAAGTGCGAAGGACTTGTTCGATCCGGACGCGTTGACGCTGGGTTTCGCCCGCCGCTTCGCCACCTACAAAAGGCCGAACCTGCTCCTGCACGATCCCGAGCGCCTGCTGCGCCTGTTGATCGATCCCCAGCGCCCGGTGCAACTCATTCTGGCGGGCAAGGCCCATCCGGCGGACCAGGCGGGCCAGGCCTTGATCCAGCAGTGGATACGTTTCATTCGCCGGCCCGAGGTTCGCCCCCACGTTATCTTCCTCAGCGACTACGATATGTTCCTCACGGAACTCCTGGTGCAGGGGGTGGACGTGTGGATCAACACGCCACGGCGGCCGTGGGAGGCCAGTGGCACAAGTGGCATGAAGGTCCTTGTCAACGGTGGCATCAATCTCTCGGAATTGGATGGCTGGTGGGCGGAAGCCTACTCGCCTGAAGTGGGCTGGGCGCTTGGCGACGGCCAGGAACATGGCGACGATCCGGCCTGGGACGCTGCCGAAGCCGAGGCCCTCTATGATCTGCTCGAACGGGAGGTAATCCCCGAGTTCTATGCACGCAACGACAAGGGCATCCCGACCTCCTGGGTCGCGCGGATGCGTGAAAGCATGGCGCGGTTGACACCGCGTTTTTCCGCCAACCGCACGGTGCGCGAATACACCGACCAACGCTACATCCCGGCCGCGGCAGCTTATCGTGGGCGGGCTGCCGACAACGGCGCGGTGGGCAGCCAGATGGTCAATTGGCAGCACACCTTGGAACAGAAATGGGGCGGGCTGCACTTCGGCGAAGTGAAGGTTGAGACTCGTGGCGAGCAGAACCTATTTGAGGTTCAGGTTTGTCTCAATGACCTCGACCCCAAGGCGGTGCGAGTAGAGATTTGCGCCGACGGCGTCATGGGCGGTGCCCCTGTGCGGCAGGAGATGAAACTCGCTGGCCAACTGACCGGCGCGTCGGACGGCTACGTTTATAGCACGGCCGTGTCTGCGGCCCGCCCACCAGCGGACTATACGGCGCGAGTGATACCACACTGTGATGGCGTGGCGATCCCACTGGAAGAGGCACGAATCCTATGGCAACGATGATGAAAACGTCTCAACGCGACTTGCACGACCGTATCTCGGAAATGTCCGGGCGCGCTGACGTTCGGGCAGGCTCTCCTCTGCCTCTGGGAACCCAGGAAACGGAGGGAGGGGTGAATTTCGCCATGTTCAGCCGTTGCGCCAGCCGAGTTCGACCGGAGTTCTTCGACCATTCCGAAGACGCGGCACCCGCCCGGGCTATCGACTTGGATCGAGCGCGCAACCGCACCGGCGACGTCTGGCACGTCTGGGTGAAAGGGATCGGTCCCGGTCAACTCTATGCTTACCGCGTGGATGGCCCCTACGAACCCGGCGAAGGACATCGTTTCAAGTTCAACAAGCTTCTCCTCGATCCTCTCGCCGCCGCGATTTCGCAGCCGCCCCCTTGGGATTTTGCATCGGCGCTCGGATATGACCCGTCGGCACCGGAGCAAGATATGGCTCTCTCGAAGCTGGACAATGCCGGACGATGCCGAAATGCGTGTTTGTCAACGAGCCCTTCGAGTGGG
>JBKQVT010000238.1:0-33904 GCA_052139835.1 Thermoguttaceae bacterium
GGACTTTGTCAGCGAGATCGAGGGCGCCGAGCGCCGCTTGCACAGTTGCCGCATCATTCCCGAGCGCGGCAGTTGGATCGAGCTCAACGTCACCCGCAAGGAAAGCCTGGCGGTGCGCATCGACCAGAGCGGCAAATTCTCGGCGATCACGCTGCTGCGGGCGATGGATCCGCAGTACAGCGACAACGCCGCGATCCTCCGCGCGTTCTATGACACGCAGCAGGAGAAGATCGTCGACGGCCGCAGCGTGGTGAAGGTCGAGGGCAAGATGGCGGTGGGCGACATCGTGTATCCGTCCGACAGCCCGCGGGCCGGCGAAGTGATCGTCGAGTGCGGCCAGAAGATCAGCAAGAACATGGCGGAGATGATCTGCACCTCGGGTTTGACCAACGTCGAGGTGATGGCCGACCAGCGCAACCCGCTGATTCTCAACGCCTTGGCCGACGATGCCACGGCCAGCCACGAAGAGGCGCTGTTGCGGATCTACCAGCGGCTGCGTCCCGGCAACCCGCCGCAGTTGGAGAAGGCCAAGGCCCTCTTCCACGAGAAGTTTTTCGACACCAACCGTTACCGGCTGGGTCGCGTGGGCCGCTTCCGCATCAACCGCAAGCTGGGGCTGAGCATCCCCGAGGACGAGATGACGCTGCGGCCCGACGACCTGATCGCCGCCATCCATTACCTGGTGAAGCTCCGCGCCAACGAACCCTCGGCGGAGATCGACGACATCGACCACTTGGGCAACCGCCGCCTGCGGACCATCGACGAGCTGGCCAGCGACGAGCTGCGCAAGGGCTTCCTCAAGCTCCGCCGCACGGTGCAGGAGCGGATGAGCCTGAAGGACATCGAGGACATGACGCCGCGGAGCCTGGTCAACCCGAAGAGCATTTCCGCGGCCATCGAATACTTCTTCGGCCGCGGCGAACTCTCCCAGGTGGTGGACCAGACCAACCCCCTGTCGATGCTCACCCACGAGCGGCGGCTTTCCGCCTTGGGCCCCGGCGGTTTGAACCGCAAGCGCGCCGGCTTCGAGGTCCGCGACGTGCACATCTCCCACTACGGCCGCATCTGCCCCATCGAAACCCCCGAAGGCACCAACATCGGCCTCATCTCCAGCTTGGCGATCTACGCCGGCGTCGATGAATACGGCTTCCTGGTCACTCCCTATCGGAGGGTCAAGCACGGCAAGCTGGCCAGTGAGATCGAGTGGCTCCGCGCCGACCAGGAGCACGAGGCGAAGCTGGCCCCGGCCGACACGCCGGTCGAGGCCGGCAAGCTGGTGGGCGAGACGATCGTCGCCCGCTACCACGGCGACTTCACCCTCACGCCGACGAGCCAGGTGGAGTACGTGGACGTGGCGCCCGCCCAGATGGTGGGCGTATCGGCGGGATTGATCCCCTTCCTGGAGCACGACGACGCCAACCGGGCGCTGATGGGCTCCAACATGCAGCGGCAGGCGGTGCCGCTGTTGATCACCGAGCCGCCGCTGGTGGCCACCGGCTTGGAGGTGGCCGCCGCGCGGAACTCCAGCATGCCCGTCCATGCCCGCAACAAGGGAATCGTCACCTACGTGGACGCCAAGCGGATCGAGATCGACGGCGACGTGTACCCCATGCGGAAGTTCGTGGGCCTCAACGAGCGGACTTGCCAGAACCAGAAGCCCATCATTGCCCCCGGCGCCAAGGTGGAGAAGGGACAGATCATCGCCGACGGCGCCGCCACCTACAACGGCGAGTTGGCCCTGGGCCGCAACGTCCTGGGGGCCTTCATGGCCTGGGACGGCTTCAACTTCGAAGACGCCATCATCATCAGCGAAGAACTGGTGCAAAACGACACCTACACCTCGATCCATATCGAGGAATTCGACATCGAAATCCGCGAGACCAAGCTGGGCCGCGAGGAATTCACCCGCGATATCCCCAACGTCAGCGAAAAAATGCTCCGCAACCTCGACGAGAGCGGCATCGTCCGCATCGGCACCTACGTCGAGCCGGGCGACATCCTGGTGGGCAAGGTCTCGCCCAAGTCGAAGACCGAGCTGACCCCGGAAGAAAAACTGCTGCACGCCATCTTCGGCCGCGCCGGCGAAGACGTGAAAAACGATTCGCTGGAGGTGCCCTCGGGCGTGGAGGGGATCGTCATCGACACGCAGAAATTCTCCCGCCGCATGAGCCTCTCCGAGGACGAGCGGAAGGCCTTCGAAACCGCCTTGAAGGAAGCGGAGACCGCCGGCAACGAGCGGATCACCGCCGCCTTCGGCGCCCTGGTCGGGCAGATCGAAGAGGTGCTGAAGAAGAAACTGACCGACGAGGACGGCAACCCCCTCGTCGAAGGCCAGGAGCACCGCTACGTGGCCGAGCAGGCGCAGCAATTCAACCTTGATTCGCTGGACATCCGCAGTCCGCAGCGCAAGACCGAGGTGGAGAAGATCTACAAGACCTCCTGGCCGGCGGTCGAGGCGGCCATCGACGCCCGCGACCGGCGGCTGAACTCGATGAAGCGCGGCGACGAGCTCCGCAGCGGCGTGCTGCAAATGGTCAAGGTCTACGTGGCGGCGAAGCGGGTGATTTCCGTGGGCGACAAGATGGCCGGTCGGCACGGCAACAAGGGGGTGATCGCCAAGATCCTCCCCCAGGAGGACATGCCCTTCTTGCCCGACGGCACCCCGGTGCAGATCCTGCTGAATCCGCTGGGCGTGCCCAGCCGTATGAACGTGGGCCAGATCCTGGAGACGCACTTGGGCTGGGCGGCGGCGAAGCTGGGGTTCCAGGCGATCACGCCGATCTTCGACGGCGCCGACGAGCCGGCCATCCGCAAGGCGCTGGCCGAGGCCGGCCTGCCCGAGCACGGCAAGGCCCAGCTCTTCGACGGCCGCACCGGCGAGCCCTTCGAGCAGCTTTCCACGGTGGGCTACATCTACATGATGAAGCTGCACCACCTGGTGGACGACAAGGTCCATGCCCGCAGCACCGGTCCCTATTCGCTCATCACCCAGCAGCCGCTGGGGGGCAAGGCCCGCTTCGGCGGCCAGCGCTTCGGGGAGATGGAAGTCTGGGCGCTGGAGGCCTACGGGGCGGCCTACATCTTGCAGGAGTTGTTGACCGTCAAGAGCGACGACGTCGAGGGCCGCACGAAGATCTACGAGGCCATGGTCAAGGGGGAGAATACCCTGGAGGCCGGCACCCCGGCGAGCTTCGACGTGTTGACCAACGAGATCCGCGGCCTGGCCTTGAACATGCAATTGGAGAAAGCCCGCATATAGGAGTTCGATATGCCGTCGCAGCAAACGTGCTGCATGAACTGAGTTCCGAGGTACGGTGCTAACGATCGTCAGTTTGTTGGGTTTCGTCGATGTACAAGTGGTGTGGAGCGTCCCTGAGAAAATGTGAGAAGGCGCTCGATTACATGATCGAGGAGGTGTGGCTCACCTTTTACATCGTTGCTCTCATTGCTGTGATTTTCGGTTTTGGAGGCATTTACACATTGTTGACGCCACGGAATCAGGGCATCGCAAAGGGTGACGAGCCACTCTCCCCATGCACCTATGGAGACGGTGTATATTTCAGCGTCGTGACGTTATCGTCGCTCGGCTACGGCGAACTCCATCCTGTCGGATACTCGAGGGGAGTCGCATGCGTCGAGGTCCTGTTCGGGCTCGGCTGGCTTGGGATCGTTGTCGCCAAAATCACGTCGCGCCGGCTTACCTACCAAGTACAACGTTTGTTCGGTTCGGACGCGCAGAAGAAACTTGAGGACTTCATTGCCAAATTCGAGGAGGCCGAGCGTGCCCTCCGCGCGTCACTAGAGGAAATCAGCGCCATGAACACGCCGGGGAATGGCGGTCGGCAGCAGGAGCAGGCGAGGGTCATGAGCAGTTTTCTCGCGAAAGTCGGCTCGCTTAACACGGCCTGCGCCGCGTGGGCAGATTACATCTCATTCGAATTGCAACATCCGCGATACTTCAAGCTCGCGCCACTTGACACCATTCGTCGGCTTGAGGGCAAAGCCGGGGACGTACTCCTTATGCTCGGTCAGGTCGTAAGGATCATCCCGCCTCGTGTTCTAACCGAGTATCTAAAATTGGACCAAATGAAGACGATCGGGGAGGTATTGGAGTCTCAGAAGACCGTATGCGTTGCGATCAAGGACCAGTCGAAGGATGAGGACCTTAACAGGCTCGCAGCGCGTGTACACCAGATTTGTGCGGATTTTCCGCAGAACTTCTACGCGGTCCCAGTGGCTGCTGCGGCCGAGGCACAGCCCGGCCAAGTGCCGCTCGGGGCCGCTGCTCCGCAAGAATTTATCGAGCCCGGAAGGTAGATGTGGCCGTCCTCGGGCGGTATTCGCGATTGGAGAAAGCCTATGAGCATTAGCCTAAGCTGGATAAAGTGCCAGGGTGACGTTTGGTGCCCACTGAGTACAGTGGACCTCAACCACGCGCACTTCAACAACATGGAGGGCGTGTATGTCATCTGGCACGGAGGGCCAACCCCGACGGTGGTCTACGTTGGCCAAGGAAACATAAGACAGCGGCTCCAGGAACACCGGACGAATCCGGAAATCCAGAAATATGCCGGTTTGGGCCTTTTTGTCACATGGGCCAGGGTTGAACAACAATTCAGGAATGGCGTCGAGCGATTCCTCATAGACCAGTTGCACCCGCTAGCCAACATCAAGGTTCCGGACGAGTTACCCACAACGGTTAATCTGCCCTGGCAAACCTGAATCTTAAATTGCAACGTTACGAATGAGGGAAGTCACCCACCCGCCCATCCACGAAAAACTGTTCCGTTGCTGAAGAGGAGTGATCGCAGTGAGCATCGGCGAAACCACCTACGACCGGATTAACGATTACGCGGCGGTCAAGATCAGCCTGGCGCGGCCGCACGACATCCGCAGTTGGTCGTTCGGCGAAGTGAAGAAGCCGGAGACGATCAATTACCGCACCTATCGTCCCGAGAAGGACGGCCTGTTCTGCGAGCGGATTTTCGGACCGGAAAAGGACTGGGAATGCGCCTGCGGCAAGTACCGCGGCATGAAATACAAGGGGATGATCTGCGACCGCTGCGGCGTGAAGATCACGCACAGCCGCGTCCGCCGCAAGCGGATGGGCCACATCGAGCTGGCCGCCCCGGTGGTCCACATCTGGTTCTTCAAGGCCATGCCCAGCCGGTTGGGCGCGCTGCTGAACATGAAGACCACCAGCCTGGAGAAGGTGATCTATTTCCAGGACTACGTGGTCACGAAGCCGGGCGAGACGGCCCTGAAGCACCAGCAACTGCTCACCGAGGAGGAGTACCGCGCCGCCCGGCTGCAATATCCGGACGGCTCGTTCGAGGCCGAGATGGGCGCCGAGGCCGTCCGCAAGCTGCTGGTCGATCTCGACCTGGTGTCGCTTTCCGTGCAGTTGCGCGTGGATCTGAGCGAGACCGCCTCGAAGCAGAAGAAGAAGGACCTGATCAACCGCCTGAAGATCGTGGAGGCGATTCGCGACAGCGACAACCGGCCGGAATGGATGGTGCTGGACGTGATCCCGGTGATCCCCCCCGACCTCCGCCCGCTGGTCCTGCTGGACTCGGGCAATTTCGCCACCAGCGACCTGAACGACCTCTATCGCCGCATCATCAACCGCAACAACCGCCTGAAGAAGCTGGTCGATCTCAACGCGCCGGAAGTGATCATCCGCAACGAGAAGCGGATGTTGCAGCAGTCGGTCGACGCGCTGTTCGACAACAACCGCTGCAAGCGGCCGGTGCTGGGCTCCAGCAACCGCCCCCTGAAGTCGCTCACCGACATGATCAAGGGGAAGCAGGGGCGCTTCCGCGAGAACCTGCTGGGCAAGCGCGTCGATTACTCGGCCCGCAGCGTGATCGTGGTGGGCCCGGGGCTGCGCCTGCACCAGTGCGGGCTGCCGAAGAAGATCGCCCTGGAACTGTACCAGCCCTTCATCATCCGCCGCTTGAAGGAATTGGGGCACGCCGACACCATCAAGAGCGCCAAGAAGATGCTGGAGCGCAAGGACGAGGAGGTCTGGGACATCCTCGAAGAGGTGATCCAGAACCATCCCGTGATGCTGAACCGGGCCCCCACGCTGCACCGCATGGGCATCCAGGCCTTCGAGCCCGTGCTGGTGGAAGGCAACGCCATCAAGCTGCACCCCCTGGTCTGCAAGGGCTTCAACGCCGACTTCGACGGCGACCAGATGGCCGTCCACCTGCCGCTGTCGATCGAGGCCCAGGTCGAGGCCCACACGCTGCTGATGTCGACCAACAACATCTTCAGCCCGGCCAACGGCTCCCCCATCATCAGCCCGTCGCAGGACGTGGTGATGGGCTGCTATTACATCACCTCGTCGTTGACCAGCGCCAAGGGCGACGGCATGATCTTCGCTTCGTTCCAGGAGGCGATGCTGGCCTACTCGCTGGGCGTGGTGGCCACGCACGCCAACATCCAGGTGCGCTTGCCCGAGGGGCGGCTGGTCAAAGGCGAGCCCCTGCTGAAGGCCGGCGATCGCTTCAGCACCACCATCGGCCGCGTGCTCTTCAACACCATGCTCCCCGACGGCATGCCCTACTACAACACCTCGCTGCGGTCTTCCGACCTGGCGGGGGTGATTTCCGACTGCTACGAGCGGCTGGGGCGGCGGGCGACCATCGACCTGCTGGACACCCTCAACCGCCTGGGTTTCCGCCAGAGCACGCTCAGCGGCCTGAGCTTCGCCACCGACGACCTGATCACGCCGCCCAACAAGTCGAAGATCATCGGCAACGCCGAGAAGGGGGTGCAGAAGATCACCAAGCTCTACCAGCGCGGCATCATCACCGAGGGCGAGCGCTATAACCAGGTGCTGGACGCCTGGACCCACGCCCGCGAACAAATCACCACCGAGATGATGACCGAGCTGGAGAACGACCGCCGCTTCCCCGGCTACGTCAACCCGATCTTCCTCATGGCCCACTCCGGCGCCCGCGGCGGCGTCGAGCAGATTCGGCAGTTGGCGGGAATGCGCGGTTTGATGGCCAAGCCGTCGGGGAAGATCATCGAGACGCCCATCAAGGCCAACTTCCGCGAGGGGCTCAACGTGCTGGAGTATTTCAGCTCCACCCACGGCGCCCGCAAGGGCCTGGCCGACACGGCCTTGAAGACGGCCGACTCCGGCTACTTGACCCGCAAGCTGGCCGACGTGGCCCAGAACGTGGTCGTTACCGCGCACGACTGCGGCACCACCCAGGGCATCACCAAGGGGGTCATCTACCGCGGCGAGAAGGTCGAGGTCAGCCTGGCCGACTCGGTCCGCGGCCGCGTCAGCCGCGCCAACATCGTCAATCCCATCACCGACGAAGTCATCGTGCGGGAGAACGAGCTGATCACCGCCGACATCGCCCGCAAAATCGAGGAACTCGGCCTGGAAAAGATCCAGGTCCGCAGCCCGATGACCTGCGACGCCTCGCTGGGCATCTGCGCGCTGTGCTACGGCATGGACCTCTCCACCGGGGCGCTGGTCGAGCAGGGGATGGCTGTGGGCATCATCGGCGCCCAGAGCATCGGCGAGCCGGGCACGCAACTGACGATGCGGACCTTCCACATCGGCGGCACCGCCGCCCACGCCGTCGAGGAGAGCGAAATCCGCGCCAAGAAGCCGGGCTTGGTCAAATTCACCCGCCTGAAAGTCGTCCGCAACGACGCCGGCCAGCAGGTCGTCCTCACCCGCAACGGTGAAATCCTCCTCCTCGACGCCAAGGGACGCGAGCTGGAAAAGTACGAAGTCCCCGCTGGCGCCAACCTCCAGGTGAACGAAAACCAGGAGGTGCCCGCCGGCGCGCTGCTGTGCCAGTGGGACCCGCACGCCATCCCCATCCTCGCCGAAGTCGGCGGCAAGGTCCGCTACGAGGACGTGATCGAGGGCGAAACCATGCGGCAGGAAAAGGACCCCAGCGGCCACGTCCGCCAACTCGTCATGGAGCACAAGGGCGACCTCCACCCGCAAATCGTCCTCGAAGACCACACCGGCAAGATCCTCGACTTCTACTACCTGCCGGAAAAGGCCAACATCGAAGTGGCCGAGGGCAGCACGGTCTCCGCCGGCACGCTGCTGGCCAAGACCCCCCGCGAGGTCTCGGGCACGCAGGACATCACCGGCGGCCTGCCGCGGGTGACGGAGATCTTCGAGGCCCGCAAGCCCAAAGACCCCGCCGTCATGGCCGAAATCGACGGCACCATCGAGCTGCTGGGGGAAAAACGCCGCGGCAAACGCACCATCATCGTCCGCAGCGAAAGCGGCATCGAACGCGAACACCTCGTCTCCCACGGCAAGCACCTCCGCGTCCACGCCGGCAGCTTCGTCCGCGCCGGCGAGGCCCTGGTCGATGGCCCCCTGGTCCCCCACGACATCCTCCGCATCTCCGGCGAAGAGGCCGTCCAACAGTACCTCACCCGCGAAATCCAAAACGTCTACCGCAGCCAGCGCGTGCAGATCAACGACAAACACATCGAGATCATCGTCGCCCAGATGCTCCGCAAACTCCGCGTCGAGACCACCGGCGACACCACCTTGCTGCCCGGCTCGGTCATGGACAAGTTCGATTTCCGCGCCGTCAACCGGGAGCTGGACCATTGCCTGAAGATCGTCGAAAAGGGAGACAGCGACTTCGAGCCCGGGGCGATCGTGCCTGTGGACACCCTCGAACAGGTCAACGCCCAGATCGAGGCCCTCGGCGGCAACGCGGCCCGCGGCGCCAAGCCCAAGGCGGCCACCGCCAGCACCCAGTTGCTGGGCATCACCAAGGCGGCCGTGCAAAGCTCCAGCTTCATCTCCGCCGCCAGCTTCCAGGAAACCACCAAGGTGCTCACCGAGGCCGCCCTGGCAGGCAAGGTCGATAACCTCGTCGGACTGAAAGAGAACGTCATCCTCGGCCACCTGGTGCCGGCGGGCACGGGCTTCCGCACCTACCAGGACTCGGAGGTCCGCATCCGGCCGCAGGCCCTGGAGGGCCTGGCGGTGGAGAAGGAAGACGTCTTGGCCCGCCACTTCCCCCTGCTGGAAACCGCCAAGGAAGAGGGCGAAGGGGCCGCCGCGGAGCCCGCCGCCGCCGCCACCTCCGCCACCCTGGAGGAACTCTTTGGCGGCGGCGGTGACGACGACGAGGAAGACGTCGAGGCCGACGACCTGGTCGACCTCGGCGACGGCGATGACGAGGAAGCGGCGCCGGAGGAGGAGTAGACCCTCGGGGCCATGCCTCAGGGGACCGCGGACTGCGGTGGGGACGCGCGCCAACGACCCGCGGGAGAAGGAGGGCTTGGTTGAAATTCAGCGAATTGGTGCGGCTCCTCGAGAAGGACGGGTTTCGGGTTCTCAAGGAGAAGGGATCCGTACGATACTATGGCAAGCCGGGGTGGCCACGGTTGGTCCGCATCGATTATCATGGATCGAGGGAAGTCCCGACCGGGACATGCCAGAGCATTCTAAGGGCCGCCGGCTTGAGATAAGAGAGTTTACGCTATGATCGAACTGCCGTATTCGCTTGTGATCGAGGCCACGGAAGACCCCGGCTACTTCGGCTTCTACTCCGCGGAGCTCGAGGGTTTTACCGGCAGCGGGCATTCTGTCGAAGACTGCCTCTATCAGGCCAAGTGGGGGATGAAGGAGCACGTGGCGCTGCTGAAAGAAAAGGGCCTTGCCGTTCCTCCGGAAAACCACGACCCGAAAATCATCGTGCAAAACACCAAGGAAGTGGCCGTCTAACGCCGTTCGGGACCCCTTGACACCCGCCGGAAATCTGGCAAAATAAGGGATTCTTGGCTGCCAGGCGGCCAGCTTGCGAAAAATCGAGACGACTATGCCCACGATCAACCAACTGGTGCGAAGGCGGCGGAAGCCGCCGCGGAAGTTCAGCAAGGCCCCGGTGCTGGAGAAATGCCCCCAGAAACGGGGGGTATGCTTGCAGGTCAAGACCATGACCCCCAAGAAGCCCAACTCCGCCCTCCGCAAGATCACCCGCGTGCGGCTCTCCAACGGCAAGGAAGTGACCGTCTACATCCCCGGCGAGGGCCATACCTTGCAGGAGCACTCGATCGTGTTGGTCCGCGGCGGCCGCGTCCGCGACCTGCCGGGCGTGCGGTATCAGGTCGTCCGCGGGGCCTTGGACACCCTCGGCGTCGATGGCCGCAAGCAGTCCCGCAGCCGTTACGGAGCGAAGAAAACTTAAAACGAGGGACGAGGGGCTGGGGACTAGGGGCTGGTCCGCTCCTCACGTCCCCAGCCCCCAGCCCCCAGCCCCCAGCCCCTGAATTCCCATGGGTCGCATCACCGCCAGCAGAAAATCCTTGAGACCGGATCCCCAGTTCGGGTCAATCCTGGCCAGCAAGTTCGTCAATTGTTTGATGTGGGACGGCAAGAAGAGCACTGCCCAGCAGGTCTTCTACGGCGCCTTGGAGATCATCGGCAAGAAGATCAAGGACACCGAGCCCATCGACGTCTTCACCCAGGCGGTGGAGAACGTCAAGCCGAACATCGAGGTCCGCTCGAAGCGCGTCGGCGGGGCGTCGTACCAGGTGCCGATGCAGGTGAGCAAGACGCGGCAGCAGTCGCTGGCGATCCGCTGGATCTTGGGGGCGGTGCGGGAGAAAAAGGGGCGTCCGACCGCCGACAAGCTGGCCGCCGAGCTCGCGGCCGCCTTCAATCGCGAGGGCGGCGCCTACACGAAGCGCGAGAACGTCCACCGCATGGCCGACGCCAACAAGGCATTCGCCCACTTCGCCTGGTAGCGGTCTTGGTGGGACTGTGCTTGGCTTGTCCCACCCTACGCCTCGTGCCGGCCTCCTCAACAGGGGCAAGGATGGCCAGCTACTGCGCGAAGGCGAAGATCCGCTTCCAGTCGTTCTTCATGCTGATGACGGTCCAGCCGGCCTTCTGCGCCTCGTCGTAGAGCGACTGCGTGAAGGTGCCCTCGTTGGTGTCGGGCAAACCTTGCGCCGGGCCGTAGGCGTATTCCCGCACCGCGTCGTCGTGCAGCACGAGCATCGCCAGCCGCAGGCCGTCGCCGGCCTTCGTGTATTCGAGCATCTGCTGGTCACCCGTCGAATTGCCAAACGCCGCCTGCGGCCGGCGACCGATCATCAGGTGGATGCCTTCGGGCTTGCCGGCATAGACGTCGCTCAAGAGCAGCCTGGGCTCCTTCGTCAGGATCGGCTTGCGGTCCTTGCCATAGCCGAACTTGATGCCGGCCATGGTCCCGACCACCTGCTCCGGCGGGATGCCGTAGGTCTGCTCGGCGTAAACGCGCACGAAGTCCTGGCCGCCGCCGGTGACGATGTAGGTCTTGTAGCCGTTGGCGCGCAGATACTTTAGCACCTCCTGCATCGGCTGGTAGGTCAGTTCGGTATAAGGCCGGCGCCAGCGCGGGTGTTTGGCGGCGGCGAGCCATTGCTTCACCTCGGCCTCGAACTCGTCCGTCGTCATGCCGGCGAGCGTTGCCGCCAGAATCTTTTCGAGGTCCTTCTTGGAAAGCTTCGCCAGCGCCGCCCGGTCGCCGGAGAGGACGGTCTTGAACGGCTCGGTGCCATTGAGTTCCGGCTTCTCCTTCGCCAGGGCGCCGACGCGGTCCAGGCAATACATCAGTTGCGGAACCACCGGCTTCTCGACCCACAGCGTGCCGTCCTGGTCGAAGGTGGCGATGCGCTCGCGCGGCGGCACGAACTGCGGACTGGAGGCATCCGTGGTCGCCCGGACAAAGCTCACGATGGCCTGTTTCGCGGGGCCGTCGTTCCAAGAGGGCAGGGGGTCTTGGGCGCATCCGGCGATCTGAACGGCCACTGCGGCCAACAGCAGGGCCAGCCTGCGGCGGCGAAGGTTCATGGTGGTTTCCGGTTGTTAGAGGATCGAGTTCGATTGTTGGAAAGCGGGCGGGCGCCTTGCTGCGCACGGAAGGCCAGTCCCAAAGTTCGAGTCCCCCTCGAAAGTGTAGCTCATACCGACGACAGAGAAAAGAACGAGCGCCCCGGCGTTCGGGGCGCTCGCTGGGGGGATCGCACTATTCGCCTTCGTGTTGCTTGATCACCGCGTCGATCTTCTTCTTCAAGGCCTCCAGATTGAAGGAGGCCGGGTCCTGCATCGGCGGGTAGTCAACGGCCGTCATCGCCAGCTTGCCCACCGTCTTCTGCACGACGACGAAGCGCCAGAATTCGCGGGCATAGAAGTCGTTCATGTACCCCCCGCCCATGTCGTTCATGCTCTGGCCCCGGGTGGCCGGCGTCCGCTCAAATGGATCCTGGCGGAGATTCACAATGGTCGGCATGTCGGTTGTGGTCTTTTCTCCGGGCCAGCCCCAGGGCTGCTGGAAGAACTGGAACTTGAAGTCATCGATGCGGATCGCGCCCAATTGGGGCCCGCCGAAGTAGAAGAGTTCGTGCCGCTTGGATTTTCCCTTGCCCAGCAGCACGTCCAACTGGTTGTAGCCGTCGAGGTGGTTCTTGTACGTGCGGTCGCCGAGCTTCACGCCCTTGAGAAGCTGCGCGGTGATGTCCGGGTTGCCCGCGGCGGCGCACAAGGTGGGAAACCAGTCCAGGCCGGAAAAGATGCCGTTTTCGACGCTGCCCGGCTTGATGTGGCCCGGCCAGCGGGCAATGCACGGCACGCGGAAGCCGCCCTCGAAGACGGTGCCCTTGGTGGCCTTGAAGGGCGTCATGCCGCCGTCCGGCCAGGTGAACACCTCCGCGCCATTGTCCGTGGTGAAGACCACGATCGTGTTTTCCGCCTCGCCGATTTCTTCCAGGTGCTTGAGGAGTTCGCCGACGCTGTCATCCATCTGCGCCATGCCGGCCTCCTCGACGTTGTAGTTGTCCTTGGGATTCATCATCTTCTGGTACTTCGGCGGCAGGTAGGTGAAGACGTGCATCCGCGTGGTGTTGTGCCAGAGGAAGAACGGCTTGCCGTCCTTCTTGGCCTTGTCCATGAAGTCGCAGGAACTCTTCACCAGCACGTCGTCGAAGGTCTCCATGTCGTACTTGGCCGGGCGGCCTTTCTGCCAGTTCTGCATGTCCTTCATGTTCGGAAACGGCGCCAGCGGGCCTTCATCGACGATCTTCTGCTTGCCGACCTTGCCCCAGCGCGGCTCCACCGTGGGGTCGTCCGTGTCCGTCGCCCAGCAACGCACGAGGTTGCGCGGGCCCGTCTTGTCGATCCAGTCCTGGGGATAATCGAACCAATAGGGGTCCGACATGGCGTCGAGGTGGTAGAGGTAGCCGAAGAATTCGTCGAAGCCGTGCACCGTGGGCAGGTACTTGTTCAGGTCGCCGAGGTGGTTCTTGCCGAACTGCCCGGTGGTATAGCCCTGCTCCTTCAGGGCGGTGGCCAGCGTGCAGGCCTTCTCCGGCAGGCCGACGTCGGCGCCGGCCTGGCCCACGGTGGTCAGGCCGGTGCGCAGGGGAATTTCGCCGGTGATGAAGTTCGCGCGGCCCGCCGTGCAACTCGCCTCGGCGTAGTAGTCGGTGAACATCATGCCTTCCTTGGCCAGCTTGTCTAGGTTGGGCGTCTTGCCGGACATGATGCCGCGGTGATAAGCGCCGATGTTGAACCAGCCCACGTCGTCGCCCATGATAAAGAGGATGTTGGGTTTCTTCGCGTCGGGCTGGGCCGCCGCCGGCTGCGATGCGCAGCTCAGGAGCCCCAAGCCGACGGTCAACCCGCAGGTTGCCGTCGCGGCGGACTTGAAGATCCGCTCGATGGCTTTTTGGATACTTGGCCGTAACATTGTTTCTTCCTCCGTATTCTCGCTTGTTTCACGCAGATGACCTCGAAAACCACACGTGCCGCGCCCCTTCTCGTCCGCCCAAGGGTCGCCAGGGCCGCTTAGCTGCTGTCCATGGGGCCTCTCCTCCTTTCTTGCCGGCTAGGGTTTCCCGCCGATGCGGGTGAAGAAGACGTCAAAATCCTGATGAATGCCGAGGTGGTGGTAGATGCCCGCCAGCCGGTCGTCGTGCGGGTCGTAAACGAGGGTATAGTAGCTGCCGGGATAAAGCCGATCGCGAAGCTCGGCGACGACGCTGATCTTGCCGTCCGCGGCGCTGGCCTGGGCCTTGGCGACGTGGATCGGCCGCGGGTTCAGATAGGCGGCGTCGATGCCACCGTCGGCGGCGACCGCGCGGATCTCCAGCACGTAATTCGCGTCGCCGCGCCGCCAGCGGCCGACGAGCGCGCGGCGCTGGGCCGCGGAGAGCGGGGCGCCGGCCGCTGCGGCCGGCGAGGACGCCACGGTGTCGCCGTCACTGCCGTTGTGGAAGTAATAGACCAGGACGGCCGCCACGCCGGCCAGCGACAAGATGAGGATTCCCACCGCCCAGATCGGCGGGCGTCGGTTCGCCGGCGGGGATGGGGCGGCAGGCTGCCGCGGGCGACGATTCTTGCTCATTTTCCGCTCACTTTTTCTGCAACTGTTGGGCAATTCGTCGGAGGTGCGGATCCGCGTGCTCGAAGAACCGCCTCAGCCCGCCGCACAGATAGTTCAGCCCGGCGTCGCCCTCCGGCGTCCTGATGCAACGGTTCTTCGGACACTCGCCGCAGCAGGCAAACAGGTACTTGCACGCGCGGCAGTAGCCGGGGAGCGTGTCGCGCTTGGCGAAACCGAAGTCCATCTGCCGGCGCGAGAACACCATTTCGGCGATCGAATGCTCGTGAATATTGCCCAGCCGATACTCGGGATAGACGTAGTGGTCGCAGGAGTAGACGCTGCCGTCGTGCTCCAGGGCCACCCCCTTGCCGCAAAACTCGCCGGTGATGCAGCGTTGCGCGGGCAGGCCCATCCACTGCGCCACCGCCGACTCGAACAGATCGACCAGCACCCGCCCCAGGTCTTTGCGATGCCACTCGTCGAAGACCTTGCAGAGGAACGTCCCAAAGTCGTCGGGATCGACGGACCAGTCGGTGACGACGGAGTCCGGCGCGCCGGGGCGGGCGGCGGGCGTGCCGAGGAGGGGGAGATTCGCCGGGTCCCACCGCTGCGGCGCGGTGGTGCGGAAGTCCCTCGGCTCGACGCACGGGATGAGCTGCACGTACGTGGAGCCCACCTCGCGGGTGAGGAAACGGTAGACGTCCAGCGGCCGCTTCGCATTGAGGCGATTGACCACGGTGAGGGTGTTGAATTTCACGCCCTGCCGCCGCAGCAGCTTCGCGGTCGCGAAGACCTTGTCGAACGTGGGCCCTCCGCCCTTGGTCACGCGGTAGGCATCGTGCAGGTGCCGCGGTCCGTCGATGCTCAGGCCCACCAGGAAGCCGTGCTCGCGCAAGAACCGGCACCAGGCTTCGTCCAGCAGCATGCCGTTGGTCTGCAGATCGTTTTCGATCCGTTGGCCCGCCTTCTTGTGCTTCGCCTCAAGCTCGACCACCTTGCGGAAAAAATCCAATCCCAGCAGCGTGGGCTCGCCGCCTTGCCAGGAGAAGACCACGCGATCCGCATCCTGGCCTTCGATGTACTGGCGGATGAACTCCTCCAGCAGGTCCTCGGCGATGCGCCCGCCGGGGTGCTGAGCGAGAAGGTCCCCCTTGCTCAGGTAATAGCAATACTTGCAGTCCAGGTTGCAGGCCGAGCCGATGGGCTTGACCATGGCATGGAAGCGGCGCCTGGCGCCGAGCGACGGCGTCAGCGGGCGAAGATCGGAAGGGGGCAGTGGTGGAGAAGGCATAAGTCGCTCATTATATACCTCCAGGCGACCGGGAATGGCCGCGGTGTCGGGACTGGTGAATTCGGCTCGGTCAAAAAACGCCTCGCTAAGGGGAAAGAGCGTCCGGCTTGGATTGGCGATTTCTGCGGATTTCCAGGGGTTTTGGCGACCATCGCCCCTCAGCACCCGTCCGGAGGGATTGATGCACACGGGCCGCTCCCGCTGCCATCCCGGCGCCTTGACAGACACTACCGCGGTAAGAAAAAGATCGGCGATTGCCGGCGCTGGCGGAACGGCGCTCCGCTTGTCCCACCCTACGCGGCCGGGCTATACTGTCGTCATGGTCGACGCTCCCCCAAACCACTCCCCATGATCGCGCACCGCGGTGAACTGGCCGCGATTGCCACGGCACTGCTGTGGACGCTCTCGACCTTGGCTTGGACCTCCGCCGGGCGACGCATCGGCGTCGTCGCGGTCTGTGTCATCCGGCTGGTCATGGCCGGGGTGTTGTTGGCCCTCTATGGACAACTGACGCGCGGGCTGGCCCTGCCCGTCGATGCCACTACGCGGCAGTGGTGGATCCTGGGCCTGTCGGGTTGGTTCGGGTTTTTCGTCTCGGACCTCTGCCTGTTCAAGGCCTTCCAGTTGATCGGGCCGCGGCTCTCGCTGCTGCTGGTTGCGCTCACGCCGCCGGCCGCCGCCGTTATTGCTTGGCTCTTCCTGGCCGAACCCCTGGCCGCCCGGCAGTGGCTGGCCATGGCCATGACGCTCTCGGGCATTGTCTGGGTTGTGCTCGAACGCCGGCCGCCCGATGTCTTGCCGCACCCGCCCGGCCACCTCCGCCTGGGAGTGTTCTTGGGCCTGGCGGCCGCGCTCAGCCAGGCCCTCGGCACCGTGCTGGCGCGTTGCGGGATCGGCGACTACGACGCCTCGGCTGCGACCTTCCTTCGCCTCCTCGGCGGCATGGCCGGCTACCTGGTGCTGGTGACGCTGTTGGGTCGCTGGCCGCGGATCCTCGCCGCCACCCGGTATCGCCGGGCCATGGGCATGGTGTTTCTCGGCACCCTGGTCGGCCCCTTCGGCGGCGTGATCCTCTTCATGGTCGCCCTGCGTTATAGTCCCGCAGGCATCGTCTCGACCATTGTCGCCACCATGCCGGTGCTCATCCTGCCGTTTTCGATTTTCCTCTATCACGAGCGGGTGAGCCTGCGGGCGGCCGGCGGCGCGCTCGTCGCAGTGGCCGGCGTGGCGCTGCTCATGCTGTAGTCGAAAATGGGGACTGGCTCCGTCGCGTCGATAGGCGTTTGTCACCAAGCACGGTCTGTGGCGACGGTGCCTGTCCCCTTTTTCGACGCGTTGGCCGCCCCAACGGGGCCGCGGTTCACTCAGCCCAGGGCAACGCCCTGGGGATGGTGGCCCCACGCGCCCGCCATGTCGGCCCAACGGGCCAACCGGTCACAAGAAGAACCATTGGCCCGTTGGGCCGACGCACGACGATGGACGAATGCCCTGTTCCCCAGGGCGTTGCCCTGGGCTGGGCGAACCGCTGGGCCTTCGGCCCGGTTGCCGACGCTGGTCGCACTGCGCTCCGCTTGTCCCACCCTGCACCAACAGGCTATACTGTCGTCATGGTCGACGCCCCCGTCCCGAAGCCCCGCTGGTATCACCTCACGCCGGATCGCGCCGTGCTCGGACTGCTGGCGGTCGAGGGTTTTCTGCTCCTGTCCGAGTGGTGCCAGTGGTTCGCCTTCAACCGGCACAAGGGCCACACCGTGCTGATCGCCGGCGCGGTTGTTGGCGTGGTTTTCCTGCTGATGCTATTCTGGTTCCTTGCCGCTCTGCTCTTTCGGCTGCGATTCCAGTTCAGCATCCGCTCGTTGTTGGTGCTTGCCGGTGTCGTCGCCATCCCGTTTAGTTGGCTGGCGACGGAGATGAAAGGGGCGAGGAAGCAGCGGGAGGCAGTGGAAGCGACCGAGAAGGCCGGTGGGAGCGTCTACTATGACTATGAGTTTGATCCGTCTGACGATTGGATACCAGGCGCCACACCACCAGGGCCACCATGGCTGCGGAAGCTGCTGGGAGGCGACCTGTACGCGGACGTAACGCGCGTCAGTTTTGTCAACTCGGACGAAGTCCGTGCCGCCGATCTAAAACACCTCGAAGGACTGCCCCAAATCCACATGGTTTGGCTCAGTGCCACCACGGTCGGCGACGATGGACTGGCGCACCTGAAGGGATTAACCCAACTTCGAGAACTGTTTCTCTGGGACACGAAGGTCACCGACGCGGGGCTGGAACACCTCGCCCGACTGAGCCAACTCGAGGGGTTGTACCTCGGCGACACCAAAGTCACTGACGTCGGGCTGCAACACCTTGAGGGATTGACCCGACTCCAAAAACTTTACATCGGCAGAACCAAAGTCAGTGACGCCGGGCTGCGACACCTCAAAGGATTGACGCAACTCCGCGAGCTGGACCTCGGCTGCACAAGTGTCGGCGACGCTGGGATCCAACACCTCAAGGGATTGACTCGGCTCCAATTGCTCGACCTCTCGGGCACCAAGATCAGCGACGCGGGCGTGAGCGACCTTCAAGAGGCGTTGCCGAAGGCGCGCATTATAATAAGGCGATACACTAACTGAGAGCCTACGGTGGGACGAGGGATGAGTCCCACCATCAGCGAGAACCGGCGGGGCTCGACGGGACACGCCAGACCCGATGATCGAGGCTGGTTGGACTGCGCTCCGCTTGTCCCGCCTTGCACGCTTGCCACCGTTTCCCCCGTCCTCCGGTCTCCTTGGTGCCTATCCCCTCTGCCCCGGTTGACCTCCCCCGCCGCGGCGGCTATCATTAAATCCTTTAACCGCAACGACCTTCCGCTGCCATGCCGCACGATATCCATCAACTCCGCAACATCGGCATCATCGCCCATATCGACGCCGGCAAGACCACCGTCACCGAGCGGATGCTCTATTACAGCGGTTTCACCCATCGCGTCGGACAGGTCGATAAGGGCACGACTATCACCGACTACGACCCCGAGGAGCAGGAACGGGGCATCACCATCCAGTCGGCCGCGGTCAGCTTCCCCTGGCGCGACGTGACGGTGAACCTCATCGACACGCCCGGCCACGTCGATTTCACCGCCGAGGTCGAGCGGAGCCTCCGCGTGCTGGACGGCGGCGTGGTGGTCTTCAGCGCCCGCGAGGGCGTCGAGGCCCAGAGCGAGACCGTCTGGCGGCAGGCCGACAAGTATCACGTGCCCCGCATCGCCTTCATCAACAAGATGGACCGCGAGGGGGCCGACTTCTACGCCACGCTCGACGAGATCCGCGCACGGTTGAACTGCAAGCCGATGGCGGTCAACCTGCCGGTGGGCGCCGGCCCGCCCCACGTCCGCGAGGCCTTCCGGGGACTCATCGACCTGGTGACGATGAAGATGCTCACCTTCCGGCCCGAGGGCGATGGCACCGAGGTCGTCACCGCGGAAATTCCCGCCGAGTTGCACGACGAGGCCCTCCTGTGGCGCGCCCAGATGCTCGATCAGCTTGCCCTCTATAGCGACGAGCTGACCGAGCTTCTGCTAGGCGATCAGCCGGTCCCCGAGGCCCTGGTGCGCAAGACGCTGCGTGCCGCCACGCTGGGCAGCATGATCGTGCCGGTGCTGTGCGGCTCGGCCCTGGACGGCATCGGCGTGCAGCCGGTGCTGGACGCCGTGGCCGACTATCTTCCCAGCCCCGCCGACATGCCGCCAGTGGAAGGCTGCGACCCGAAGAAGAAAGACGCCAAGCTCAGCCGCAAGCCCGACGCCGCCGAGCCCTTCAGCGGGCTGGTCTTCAAGATCCAGGCCGATCGCCACGGCGACCTGCACTACGTCCGCGTCTATTCCGGCGTGCTGAAGGCCAACAGCCGCATGTACAACCCCGGCAAGGACAAGAAGGAAAACGTCCCGCAACTGTGGCGCATCCAGGCCGACGAGCGGAAGCAGGTCGACCGGGTCGAGGCCGGCGACATCATCGGCGTCGTCGGCCTGCATCACAGCGTCACCGGCGACACGCTCTGCGACCCCAGAGAGCCGATCCTCCTGGAGTCGATCACCTTCCCCGAGACGGTCATCTCGATGGCCATCGAGCCGGAGTCGACCGCCGAGCGGAAGAAGCTGGCCGACGTGCTGGAGATGATGAAGCGCCAGGACCCCACCTTCCACGCCCGCGAAAACGAAGAGACCGGCCAGACGCTCATCAGCGGCATGGGCGAGCTGCACCTCGAAGTGATCAAGCACCGCCTGCTGCGCGATTACCGGCTGAACGTGCGGGTGCACAAGCCGCGGGTGAGCTACCGCGAGACCATCGCGCGGGCGGTCGAGGTCGTCGGCCACTGCCGCCGCAACGTGGGCGGCCAGGTGCTCCAGGCGAAGCTGGCCATCCGCATGGAGCCGAATCCTTCGCTGGCCAAGCCGATCGTGACGCTGGCCCCCAGCGAGACGCCCTTGCCAGAGGCCTTCCTGGCGGCCGCCCTGGAAGTGCTCGGCGAACATGCCGAGGGTGGCGGGGCCCTGGGCTTCCCGCTGCTGCACCTGAAGGTGACCGTATTGGGCGGCCAGACCCACGAGACCGAGTCCAACGAATTGGCCTTCCGCTTCGCCGCCGGCGAGGCCTTCAACGAGGGCCTCCGCGCCGCGGGCATCGTGCTCTTGGAGCCGATCATGAAGATCGAGGTGACCACGCCGGAGGAGAACCTGGGCGACATTGTCAGCGACTTGCAGCAGCGGCGGGCGATCATCACCCGCACGCAGGCCCGCGGCCGCATCACGGTGATCGACGCCCAGGCCCCGCTGGCCAACCTCTTCGGCTATTCCAACGCGATGCGCGGCCTGAGCCAGGGCAGGGCCACCTGCACGATGGAGCCTTCCAGCTACGGTCCCGCCCCGCCGGAGGTGCTGGAGAGTTTCTTGGGATAGGGACGGCTTGGGTGTTGACGCAATCGGGTTCGCAAGTCCTTCCAGTGACAGAGGTTAGCTTCAGTTGTCTACAAGTTGTGGACAACTGAAATCGGCTGCTCGGCGCCTCGCGGCGATTCATGGCCGTCGCGAGCTTGCTTGGGGCATCGCTGTCGGTCAGCGCGGCGATGCTGAAGGCGCCGTGCGCTACGCAAGTTTCATGGCGATCCGCTCGTCGAGAATTTCGCGCACGGTCAGCGCCACAATGACCTTGCCGGATCGCTTGAAGAAGGCGGAGATTTCCTGCAGGGCATCGCTGGAGTAGTCAAAGGACACAAAGAAGCCCTTCGCCCGATCGGCGCGCATCATCATGGCCTCGAACGAGTCGATATCGGGCCGGCCTGCCTTGTCCTTCTGTTTGACCTGGATCGGGTACCAGTCGTCCATGTAATCAAAAGGCAAGGTCTCGCCTTTCTTCGTTCCGGGCTTTTCCGGCAGCGTGTGTACGGGGAAAATCCGCCCGTCGATTCCCATGTCTCCAACCTGGGCCTTATTGGGGATGCCGCCCAGGGCGATAACGGCCCAGTTCTCAAACTCGAAGGGCGGAATCTTGCGAAGCTGGGCTTCCGTCCAGGGAAGGTCACGGACGACGAATCCCCGGCCGGCGCGCCATAGCTTCTCATCTTCCCGAAGTTGGCAGACATCCCGTAACCGCTTGGCCATCACGCGGCAGGCGGTGGGGGAAATGTCGATGCCGATCCATTGCCGGCCGAGGTTTTCCGCTGCCACAAGGGCCGTGCCGCAACCGCAGAAGGCGTCGAGAACGATATCATTAGGCTTGCTGCTGGCCTTGATAATCCGCTCCAGCAAGGAAAGCGGCTTCTGGGTTGGATATCCGAGGCGCTCTTGCGACAAATTGTGAAGCGGCCGGATGTCCGTCCAGATCGTCTGCAACGGCACTCCCGGCATGGAATCGGCGTACTGCTTGAGCCTCGGCACGCCGCCCGACTTCTTGGGCCAGTGGATCGCGCCGAGGCTGTCGAGTTCATCGAGCCGGCCCAGCGTTGTCTCGCTTTTCAGTCTGTAGAGTTCGACGGCATCGCGCGGGATCGCCCAATGGCGCCCCTTGGAGGTCACGTCGATGTCCCGCCATGTTTCGCCGCTTTCGCCGTTGCGGATACCGTCGCCGGTAAGGTCCATCCGCTTCCACCGTCGCCCGCTCTCGTCAGTCATTTCAAAGAAGGTTTCGAGATAATCCTCGTCGTATGGCTGGTATTCCGGGTTCCAGGTGTAATCGTCGCCCGCACTATAAAAGAAAATGGTGTCATGCACCGTCCCGTATCGTCGCGCGCTACTGTGCGCGCTTGTCCGCTTCCAGATCACCTCGTTCTGGAAATTGTTCTCGCCGAAAACCTGGTCAAGCATGACCTTGACGTAATGGGAGGCGTGCCAGTCACAATGGTAGTAGAAGCTGCCGGTGAGCTTCAGGACGCGGTGCAGCTCGACGCAGCGGGGACGCATGAAGTCGATGTAGGCAGCCGTCGAAGCATGCCGATCCTCAAAGGCCCGCTTCTCTTTCGTCTCGCCCCAGAAGACCTCGTAGTTGCGATCACTATTGAATGGCGGATCGATGTAAATGAGATCGACACACGCGTCCGGCAGCTTCCGCAGTTGGTCGAGGTTATCGCCGCAATAGACGACGCGGGTATCGACAAGGGCTGAGGGGCGCTTGCTCATGGCTCGTAATCTAGCCCGGAGGCCCGCCGCCGGTCAAGACCCCCTCAGCGTGGTGGGCTTGTCGTTAATCACTTTCTGCTGTGGAAGATCTCCTGTCAGACCGCGCCATATACCGGTGATCGATCTCCCTCGACGCCCCCCTGCGGATGCGATAAAATAGGTCGATTCCGCCGGCCCTGCGGCCGGTACTTGCGCGGAGGTTCCATGAGTTCCAGGCAGCGTCGAGTCGTCATCACGGGCGTCGGGGCCATCAGCCCGCTGGGAAACACGAAGGAGGCCCTCTGGGAAGCCCTCGCCAGCGGCCGCAGCGGCGTGGGGCCGCTCTCTGCCATCTCGCCGGAGGCTACCGGGGTGCATGCGGCCGCCGCGGCCCGGCAGTTCTCGGGCGAAATCGACGACTTCGGCCCCCTGGAAAAGGAGCAAAAGAAGGCGATCCGCAAGGGCCTGAAGGTCATGTGCCGCGAGTGCCTGATGGGCACGGCCGCCGCCCAGTTGGCCCTCCAAGACGCCGGCCAAGGGCTGGGGAAGTCCGATCCCGAGCGGACCGGCATCAGCTTCGGCGTCGATTACATGCTCAGCGTCCCGGAGGAGTTCACCGAGGGCATTCAGCCGTGCGTCGACGAGCGGGGGGCCTTCCAGTTTTCCCGCTGGGGCACGATCGGACTGGCCAAGATGCCCCCCTTGTGGCTCCTGAAATATCTCCCCAACATGCCGGCCAGCCACCTGGCCATCTACAACGATCTGCGGGGACCGAACAATTCGCTGACGCTCCGCGAGGCGGCGGCCAATCTCGCCCTGGGCGAGGCCTTCCAAATCATCCTCCGCGGCAGCGCAGAGGCCATGCTCGTCGGGGCCACCGGCACGCGATTGCACTGCATGAAGATCGTCCACTCCCTCCAGCAAGAGGAACTGGCCTGCGGGAACGGCGATCCCACGCGCATCAGCCGCCCCTTCGATCGCAACCGCACCGGCATGGTTCTGGGCGAAGGGGCCGCGGCCGTGCTGCTGGAGGAACTCGCCAGGGCCCAGGCCCGCGGCGCCACAATCTACGGCGAGGTGCTCTCCGCGGCCTCCAGCTCGGTGGTGGCGCCGAAGCTCCTGGCCCGCCGCCAGCAGGCCATCGGCAACGTGCTCCAGGCGGTGCTGCGGGCCGCCGGCGCCGCGCCCGACGAGGTCGGCCATCTCCACGCCCACGGCCTGAGCACGCGAAGCTGCGACGTGGAAGAGGCCCGCGCGATCCACGACGTCTTCGGCGGCCGCGCGCGGCCCATCCCCGTCGTGGCCGCCAAGAGCTACTTCGGCAACCTTGGGGCCGGCGGCGGCATGGTCGAGCTGATCGCCAGCCTGCTGGCCCTCCAGCGCGGCCATCTCTTTGCCACGCTCAACTACGAAACGCCCGATGCCGACTGTCCCGTGGCCGTCGTGCGCGACGGCGGCGTGGCGGCGGGCGAGAGCTTCATCAACGTCAGCGTCACGCCGCAGGCCCAGGCCAGCGCGGTGCTGATCCGCCGCTGGGCCAGCTAATCGACCACCCTCTGGTGGGGTTGGCGTGCTTCTTGCCGCCACGCCCATCGGCGGCGTCCGGTGGGAAACAGAAGTGGGGAATGGCGTTCTGCGCGCCACACATTCCCACCGGGCGCAGCCGATGGGCGTGGGGCTGCGGTTTCATCCTTTATCCTTCATCCTTGATCCTTTTTTGCTCGCCTTCCCCCCTCTGCCGTCCGCCCTCCGCCTTTCCCCTTCCCCCCCTTGACACTGGGGAATCTGACCGATATGCTTACTAGATTACTAAGCTCGCTAAGTTATGCCCTCATAAGATTTTGGAGCGTTTCGGCACATCGTTTGGGCCGAGCGGAGCGAGGCAATATTGTCCTGACGCGCGCACGCAGTGACCATCGATGGATCCCAGCGAACTACTTCGGATCGTTGACACGATCCACCGCGACAAGAACATTGCCAAGGAGATCGTCTTCGAGGGCATCGAAGCCGCCCTGGTCTCCGCCGCCAAGAAGCATTACGGCGAAGAGGAGGACATCCAGATCGTCATCGACCGCACGGACGGGTCGATCGCCGGCACGCACAACGGCGTCCCCCTGGCGCCGGAGGAGATGGCCGAGCGGATCGGCGCCCAGACTGCCAAGCAGGTGATGATCCAGAAGATTCGCGAGGCGGAGCGCGACGCGCTGTATGCGGAATACGAGGAACTCAAGGGGCAGATGGTCACCGGCGTGATCCAGCGTTACGAAGGGGCCGCCGCCACGGTGGCCCTGGCCAACGTGGAAGCGATCCTCCCCCGCGGCGAGCAGATTCCCGGCGAAACCCACCATGCCAACGAGCGGGTGCGGGCGACGGTCTACGAGGTCCGCAAGGCGGGGAGCCGGGTGAAGGTGATCCTCAGCCGCACCAAGCCGCAGTTGGTCGAGCGTCTCTTCGAGCAGGAGATCCCCGAGATCGCCGAGAGCGTGATCGAAATCCGCTCCATCGCCCGCGAACCCGGCTACCGCACCAAGGTCGCCGTCAGCAGCACCGACCAGCGCGTCGACTGCGTCGGCGCCTGCGTGGGAGTGCGGGGAAACCGCATCAAGAACATCGTCGACGAGCTGGGCGGCGAACGCATCGACATCGTCCGCTGGAGCGACGACATGCAGGTCCTCATCCCCAACGCCTTGCAGCCCGCCGAGGTCGAAGAGGTCATCCTCTGCCAGATGCTGGGCCGGGCGATCGTGCTGGTGCGCGAGGACCAGCTCTCGCTGGCCATCGGCCGCCGCGGGCAGAACGTCCGCCTGGCCAGCAAGCTCTGCGGCTGGGACATCGAAATCATGACCCGCGAGGAACTCGACGAGCAGATCGAGCAGGCCGTGGTCGGCTTCTCCTCGCTGGAAGGCGTGGAGAGCGAGCTGGCCGAGAAGCTGGTGGGCGAGGGCTTCCTCTCCTACGACGACCTTTCCATCATCGAGCCCGACGCCTTGATGGAGATGGGGGGTCTCAGCGCCGAACAGGTCGACCAGATTGTCGCCCAGGCCGAGGTGAAGGCCGCCGAGGTGGAGAAGCAAGCGGCCGTGCAACGCCGCTTGCAACGCGAACAAGATCGCCAGGAAGCCAGCGAGGAGGGCAAGGCGGCGGCGGAGGCGGAAGCCCAGGCCGCGGCGGAGACGGCAACGGAGGCGGGCGGCGACGGCCGCCCGGCCGCCGAAGACGGCGGCCAGCCGGAGGCGCCGGAAATCCTCGCCGACGAACCGTTGGCCGAGGAATCGCTCGCCGAGGGGCTGGCCGACAGCCTGTCGGATGATCCCGCGGCGCCCGCCCCCAGCGGCGAGAAAGACGGCGCAGAAGAGCAGCCCGGGGGCAATGGCCGCGGCGAAGAGGGCCGTTAGCGACCGATCCGTAGGCAAGACTGCCCGGCGGGGCCCTGACGCCGCCGGGCGCGCATGAGGGAAAGTCCAGTTGGCTATTCGCATCTACGCTCTGGCCAAAGAGCTGAAGATCGACAACAAGAAGCTGGTCGATATCTGCACCAAGGCGGGTATCAAGGGGAAGGGCTCTGCGCTGGCCAGCCTGACGGAGGAAGAACTCGCCACGCTGAAGACCTTCATGGCCGGCGGGCGGGGCGGGCGGGCCGAGGGCCCAGTCCTGGCCCGCGGCCCCGCCGGAGCGGCCGCGCCGTCCGGCCCGGCCCAGGCCTTCCGCCGCGAGGACTACCTTGCCCCGGGGGGCACGCTGTCGGGAAAGGTGCCTGTCCTCGGCGGCAAGACGGAGAAAGCCGCCGTGGCGAAGAAGAAGGCGGCCGAAGATGGGGCGCCGGCCAAGCCGTCGGAAAAGGAACGTGCCGGGCCGGCCATGAAGCTGGCCCCCGTCCCCTCCGCCGTCCATCCGCCGGCGAAGGCGAAATCCAAGGAACCGGCCGCCCAGAAGCCCGACATCAAGCTCCCCGCCGACGCCATCCGCGCCACCCGCAGCGGGAGCAAGCCTCTCTCCGAGCACCTCCGCAAGCATGAGGAGAAGAAGGCCAAGGATGAGGCCGCCGCCAAGCGTGCCGGGCCCCGGAAGCCGACCCCCGGCGAAGGGAAACCCCCCTTCCCGCCGGCCGAGACGCCCGCTGGCGGCCGCGAGCGGCCGCGGCGCGGGGCCGCGCCGCCGCGGGAGGAGGAAAAGGAAGAGCCCGCCAAGACGCTGGGCGGACGCGAGCAGCGGCAGTTGAAGCGGAAGCGGGTGGCCGGCACGCGCCGCGTCGGCGGCGAAGACGAGGACACGACCGCCACTGCCCCGGGGCGCCCGCGACGCACCCACATCCGCCGCACCGGCGCCAAGACCGCCGCGCCGCGGAAGGGCAAAGTCGTCGTCACCCTTCCCTGCACCGTGCGGGTCTTCTCCGAAAGCATCGGCGTGCCGGCCAACGCCATCCTGGCCAAACTCCTCGCCCTGGGCACCGTGAGCAACATCGCCGCCAACGTCGACGCCGAAACCGCCGAGCTGCTGGCCGCAGAATTGGGCGTCGAGGCGGAGTTCCGCCGCGAGGTCTCCCTGGAAGACAAGCTGCTGGTGGGCCTCCAGCAAGAGACCGACGATCCGGCCAGGCGGCAGCCGCGGCCGCCGATCGTCACCTTCCTCGGCCACGTCGACCACGGCAAGACCTCGCTCTTGGACCGCATCATCGGCATCGACGTGGCGGCGCACGAGAAGGGGGGCATCACCCAGCACATCCGCGCCTACCGCGTCGAGAAAGACGGCCGGGCCGTCACCTTCGTCGATACCCCCGGCCACGAGGCCTTCACCGAGATGCGCGCCCGCGGCGCCAACGTCACCGACATCGCCGTGCTGGTGGTCGCCGCCGACGACGGCGTCATGCCGCAAACCGAAGAGGCCATCAGCCATGCCCGCGCCGCCGGCGTCCCCATCGTCGTGGCGCTGAACAAGATCGACCTGCCGGGCATCAACGTCGATCGCATCTACCAGCAGTTGGCCGTCAACGAGCTCTTGCCCAGCCAGTGGGGCGGGGAAACGGAATTGGTCAAGACCAGCGCCGCCACCGGCGAAGGCATCGACGAGCTGCTGGAGATGCTCTTGACGGTGGCCGAGCTGCACGACTACCGGGCGGACCCCGAGTGTCCGGCGCGCGGCACCTGCCTGGAGTCGGAGGTGCACGAAGACCGCGGCGTGGTCGCCAAGTTCCTCGTCCAAGCGGGGACCCTGCGCGGCGGCGACGTGGTCGTCTGCGGCAACGGCTACGGGCGGATCAAGGCGATGTACGACACGCTCGATCCCCACCGGCGGCACGAGTTGGCCGGCCCCTCCACTCCCGTCAACGTGACCGGCCTGAGCGTGGCCCCTGGCGCCGGCGACCGCTTCTACGTCCTGGAGGACATCTCGGCCGCCCGCCAACTGGCCGAGTCGCGGGCGGCGGCCAACCGCCAAAGAGAACTCAGCGGCGGCCGCGCCCACGTCACCCTCGAAACCCTCTTCGAGCGGCTGGGCCAGCAGGACCAGGTGCAGACGCTGAACATGATCCTGCGGGCCGACGTCCGCGGCTCGATTGAGGCTATCCGCAAGGAGCTGGGCAAGCTGCAACACCCCGAGGTGCAGATCAAGATCCTCCAGGCCACCGTGGGCGGCGTCACCGAGGCCGACGTCCACCTGGCCGACGCCTCCGACGCCGTGATTATCGGCTTCAACGTGGTCGCCGACGAGGCCGCCCGCACCCTGGCCGAGCGCCGCGGCGTGCAAATCCGCCGCTACGACATCATCTACCAGGTGACCGAGGACCTCCGCGCCGCCCTGGAAGGGATGCTGCGGCCGGAAAAACAGGAAAAAGAGATGGGCCGCGCCCTGGTGCAGCGGACCTTCCATATCAGCCGCGTGGGCACGGTGGCGGGTTGCCGCGTGCTGGGCGGCTCGATCACCCGCGACTGCCGCCTCCGCCTGATCCGCGAAAACCAGGTGCTGGGCGACTACCCGCTGGACTCGCTGCGGCGCGAAAAAGACGACACCCGCGAAGTCCGCGAGGGCATGGAATGCGGCATCAAGCTGGGCGGCTTCAACGACCTCAAGGAAGGCGACCTGTTGGAAGCCTACCGGATCGAGGAAATCCGCCGGACCTTTGACGAAAGCTCATGATGTCGTTACGACGCGTGCAGAAAGCCGCCGAAGCCATCCGCGAGGTCGTCAGCATGGCGATCCTCGCCGAGCTGAAGGACCCCCGCGTCCGCGACGTGACCGTCACCTACGTCGAGGTTTCGCCCGACCTCCGCCATGCCAAGGTCCACGTCTCGGTGATGGGCGACGACACGCGGCAGCAGTTGAGCCTGCGGGGCTTGCAGAACGCAGCGGGCTTCCTGCAGGCGAAGATCGCCGAGCGCATCGACATCCGCTACACGCCGAAGCTGAGCTTCCTGCTGGACCAGGGCGTGAAGCGCTCGATCGCCGTGGCGCAAATCCTCCAGCAGGTCCTGCCGCCGGAGCGGCCCGCGGAAGCGGGCCCGCCCGCCGCGGAAGAAGCCTCCCCCGGCGCCGACTTCGACCCCGATCCGCAAGCGTAGTGACTGGACTTCGCTCCCCCAACCTCCCGGAGTGATTCTGATGACCTCGGTGAGTCGCACAGCGCAGTTCGCTAAAGTCCACAAGACTTTGAAGAAGCACTACAAGCCGGTGGCTCCCCGCGCCGACCGCAGCGTGCTGGAGCACCTGATGTTCGCCTGCTGCCTGGAGGACGCCGGCTACGACGCCGCGGAGGAGGCCTTCGCCGCCCTGGAGCACACCTTCTTCGATTGGAACGAAGTCCGCGTGACTTCGCTCTCCGAACTCTCCGAGGTGATGGCCCGGCTGCCCGATCCGCGGGCGGCAGGCAACCGCATCAAGCGCATCCTGCACAGCATCTTCGAGGCCGCCTATTCCTTCGACCTGGAAGACACGCGGAAGAAAAACCTCGGCCCCACGGTGAAATGGCTGGAAAAACTCGACGGCGCCACCAGGTTCATCGTCGCCTACGTCCTCCAGTCGGCCCTCGGCGGCCACCAAGTCCCCATCGACGCCGGCACCATGAGCGTCTTGCGCATCCTCGACCTGGTGACCGACAAGGACGCGGCCGCCGGCGTCGTGCCGGGGCTGGAGCGGGCGGTGGCCAAGTCCAAGGGGGTCGAATTCGGCTCGCTGCTGCACCAACTCGGCGCGGAGTTTACGGCCAATCCGTATTCCCCCGCCGTCCGCGACATCCTCTTGCAAATCGAGCCCACCGCCAAGGAACGATTCCCCCGCCGCCGCTTGGCCAGGGAAGCGCAGCACGCGGAGGCGGCCGAGCCGGGCAAGACGTCGCCGGCGGGCAAGACCCCCGTGGCCAAGCCCGCCCCGGAACCAGAGACGCCGCCCTCCGGCAGCCGCAAAAGGCCCGGCGGCAAAGCGGAAGGCCATCTCCCGCCCCCGGCCGAGGCGGCCCCGCCGGCCAGCCCCGCCGTGGGCACCGGCAAGGGCTCGCCGGCCAGCCGCCGCGGCGAGAAACCGTCGTCGGAGGGAATCGCCAAACGCAAACCACGCTGAGGTCTGTCGTGCGTATCCGTGCTCTCAGGGCCCGTAAGACAATACGGTACTTTGGGCTGCTGGCCCTGTTGATGACGGCTGCCCTGGCCGGCGGCCCGCTGGCCCGCCGGGCAGCCGCGGAACCCTCGCCGCCGCAGGCACTGCCCACCTTTCCCGGCGGCCTCTTGGAAGGCCCCCCCCAGCCCTTGGTGCCCCCGCCGCTGGGCGAGGCCCTGCGCGACCGCCAGGAGGCCGCCGCGCTCTGGGCCGCCGGCCACGCACACTATGAACGCGGGGAATACGAACAGGCCCTGCGGATGTACCAACGGGCGCTGCGCTGTGAACCCCAGCTCGATGACGTTGCCCAGGCGGTCGTCCAGCTCGCCTACGACCTGGGCCAGGATGATGTGGCGGTCCGCTATGTGAAGCTGGCCCATCCCGCCCACGACCACCCCAAAATCCTGCAAGCCCTCGGCCGCTACGAATTGCGGCGCGGAAACGTCGCCGGGGCCGCGGCGCTGCTGGAGCGGGCGCTGACCGTGCAAGAGCGTCTGAAGGACCGCATTGGGGCGCTGCTCTCGCACATGGAACTTGGCGGGCTCTACCAGCTTCTGGAACAATATCCCCAGGCCGCCGATCATCTCGCCCACGTGATCGAGGCGATGGATCACCCCCGCCGCTTCGGTTTGAATGAGAAGGCCCGGCAGGCGATCTTGACCCGCGGCGATGAAACCACCAGCGGCGAAACCTATGACATGATCGGCGAGTGTTTTCTGCTGGCGCGGCGGCTTGCCGAGGCCGAGGCCGCCTTCCGGCAGGCCAATGCGGCGGTGCCCAACGCCGGCGTGCTGGAGTACAACCTGGCCCGCGTCGCCGCCGCCGCCGGCAAGCCCACAGAGGCCCTCGCCCATCTGGAGAAAGCGCTCGCCTCGCACCTGCCTGAAGGGATCGACCCCTACCCGCTCATGGCCGAGGTGCTGAAGAAACTCGGCCGGGAGAAGGAGTTGGCGCCCCAGCGGCTGGAGACGCTCTATGCCGGCGAAGGGTCCAACGCGGCCTTGGGCCGCTTCCTGGCCGGGCAATACGCCCGCGCCAAAGAACTCGACAAGGCCGAAACGCTCTACCTGAAGGTCTTGAAGAAAGATCCCACGGTCGCCGCCTACAAGGAATTGATGGAGCTGTGCCGCAAGAACAACCGCGACGACACGCTCCTGGCGGTGCTCGGCGACGTGGTGGAAAAAGAAGGCCTGCTGGATGCGCTGGGGGCCGAGGAGAAAGCGATCGCGGCCGACGCCGCGCTGCGCGGCCGGCTCGTCGCGGCCGCCCGGCAGCGCCTGCGGCGCGGAGCGGACAAGCTCGACTTCGGCATGCGCAAGGCGGTGGCGATGCTGGCGCTGGAGGGGAAAGACCATGCCCTGGCCGCGGAGTTCTTCGACCTGGCCATCGCCGACCGCCCCAAGGAGGCGGCCGATCTGCTGCTGCTCTGGGGCGTGGGGCTGGTCATGGACGATCGGCCGGCCGAAGCGGTCCAGGTGTTCCAGCGCGGACTGGGCCTGAAGCAGCCGGAGGACGAGCCGGCCTTCCTCTTCTACCTGGCCGGCGCCCTGGCGCTGTGCGACCGCAACGACGAGGCCCTGGCCGCCGCCCGTCAGGCCGCCGAATTGCGCCCCAACTCGCCGCGGTTTTCCAGCCGCTTGCCCTGGGTCCTTTACCGTGCCAAGCGATATGACGAGGCCATCGAAGCCTACGTGGCGCTGCTGGCCCGCTTCGACGGCCCCCCGGCAGTCAAGTTGCAGGAACTCCTCCGCAGCGCGGGCTCCGCGCTGGCCGGACGCGATTGGCACGTCCTGGCGGCCGACGCCCTGGCCGCCGCGACCATCGACGACGAGCGTGGGCCGGAAGCCCGCGACACCCTCCGCGAGGCCCGCTCGCAGCTTTCCGCCCTCTACGCCTTGAAACACCAGGTCCCCGAGGCCGAAGAGTGGCTCCAGCAGGTGCTGGACGAATTTCCCGACGACCCGGGCGCCTCGAACGACCTGGGCTACCTCTGGGCCGATCAGGGCGTGCACCTCCAGCGGGCCTTGAAAATGATCCGCCACGCCCTGGCCGTCGAACCCGGCATCGCCGCGTATCAAGACAGCCTGGGCTGGGTCTACTATCGCCTGGGCCGCTACCAGGAAGCCGTCGCCGAACTGGAGAAGGCCGCGGCCAAGGAACCGGCGGGCGACGTCTTCGATCACCTGGGCGACGCCCAGTTCAAGGCCGACCACCCCGACAAGGCCGCCGACGCCTGGCGGCGCGCAGCGCGCGCCTACCGCAAAGACAAGGAAGCGCAGAAGGCCGAAGAAATGGAGAAGAAAATCAAGTCGAAAGATTAGGCGAGCCGCGGGGTTGATCCCCGCGGTTGCCCGGAACACGCGGGGGAACTTCCCCCGGCAAGCCACCACGCAGGAACCGAACCCATGTCAGGTCATTCGCATTGGTCCACTATCAAACACAAGAAAGCGGCCGTTGACGCCAAGCGCGGCAAGGTCTGGAGCAAGCTCGCCAAGGCGATCATCGTCGCCGCCAAACACGGCGGCGGCGACGCCGACATGAACCTCCGCCTCCGCTACGCCATCGACGACGCCAAGGCCATGGGCATGCCCAAGGACAACATCCAGCGGGCGATCAAACGCGGCACCGGAGAACTCGACGGCGGCAACCTCGACGAGGTCCTCTACGAAGGCTACGGCGCCGGCGGCGTGGCCATCCTCTGCGAAGTCCTCACCGACAACCGCAACCGCACCGCCCCGGAAATCCGCAAGGTCTTCGAACTCTCCCACGGCAAGCTGGGCAACACCGGCTGCGTCGCCTGGATGTTCGAGACCAAGGGGATCTTCGTGATCCCCGACGCCCAGATCGATGAGGAAAAACTGCTGGAGATCGCCCTGGAGGCCGGCGCCGACGACGTCAAACGCGAGGGCGCCACCTTCGCCGTCACCTGCGATCAGGCCATCTATCGCGAGGTGGGCAAGGCCCTGGCCGACGCCGGCCTGAAGCCGGAAACCGCCGAGATCACCCGCCTGCCCAAGAACACCGTCGATCTCGACGCCGACAACGCCCGCAAGGTGCTGAAGCTCATGGAGCGGCTGGACGACCACGACGACGTGCAGAACGTGGCCTCGAACTTCAACATCCCCGACGAAGTGATGGCGGAAATCGGCGAGGAGTGAGCGGCTGGCGAAGCAAAGCGTTCCCCGTCCCGCACCCCGTAAACGCGGAGCATTTGCCATGATGCGATTCGGTTTGTTGGTGATTGTCGTCCTGGCGATCGCGATTCTGCCGGCGCAGGGTGAAGAGCATGCGCCACCGCCGTCGAAGCAGAAGATCAAGGCCCTGGTGGATCGGCTCGTTTCGCCCAATCCCAAACCCATCACCGAGGAAGAGGACCCTCGCGTTGCGCCGGATTTACGGCTGCCCCCGGGCTTCGACCGCGAAAAGCAGGCGCCGGTGCTCCAAGCGCGCTCGGAGTTGGGGAAACTTGGAATTCAGGCGTTTCCCATTCTCATCGAGCGATGGGAGGACAAACGATATTCCCTCACCACCTCGAACGCGTGGTCTGGCTTTTACCGTAACCGAGCCGTCGGCAAGGTTTGCCAGACAATCATCTTCGACCAACTTCAGCCCTACGGCTGTGTGCAAGAAAATGACCGATTCGGCGGGCGACCAAAGCCACCGTGCCCGCGGTATCCAGAAATGATTCTCTTTTCGCAGGAGGCGGCAAAACAGTGGTGGGAGAAGCACAAAGATAAGAATCTCAATCAAATGCAGTTAGAAGCCCTTGACTGGGTAATTGCCGAAGAAGCCAAGGACCCGAAAAAATTCTCCGACGAAGAAAGACAGTATCTGAAAAAGCTCCGCCAGGAGCTTAAAACAGGCGGGAAGCCGTTGCCGCCAGGGAACTACTTGGGCAGCGCCACTTAGCGTGATGATAGCATGGACAAGTGCTGTTGTGTACTGGCTTTAGGAGCGGGCCGCGGAATTGCGGTTCCCATGGGGGCAAAAAAAGACGATCCTCCGCGTGTGTAT
>JBKQVT010000239.1:0-38601 GCA_052139835.1 Thermoguttaceae bacterium
ATACACACGCGGAGGATCGTCTTTTTTTGCCCCCATGGGAACCGCAATTCCGCGGCCCGCTCCTAAAGCCAGTACACAACAGCACTTGTCCATGCTATCATCACGCTAAGTGGCGCTGCCCAACTAATATTAGGACAAAACCCTTCTTCGCGGCCGGGGATGCAGCCACCCCCGGGCCACGCGCAACTGCCGAGGAGTCCCGATGTTCACCGCTACTGCCGATCGGATGTTGCCCACCACCGTCACCGGTTCCTGGCCGCGCCCGCGCTGGTTCGATGTCAGCATGTGGGGGAGGCCATTGGACACGTGCATGTTGGACGTCCGCTTCCGGGAGAAGTTCGAGGACGCCTTGGCGGTGGTCGTCAGCGATGAGGACCGCGCCGGGCTGGATATCCTCACCCACGGCGACTATCACTGCGACGAAGACCTTGCCGGCCGGGCCTGGCACCATTATCCCTTGCAGCGGTGGACGGGGCTGGACGGCGACTTTTCCCAGTCCGAGGAGACCCGTTCCGATTGGCTGAGCTACCCGGCCGGGACCATGCTGCACGAGATCTACACCGGCTGGCGGTGGCCGCGGGTGGTCGACAAGATCGAGCACCGCCCCTTGGACTACGGCAAGATCTGGCGGATGACGCAGGCCAAGAGTCACAAGCCGGTGAAGTTCGGCACGTGCTGCTCGCAGGTCATGAGCCTGTTTCTCGACATCCACACGCCCAAGTACAAGGACAAGCGCGAGGTGATCTGGGACCTGGCTGTGGCGATGAACACGGAGCTGCTGGCGCTGCGCGACGCCGGCTGCAAGAGCATCCAGATCGAAGAGCCCTGCTTCCACTTCATGGCCAATACGTTCGGCAAGGACCACCAACAGACGAAGTTCATGATCGACGCCTACAACCGCGAGGTCGAGGGCCTGGACGACGTGGAAATCTGGATCCACACCTGCTGGGGCAATCCCAACATGCAGCGTGTCCGCGAGGACACGAGCTATGCCGCCTCGATCGAGCTTTACCTGGAGCGCTGCAAGGGCGACATCTGGACGGTCGAGATGAAGGACCGGAACTTCAAAGACATCGAGTTGTTTGCGCCGTTCCGGCACGATCTCAAGAAGAAGGTCGCCATCGGCGCCGTGAGCCATCGAACGCTGCAGGCCGACCGGCCCGAGGAAGTGGCCGCCGAGATCCGCCGGGCGCTGAAGTATATTCCGCTGGAACAGCTTGTGGTGTCGAGCGACTGCGGGTTCGGCCGTCAGGGCTGCAATCGCGAGATTGCCTTTTACAAGTCCTCAGCCCTTGCCCAGGGCGCCAACATCGTTCGCAAGGAATTGGGCCTGGCGACGACGTACGTGGCGGCCGCCGATCCGGCCCTTCAAATCGACATCGTGCCCAAGTCGTAGGCCCGCCGGGCCGGCGAAACGGTCATGAGCCTCCCGATGGTGCGCCAAACCGTCATCTCCAGCAACTCCATTACTCACATCCCCGTTGTCAAAGGCTTTGACGTTCGGCCGCGTTACTTGACCGTCGCGGAGGGACGCATGGGCGGCAAGGCCGCTACCGCTTCCCGGACCTGGCGCACGTAAGTGCGGATCGACTGGGCGTTGAAGAGGGGCAATTTCTCCTGGTAGAGCCGCGCCACCTCGTCCGCCTTGTTCTCCAGTGCCTTCAGGGGCGGTTCCAGTTTGGCCAGGTTTTCGGCCGAGGGCGTGTTGCGTTGGATCGAGTAGCGGAGGAAGGCCTCGATGTGCGGGATGCTGGTTTCCACGAAGTGCCGCTGCAACGTGAATTGATCGACCGCCAGGCGATACTCGGCCGCCGGCAGCACCGCCCTGACCGACTCCACGTCCGCCATCGACAGGCGGTTCAGCCGCAGCGCCTCCCGGCGGTCGGCGATCGCGACGCGGATGGTGCGCTCGTAGGGATGATGCATGAACTCGTCGATCAGTTGGTTGTCTTCCATATTTTGCGGGCACCACTCGATCATGCTCCGGCCGGTATGGAGCACCTGCGCCTCCAGGTAGGGCAGATCCGCGATGCGGCTGTGCTGCTGCACCCACATGCCGCGGAAGTAGAAAGTCCGCTTGCCGATCTGGTCGGAGCGTCGCAGGGCCTCGATCATCTTGGGCGCAGCCTGAGGGCCGAAACGCTTTTCGGCCCAGTCCTGCCAGAGGCGGTCGATGGAAAGATAAGGATCTTTTGCCAGCCGCGAGAGGGCATAGAAGTTCACTTCGTTGAAGGTGCCGAAAAGCGTGTGCCCGTAGCCCCAGTGCACCCGCATGCCAACGGAATTGATGCCGCGGTTGCGGCGCAGGGCGTCCTGCAAGCGGCCCTGGATTTCTGCGGGGAAGCAGTAGGGCATCTGGCCCTGCCCCCAGTATTCGCCGACGCCGTCGAAAAGCATCATGGCCTCGCGGTCCGGGACGGCCGCCATGACATTGTTCCGTCCCCGGAACGGGTCCCAGTCGCCGGGCTGCGACTTGTGGTTCAGCAGCAGCGGCACTCCACGGTCGATTTGCTGCAACGCCTCGATGAGCACGTTCTCCTGCCATGGGTAGTGGCTGAAGCTGAGAACCATCGCCTGCTTGCCCTGGGACTGCGCACCGCGCGAGAAAGCCAGCATCAACTGCGTCAGGTAGTCGGCCGGCGCGTAGTACTGCTTGGCATCCTGATGGGCGTGGGTGAAGTCGGTCCAGTGAAGCTCGCGGAAGAAATCCGCATCGTTCAACAGGGGCACTTCCCAGAGGTGAAACTCGATGCAGTCGATCTCAGGGAAGCGGCGAAACACCTCGGCCGTGCGGTTCTCGAAATACTTCCAGAGCAGGCCGTTGCTGACATCGCGGGCCTCCGGGTACTTGTCGAAGAAGTCGCTCTTAAGGAGCGGTTCCGCGCCGCTGATCGTGATCTTCAGGCCGCGTGCCTTGAAGTGCGCGAGTTTCCCGCGGAGCTGCGCAATCGCGGCCTGGTCCACGGCCCGATCCACTTGCGGGAAAGCGGGCACGTTGACCAAGTGGTCGACGATGCCGTTGGCGCCATGGAAGTTCACCTCGCCGACGCCGTACTCCGCGACGCTCCCGTCGAGCTGGACCGTCAGGCTGGAATCGTTCAGCCCATAGGCCAACACCTGCGCGCACAGACGCATGGGCCTTGGCGGCGCCGCGGCCGGCGCGGCAGCGGAAGCCGCGACCGCCGCGAAACAGACAAAATGAGATATCATTGCGGCCTCCTCGGCAAATAGGGAATTATCGCGCCCGCTTGCGCCTACTTTTTGTCCGGCCAAAGGCGGATCAGTGCCGCGCCTTGCCCCGGCAGCGACGCGGAAAACTGGCCTTCCAGCGTGCCCAAGTCCTTCTGCCGCCACAGGTCGCCGGCGCGTTGCTTGCCCTGCACTCCCAGGTCGGACCACTTGGCCGTCACCGTGGCCGCCATTTCGTTGCGTTTGGCGTTGACCTTGCCGGCGACGTCGCGCGGCGCGGGATTGTTTGAACCCGCCCCGTTGGCCCAGCAATCGTCGATGTTTACGTAGATGTATCCGTGGTTGCTCATGCCGCTGGGCATCGAAAGCCAGAACGCCAGGCCCGACAGTGCACAGAGATTGGTCCATCGGCAGGGCATGGCTCGTCTCCTTCAAGGGGCGGGAAAACGAAGGTGGGACGTACGGACGGCGGGAGCGGAACACTTCGATTGTAGATCGGGCCCAAGCCCGCCGCAAGCCGCTACCCAAAGCTTTCCCGCGTGTGCCCACCCGGCGACGGGGGGACTGTGCGGCAGGTGGGAGCAAGTCGGAGTTGTCCGTGATCGCCGCCTTTTTCCCTTCCTTCCGTCTCGCAAAATGACATAAGAATTGCGGAAACGAGTATTGCAACCGCCCCACCGCGGCGCTAGACTCGAAAGAGAAGCCGCCGAAGAAGAGGGAAGACTCACCATGGAGACACGGAGAACAATGGACAGGGCGGAAGGGGGAAGATTTTCTAATCCCCAATCCCTAATCCCTTCCTCTTCTCCGTGTCTCCGTGGTGCCCTCTCCTCTCAAGCCGCCAACACCTACGCATTTTCCGAAGGAACCCGTCATGACGAGAAGAATCTTCACCCCCGCGGCCGTGGCGATCGTTCTGCTGGCCTCCGTCGCGGCCGTGGCCGCGGAGACGTCGCCGCCGGCGACCACCTTCGTCCGCGGCTTTCGCGGTGATCCCAAGGGCGGCATCCAGCTTTCCTGGTACACGCACCTGGGCATGACGCCCATGTACGGCGTCCGAGAGCAAAAGGGCATGGCGGAGATGGAGTGGAAGAGTGCCCCGCTGCCGGCGGCAATCCCCACCGCGACCGTCACCTTCGTCTGGTCCGGCGCGATGGGCTCCCTGGCGCCGGGGGGTGGTTTTGCGCTCTTCGTCAACGGGCACGCCGCCGCCGATTGCGACGTGGTGCTGGAATCGGCCCAGTTTCCCTGCCGCGACAAAGCCTGCCGGCTGTTGTACGACGTGCTTTACACCAAAAACGGCGTGGACTCGGCCGGGCGCTTCTTCTTGACGGTGCCGAAGGCGTGGGTCAAACCGGGAGAGCCGGCGGCCCTGCAGGTCAAGGCCACGGAGCGGGGCGCGGGGACCTGGTTTTCGCTGGTGAGGGCCGAGGATGCGCCGCTGGCGATTCCCCATCGCGACTGGGTCCTGGCCAGCGTGGTGCAGCAGCAGCCGGGAACGCCGCCACCGAAGGGCGAAGAGGCCAGCTACGACTGGTACCTCAGGCAGTACAGCGATCCCGGCATGTTCACGCCCATCGGCCTGCCCGCCGACGCGGCCGAGGTCGTGGTTCTGCCCGCCGGGCAACTCGAGCGGGCCCCCAACAACTGCGGATTGGCTCCGATCTATCCGACCAACACCATGGCCTTCGGGCTGTACGAAGACGGCCATGCGGTGCGGATGGGCACGGCCGGCAGCGCGCGGCAATCGCTGGAAGAGGGCTGCTTGCCCATCGTCATCACCGATTGGAGCCACCACGACATCGCGATCCACGAGCAGACCACGGCGGCGCCGTTGCGGGGCGCCGCCTACGAGACGGGAATGGAGAGCACGTTGGCCTGGGCCGTGTTCGACATCACCGACCGCGGCAAGGAGCCGCGGGACATCACGTTCTTCGCCGCCGAATCGGGCGACGGCAAGACTCCCAAGCGGAACCTCAGCTTCCATGATGGCGTGGTCATGGACGGCGGCAGTGCCCGCTCGTGCGCGCAGGTCCCGCCCGGCTTCAACGTCGAGTTCCAGGCGGTGGCGCCGGGCAACAAGGCGGACCGCAGCGACCCGCGGGCCGTCCTCCCCACGGGCGGGCTCAGCAATGCACTGCTGGTCCGCGGCCGCATCGAGCCCGGCCAGACCGCGCGGGTGGCGGTGAACCGCGTCTTCGATTTCCCCGGGACGCTGTATTGGAGCGGGACGGCGCCGCAGGTGAAGGCCGAGGAATTGACCGCCCGCTCCCCGGAGCACGACCTGGCGCTGGCCCGCTCGACCTGGAAGACGCTCGCTGCGGGGGTGTCGCGGCTCAAAACGCCCGACGCCCTGCTCAACAACATGGCCGCCAAGGCCATGCTGGACGGCTACTTCCTCACCAAGCGATGGAATGGACGCTATATCGTCTTCGATTCGGTCTGTTATCGCTGCCAGTGGGACGATTCCAGCACGAAGTGGTTCTATGCCCTGGACCTGATGGGCGACCATCAGACCGCGGGCCGCCTGCTGGAGACGGTCTTCTGGCGGCAGGGACAGCGGAAACCGCTGGGAACGCACACCCACGAGGGATGTTTCTCCGACGTGACCAATATCGCCCACGATGGCAGCCTGGCCTCCTGGACCGCCTGCAACGGCTGGGCCCTCTGGGCGATGGCCGAGCACGCCCGGCTGGCCAACGATCGCCAGTGGCTGACGGCCCACAAGCAGGCGATCCTCGCCGGCTGCCAGTGGATCATTCGCGAACGGAACTTCTCGAAGCAACAGCCGAACAATCCCTGCCGCGGCCTGCTCCACGGGAAGTTCGTCTGTGACATGCCCGACGCCGGCGATGTCAAGGGCGTGGGATACTTCGCCTATACCGACGCCATTAGCTACCTGGGGCTGCACGAGATGGCCCAGGTGCTTGCCGACTGGGGAGAGCCGGAGGGCCCCGGCCTGCTTGCGGAAGCGGAGAGCTACCGGCGGGACATCGACGCCGCCATGGAGCGGCTCACTGACAAGTCGAGGGATCCATGGTACGTTCCCTGGGCGCTGCACGCCCCGAAGTATCAGAACGAATATCTCAACGGCGTCTGCGGTCCGATCAACCTGGCCTTCGCCCGCGTGCTCCCTCGCGACGACCCGCGGATCGCGCACGTCATCCGCTGGAACATCGACCACGTCCGCAACGGCAGCCCCGAATGGTCGGCCATCGGCAGCATGTTCTACAGCCAGGACCTGGCTATCGTGCTCTTGGAGCAGGGGCGCGTCGAGGACTTCCTGCGGATGTTCTATTCGATCCTGGCCGCCAACGTCTCCCGCCAGACGCTGACGACCTGCGAATGGCGGAGCAACACGCAGCCGCACATCCACTCCATCTCCAGCCTGATCCGCATGTTCCGCACGATGATGGTCCAGGAGCGCGACGGCGGGCTGTACTTGCTGCAAGGGACCCCGCGGCGCTGGCTGGAGGACAACCAGCAGATTACCATCAAGGAATCGCCCACCTGGTACGGGCCGCTTTCGCTGGACTGTGTCTCCCACGTCGGCAGCGGCAGCGTGCAGTTGCGGCTTCAGGTGCCCCAACGCCTCGGGGAGATTCCCATTCACCTCAAGCTGCGGCTGCCGGCCGGATTGCGACTCAGCGGCGTCACGGTGGACGGGCTGCTGCGGGGCCGAATCGACGGGGAGTGGATCGTGCTGGCCGGTCTGAAAGGGCGCGTGGACATCATGGCCCAAACGGCGGCGGCCCCCGGCAAATGAACGGTTACCTCATTTCTTCGGCTTGTAGGGCTTGTTGTTCTCCACGTCGATACCGGCGAAGGATCGGGTGAAATCGGCCAGCGGCATGGTGAAGACCCCGTTTACCGTCTTATAGCCGGCATTCGGGCCGGTTCCCTTCGGCTCACTGGTATTCCCCCAGGGATTCCAGATCGTCACCTTGTCCGCCGCGGCGTCCCAGCCGATCACCGCCATACAGTGCCCGTGGGCGATGCCGTGGGGAAGGGTGATCGTCTTGTCGTGGGTAGTTCCCACGATGACGAGGCGACGCTCCTTCAGCGCGCGAGTCAGCGTCTTGCGCACGAGATCGTGTTGGGGCTTCTTCGGCGTCATGCCGACGTGGTCGGAGTTGCGGCCAAGGATGTCTTGGAATGCCAGGGCGCCGTTGCCCCCCACAAGGGCATCGTCGCTCGCCTCTGAGACCTTGTGCAGATGCTTGAAGTCTTCGCGGTACTGACCCTCCGCGTTCTCCAGCACGTAGAGCCAGTCTCCGTCGCCCTTGTCCGACGTATAGGTACCGATCTCCGCGTCGGTCGGCGCCTTGACCGTGAGCATGTGGTAGGCGAAGTGAACTGCGTAGAGATGGTCGCCCTCGTCGGCGATGAGGCTGCGCAACTCGTGCCGGTTTCGATGGATCAGGGCGCCGATCGTCGCCAACAGCCAACAATCGCCATTGCGCCCTTGACGGATGCTGCTCAAGTGGGGGGCGCCCTCGACATACAGCGTATGCGGGTCGGCCTTGATGAGGGCGAGGGCCTTCCCGTACTCCTTGTCGTAGGAGTTCTGACGGTGGTCCTGGGCGACCAGTGCTTCATACTCCTCGATGGGCTTCATCGTCCAGGTAAGGGGTTGCTTGGTCTTCGGGTCCTTCTCCCTCCTCTTCAGGGCGGCAAGCACGGCGGCGGCCTCACCACGGATTTTCCGCTGCTTCATCAGGCGGTCGAGTTGCTCCGGCGTGATGGCGCCGCTTGCCCCGGCCCACTCCTTCCAGTGCGCGCGGAGGATGGTGGTGAATGGCGTGGGGCTATCGGCCCGCGCGACGCCCAGCAAGGCCACTGCCACGCCGATCGCCGAGAGTGCTCTCCACAGTGTCATGCTCGTCATGTCCCCTCCGGAATTCGTGCCGATTCAGGGGGTCATTGCCTTTGTCGCCGCGGCCTGGCCCCGCAACAGTGATGCAACGACGTTCAGTTTCATCGCGGTTTCCGGCGTTGTCAAGCGCCCTCCCGGCAGCGGAAAACCCATAGGACGGGACGAGGGGCGCCACGCGCAGCGTGGTCGCGAAGTCCCACCATAATCGGCTACGCTTGTTTCCGCAACAGAACCTAATCAGTCGCCGGCGGACCCGATCGGGGAGCCGTAGTGGGCGATTGTCGCCTGCATCTCGGGGCTCAACTGCTTCACAAGCTCGGCATTGTAAGCATGGGAAGTGGTGTCGGCGAGGACGGCCGGCGTGGCGGCGAAGATCCGCGCGACACCGATGGCATACCCTCGCGACTTCGCCGCCGGAGAACCCACCGTCACCGCGGGATCGACGTCGGTGGTCAGGATGGAGATCGTATTGTCACGGTTGCGGCGGATCTCGAAGGTCCGCAACTGCTGGGGAAAATCCCGCAGCGACGCCGTTTCGACCTCCCAGAAACTCCGCTCCGGATGGTCGTTCAGATCCGAAGCGTTATACGGCTGCGCGGTAACCGTGTTCACATGGCGATGGCCCGCGATCCAGAGGATGAGATTCGGATAGGAGTGGAGCGTGGCAAGCAGCTCGTCTTCCGCCGGCTTGTTGTAGAAAATATGAATGGGCGTGCTGTCGGTGAGGCCCGCCTGCGGCTTGATCGGGATATGGGCCGCGATGATCATGAGCTTGCCTTCGTCCTGCCCCTTCTGGAGTTCGTTCTTCAACCAGTCGAGCCGGGCCTGGTCCAGCCCGCCGGTGCCATAATACAGCGGGCTTCCCAGCGCGTCATTCCTCTTGTTCGTATCGTCAAGGACGATCACCTTGATCGGCAGATCGGCCTTGGGCTCGAAGCTGTAGCAGGCAAAGTCGTTGTCGAGGTTGGCCTGGGTGAAGCCGTGACCGACCGGGTTGGACGTGGTCGTGAAGAATTCGCGCATCCAGTTCCGGCTGGTGGAATCGCTGCTCACGAGGGAGCGGCGGTTCGGGTCGGCAACGACCGTCGGCGGCACGGGAAAGTTCTTTTCCGGCCCTGCTCCGATGACTGTCCCGTAAGGAGTCGAGCCGTCGACCACGCCCATATAGGCACCGGTCTCATTGATGAAATTCCGGTCGGTGAGGATATTGGGGTTGATGTTGAGGATGGTGCTGCCGACGTGGGCCTGGCGGAGCTTCGCGTTTTCGTAGCCGATGCCCGACCAGCACTGATCGTGGTTGCCGATGACCTGAAACCAGGGGATCGTCTTGTCCAGGCCGGCGGCCTTGTAGGGCTTCTGGTAATCGATCGTGCCGGCCCCGGCATGGGCGCCGGAACTGGGGGTGATGACCTTGCCGTCCAGGACGTCGATAAACCATCGCAGTTCGTTATACTGGGTGTTGTTGATGTCATCGCCGAGCGAGATGCCGAAATCGAAGGGCGATTTCTCGTGCAAGGTGTTGATCGTCTGCACGGCGGCGTCGAGGACCTGGGTCGTCGAGAGGATGATCGGCGAATAGGAACCGGCGTCGAGCCGGCGAGACGTCGGACCGAACGCGGCGCTCCAGCCGGGATAGATCGGCTGGGCCGGCGATTCCTTGTCGGTGATATGAATGTCGCTGATGGCAAAGAAGGTCAAAAGGCGGGCCGCATGGGCCGCGCCGGCATGGCCGGGGGCAAGCTCGCTCCGCTTGTCGTAAGGCTCCCTACGGCCGGGATCGCGGCTGTAACTGGTGCCGGGTCCTGCCTGCCAGGCGCTGTAACCGTATTTCTCGTAGAGCGGCACCTGGGCCGGGTTCACCTTGGGCGTGTCCGCCGAGAGTGCGATGGGAAGGATCTGCTGTTGGGCGGTCGTGAGGACATTTTTGGCGATCGGCCACTGGGTCGCCTGTGTCGTGCCCAGGAGGCCGCCGCCGTCGGTTGTGATGCGAAACCCGAGCCGGCCCGTCTTGGCCTCGGCAATGGCGGGCACGGCCACCGCGAGTGTGGTGAGCAGGAACTTACGCCGATTCATAGTGCGTCCTCGATCAGGGCTGCGGTCGCGGCACGGAGTCCGCTTCGCCGCAATATTTTTCCAGTGTTCAATTCTAGGTCATGGAACTGTGGTAGTAACCGCTCACATTGTCGCGAAAGGAGTGCGCAGAAACCGCGGATGAACGCAGATAAGCGCGGACAGGAATGTGTTCAATCCTCTGCGTTCATCCGCGTCGATCTGCGGTTCCATTTTTTCCTCTTCCGGCCCGTCAGCGGCTACTCCGGCAGGACGGCACTGCCTCTTGGGGGCGGAATCCGCTATACTATGGGGCATGGCCGCCGCCGCTGAAAAAGCCCGCCGCCGCTGGTTCCACTCTGCCCGAGGCCGCGCCCTGTTGGTTCTCCTGGCCGTGGAAAGTTTTCTGCTCTTGTCCGAGCAGTGTCACTGGTTTGCCAAGGTTTCGCCAGTGGTGTTTGCCTTGGTGGGCGTCGGCGTGGCGACGCTGTTCACGCTCCCCTGGATCGCTCGCGCCCTGTTCTTTTGGTTCGCTCGCGCACTCCCCTGGCTCGCGCACTCCCTGTCCTTTCGGTGGCGGTTCCGCATCACGCCGGACCGCTGCGTTGTTGCCCTGCTGGCCCTGGAAGCATTCCTGCTACTGTCGGGGTGGTTTCGCTGGTTCCCCTTCAACCAGCATAAGGGCTGGACGGTGCTGATCACCGTAGTCGGCGTAGGCGTGGCCCTTCTCCTGATGTTCTCCTGGTTTCTTGCGGCCCTGGTATCTCGGCTGCGGTTCCGGCTCGGCATTCTCGCGTTGCTCCTGCTGGCCGTGGTCGTCGCCGGCCTATGGTTTCTCTTCAACGAGCATAAGGGCAGTACCGTCCTGATTGCCGTGGTAAGCGTGGACGTGGCTTGTCTGGTTATGTTGCTTTGGTCACTTCCCGCCCTTATCTTCCGCTGGCGGTTTCAGTTCAGCATCCGCTCGTTGCTTCTGCTGCCCGTAGTCGTTGCTGTCCTGTGCAGTTGGCTGGCGACGGAGATGAAACAGGCGAGAAAACAGCGGGACGTGGTCGAATGGATTGAGAAGGCCGGTGGGAGTGTTGTCTATGATTACCAGGACGATCGGTCTGGTGATCTGTCAGGGCCACCCTGGCTGCGCACGCTGTTGGGAGACGACCTGTTCGCGGACGTGAAGCAAGTCGGTCTTGGCAACTCAGCAGCCGGCGACGCCGGGCTGGAACACCTCGAAGGATTGACCCGGCTGACAGTGCTGTGGCTCGACGGCACGAAGGTCAGTGACGCCGGGCTGCAACACGTTGAAAAACTGCCCCAGCTCCGAGTGCTTATTCTCAGGGGTACCAACGTCAGCGACGCCGGGGTGGAGAAACTCCAGCAGGCATTGCCGAACTGCAAGATTTACCATTGACATGGCCGCCTAACGTTAGCCTACCAGGCCAGCCAAGGCGTTTGGCCGGACGCTCAGGAACTCGGTCAGAACGAGTCGACCGCTTTCAAGGAACGCTGATCCTCGCTTATCGACGCTCATGGAAACAATCAGCGAAGATTAGCGAAAATCAGTGTTCCCCTGTCGTCCCGGGAGTCTTGGAGAAGGCCGCCGGCTTGGCCCCGGCGCCGCCGGGCCCGGGACCGACCTCGATCGCCTGGATCATGGCGATGCTCCCCGCGCCGCCACGGAAGCGGATCGCGATTACGCCATGCTGCGGGCGGATGTCGTCGAACACCAGGTCGGCGGCACGGCCCAGCCCGCCGGCGGTGGCGGCCACGTCCATGTCGCGGACCACCGCTTTCTCGCCGATCTCGACGCTGGTCGCGTAGCCGCCGGGCTTCGGCGGCTTTCGCGCCTGACAGAACTTCAGCCGCACGTGGTAGGTCTGCTGCGGAGAGACGGTGAAGTAGGCGGTGAAGTCGCGGCCGTAGACGCCGTAACGATAGAGTTCCGCGTCCGCCGTGCCGGCGACGTCTTTGAGTTGCGGCTCCGTCCAGAAGGAGGCGGGCACCAGGTCGACCAGCGTGCCCAGCCGCATGATGAACTCGGTGGCCGGCCGCCAGAGGTGGCCCGCCGCATCGACGTAATCCTTGCGGCCCACGTAGCCGAAGATCACCCGCTGCGTCGCGGCCGGGCCGCTGCCGGAGCCGAAGCCGGTTTCTCCCTGCGCGGCCGACCACTGGACCGCATCCACGTAGACCCGCGTGCCGGTCGCGACCGGATTCTTCGTCCCGGTGGCCACGATTTCCAAACGGTGCGGCCCCTGGGCCAGGCCGTTCTTGTAGCAAAGGACCTGCTGATCGCGGGCCTGCGGGCACCAGAAGTCGAGAGGGCAAAGTTGCTTCACGCCGTCGAGATAGACGTCGGCCTTGCCGCCGTCGGCGTCGGCCCGGCCGATGAGCCGGACCTGGTTGCCGGTGAAATTCACGCGGGCCCGCGCGCCGGCGCGCGAAGCGACGTGCAGTTTGCCGTCCGATGCCCCGGCGCAATCCTCCGTCGTCCACGCCCCTTCATACGCGAGCCGATCCTGGGGAAGCGTCTCTTGCGGGTCGGAGCCCTCGACCACGATCTCCCGGCAGCCGTCGTGGCGGATCGTCAGCAGGCAGTCGCCGTTGCAGAGCGACTTGACGCTGAAGCCGTTCTGCGCCGCGTCCTGCCGGGGCTGCAAAGGCTTGCCGTCGGCCGAGATGGCCGTCGGGGCGAAGGCCAGCCGCAGCACGTCCTCGCACGGCGACAGGGCGTCGAAGGTCGCATAGGCGATCCGGCTCTTACCGTAGCAGACGCTGCGGACCACAGAACTCGTGCGCATGAGGTGGTTTTCCCGCGCCGGGCCGAACAATTCCGGCTGCCAGGCGAGCATCCCCATGACCATCCGCAAGGGGCAGGGATGGGCCGAATTGAACCATCCCGAGGCGACATTGGCGCCGCCGGTGATGAGGTCTTCCACCACGCCGGTTTCATGGGCGTCGTAGGTGGTAAGGATGCTCTCTCGGCGGGCGATCTCCCGCGCCCAGGCGTCGTCGGCCAGTGCCGCGTAGCGGGCCAAGGGCGAAACCAGCATGGTCGAGGCCTGCAGCGATTGGCCGCAGCAGCCGCTGGACTCGGGAACGGCCCACGCCCCCGAGTACACGCCGCCCGCGGAAGCCGGATCGACGCTGGAGCGGCAGAAGAACATCGACATGAAATTGCGGATGTCGCTCTTCCACTGCGGGAAGGCCGCGCGGCGGTCGAGCATGTATTCGGCCGCAAAGCCCGGCACCGAACAAGAGTAGACGGAGTCGTCCCAGTCCCAGAAGTGGCGGCCGAAGGTGGGATTGCCGCTCCACGCCGGCAGCAGGACGTCGCGGAGGTATCTTTCCCCGGCGTCGCGGGCCTTGACCAGCGAGTCGTCCTGGCCGCGGTGCCCCATCGCAATCATGTCGTTGAGGAACCGCAAGATGAGCGACACGCCGCCGGTGGCCTGCTGGCTCCAACCCTTGGGGGCGTCTGCCAGCACGGCGTGGCGGGTCCATGGCACGGCGCCGGGGCGGAGGTCGCAATGCTGGGCCAGCAGATCGGCCCAGTGGGTGGCGGCCGCGAGGTAGCGGGGATTGCCCGTCACCTTGTAGGCGGCCAGCACGGCCGAGCCGAGATGCCCGCAAAGGTCCAACTGGATGAAGCCGTGGGGATTGGCCCGGCCATACGCCTTCCCCTTGGTCGGACAGCTAATGATGAAGCGCGGCCAGGGGTGATCGGCCGGGGTCTGGCAGTAGTCCAGCAGGTAATCGGTAGTCAAGGTGATGACGCCGATGGCCGCCGGATCGCCCGTGTAGCGATAATACTCGGTAAATCCCAGCAGGGTGCTGATCGACCGCTGGCCGAGATCGGCGTTCATCCAATCGTCGAGGTGCGGGTTGATGCCGATGGTTCCGTCGGGCTGGATGCCCCAACTGCTGTTGAAGACGAAATGCGGGGCGGCCATGACCGTCGCGGGCTTCTCCGCCCAGGGATAGCGTTTGAGCGTCTCGGCGGCGATGCGGACGCGAAAATCAAGCTGGCCGTTCTGGCCGCGATACCACGGTGCAATGACCCCGTCGTGGTCCTCGACGATCGCATGGGCGAAATACTTCTTCACGGGCGGGGCATCGGCCGCGGCGGCCGAGATCGGCCCGGCGAGCATTCCCAGCAAGAGCAAGGCGGGGGTGATACGGGGCATGGCGGGCTCCTTCTGCGGCAGGTGTGAGTTATCTTCGCCCGAGGCGGGTGGCGGGTGGCCCCGAGCGGTAGCCGGCGTGCGGGTGGCGTCAGGCGAGGCGGGGAATCGGTGTTCTTGGAGCATAACCCGGCGCCGGCCGTCAAGCAACACCTGCGGCAAAAAACCTGGCCGACGTGGTAGGCACACGCCGTGTGCGGAAAACCGTATCCCGCACACGGCGTGTGCCGGATACTATTACGGCGCGTCCCGGATACCGGTCCCCCGACTATGTTTTGGCCGTCTCGTGCAACGTATACTTTGGCGTTCGACTTCTTACGGCAAGTGGCGGCGGCGTAACCGCACTGCCCACGGTCCTTTGCATCGCGCTTGCGCATCGCAAGTTCATACAACTTCCTGGGGACGTGTTGCACATGGGCCCGGGGAACCAGTCTGTCGAGCGATGGTCGCTCATTGTGTTGCTCGAAATACGACTGCCGGCTGGGGTGGCAGCGTTTTCGCAAGGCATCTTGTCAAACAGCGTGGATCGGCGTGCATCCGCGGTTGCGTTGTCCCGGTTGCCCGGGCTGCGGATTGCCCTGGTCCGTGGTTATAGCGGAGGCGCTGGCCCACTTTCAAGATGAAGAAATGGTTGCCGCCAAACCATCATCGTCTTCACAGGTGACCATCGTCGTTCCGGTTTCGGTCCTCGCATCGGTCACGGACCCGGGGGTCGGGGGTCTTTGATTTGCCCAGACCGGAAGAAACAAAGACTCCTGACCCCCTTTGCGCGTTTTTGCATTCGCCCACCTGCTGCCACCGCGAGCGGTCGAAGTCGCATGGTCTGCTTTGGCCTTGGCTCATTTGAGTTTCAGAACGGCAACGTGTAGAGTCCTCGTTCCGACGGCAACCAACCGGAGCCAACCGGGACGGTCGCAAATCCCTTCCCACGGTCCATCATTAGGCGGTGAGGGTTGGGCGGTGAAGGCGAAACATGCGTTTGCCGTTTCAGATGCCTTGTCAGCCTCTGCGGCGCCGGTCGGTTTTTTGCCCGGTGACACGGGCAATGCCTGGGATTTGCGAAAACCGACTTCCAAGCGCGTTGCGCCCGCTGGCCTCTTGACTCGCCATCGCCAACCGGTCTCCGTACGCTCGACGCTCGCCTCAAGCGCCTCCGGCAGCCTGAGCCGCGTGGCCGGATCGCCAAGCAGAGCATACATCAGCGTCTGATCGCGCCGCAGCTTCTCCAAGTTGATTTCCTTTTCCAGACTTCCTTCGACGTCACGAAGCATCATCTCCATGAGGAAGTCGCGCGTTCGGCTCGCCTTCTTCTGGGCATTGAGCCAGATCGTCCCAAGCCGCTTCTCTCGACCACCGAGGGCCGTCAGCAGACACGCAGCGGAGAAGTAGTTGGTCAACGGGTGCGACTCCGTCGTCGCTCCAATGGTGGCTACCGGCCCACCGGGAAAGAACAGAAGAGATTTGGCTTGGCAAGGCTTTGTCGTAAAGTTCCCGGACTCGCAGGAAAAAAAGACCATGGGGGGCACGGGAGGCCCCTTGCCGAGTTCTCGGGCGGCATCGTCTGTGGTATAGAAAATCGGCTTGTCTGCGAACCGCATCGAGTAGAAGGCATCCGCGCTGGCGTGTCCCATGAGGACGCTTAGGATTCCTCCCTGCTTCATTTGCTTGGTGAACCTCATGGGCTGATTCGGCGGCCAACCACAGAACGGGTCGCTGGGGTTGCCGGAGACCAACCAGGGATGCAGCCATGGCGGCCCATTGGTCTGGATCAGGCTTACCCCAAGCGCGGAGGCCAGCGCATTGATGGTGGCGTTATAATCCGGCGAGCCGAGCCAGACCGTCAGTCGCAAATCGGCGGCGGTGGGCGGCTGTGACTCAAAGGCAAGGATCTTTTGGACTACCAACTCGACTTGGTCGCGAGTACGCGCCGGAATCCGACCCACGGGGATGTCGGGGACCCCATCGCCGTCGAGGTCGCCCCAGGCCGCGTCGGAACAAAAATCCTGCCGCTGCACGCTGCGCCAGCGATAGAGCTTTTTGCGTTTGGCGGGCAGAAACCAGGGTGATTTTTCCCGTCCCGGTTCGTCGTCGCCCACCAGGAGCAGAAAATCAGGGCGGCGCGGCGATGCTGCCAGGGACTCTTCAACGGACTTGTTGGACACCCGTGTCTCGAACCCCTCGCTTCGCCGCTTGTCGGCCAGAGCGTTCAGCGGTTCCGTCAGCTCCGCGCTGCCTACTGCGAGCCAGAGTAATTTCTTTTCCCCTGCCTGGCTGCTGCCGCTTGATAGCATCAGCAGAGCCAGAACTACGACACTCATCCTGCCGATCTTCATGGCTTCAACTCAATCGGGACGAAAAAGGGGTCGGGGACGAAAAAAGGGGCCGCGAGTCTTTGATTTGCCCCGATCGCGAGAAACGAAGACTCCCGGCTCCTTTGTGCGTTTGGCCGGCAGGTCAAAACCCGCCATCCTCGGGCATCAACGCATCATAGGGCCAAGTCACCTCGATCTTCTTTCCCTGCAACTTTTCGAGCTTCGCCCGCTGCTCCGGAGTAAGCACGTCCAAAATGGGTTTGTTCGCCTCCGCTTGGGCCTTGTCCGACTCCTTCATGAATTCAATCATCTTCTGGCGGCGTTCCTTGGGGCTGAGGTCGCCGAGGTGGGACAACGCGGCTAACAGTTTCTCATCCACGCGATCGCACAGCGCGCGGATTTTCCCGCGCTGCTCTTCGGAAATATTCAACGCCTTGATGATCTCAGGCCGAGCCAGAGCAGCCGGGATCGCCACCTGGAGTTGAATTTGCTTGAGTCGCTCGCCCTGGCTGGGCGTCAGCATCGCCAGGATCTTCGTCCGGGACGCCTTCTGTTTGCTCCTCAATTCCTCGGTGAATGCCCGAAACGCTCCCTGCCTCGCCTCATATTCCTCCGGCGAGAAGTGCCGGGATGGGGGGAGAATCTCGCGTGCCTTGGCGACGTTCTCCCGATATTCCTCCCCGGCGACCTTGACACAATCCCTGAGCTTCCCGATCTGGTCCGCCGTCAGGCCGAGATCCTTCTGAACCGCCTCCACCATCAGCAGCCGAACGCGGATCGAGCCGTCGTCCAATTTCGCCTTCGATCGCACGTGTCTCGGGCTGGCTTTCTCTTGCCGCACGGGACCGCCCGCCCCGTTTTCCACGGACGGCTGAGCCGCCAACGGGCGTCCCATCCACGCCAGCAAGGCGATGATGGCCAAAGCGCAAGCCCAGTTTCTTGGTGCGATCATAGCCAGGGCCCTTTCACAAAACGCGCTGCGAGGAATCCGCATAAAAACGGCCGGACCTGTTCCCGACACCGGGGAGCAACATGGCGTCAGGAACCGTTTCCAACAGACAATCAGGAAGAAACGGCTCCTGGGCCCCCTCTTTTTCGGCCACGCAAAACGCCACGAAAAAGCCTTTCGCAACCCGTTGTCGCGAAAGGCTTTATCAAGGGTGGGTGACCGGACTTGAACCGGCGACACCCAGATCCACAATCTGGTACTCTAACCAACTGAGCTACACCCACCATCTCCACACAGACGAATTACTATAGCCGCCCCAGGCGGCGCGGTCAATCGCCCGGCCTTCCCGTAACCGGGGCCGAAGGGGACAGGCACCTTTTTCGGCCCCGACCATGCTCCGCATGGTGCCCGGCTTCGCATGGTGCCCGGGCTGAAAAACGAGCCAGTCCCCGGGGCGCGGTCAATCGCCCGCCGCCGGCCGCCCGGGGCGCCCCTCGAACATCAAATAGCCGAATCCCGCGGGAGAAATGGCCGTCGTGGCGGGCGTGGTCCACGATTGAAACCCCACCCCCGGCACCGTCCGCTGCAAGCCGACGGCCCACACGGTCTCCGCCGTGGGATGGCGGCGGGTCAATTGGCCCAACGGAATCGCCGCCTCGGCCGTCCAGTGGCCCCCCTCGCTGCGCGCGGCCACGTACCACGTCGGGTCCCACGTGCTGTCGCCCCAGCAGGAGTCGTGGGTCCAGCCGCGATGGTCGATGGTCAAGCGGTAGTAGGTGGCGAAATCGCGATCCAGGTTGATGAGCACGTCGACGCGGTCGTGGGCCGATAGATCGGCGTCGCGCACGCGGCGGCCGCCGGCGTCCTCGTAGCGCGCGCCGGGGGCCTGCCGGCAGCGGACGGCGATGTAGAGGAACTCGTCGTCGTGGGCCAGCATGACGGTGGCCGGCCATTGCGAGTCGTCGTGCAGGCTGCTCCGCAGGGCGGCCGGCTTGGCCCGGCGCCAAACGGCGTCGTCCAGCAGGCCGTCCAAGCGGGGCTTGGCCGGGGCGGTGACGCACGTGAGCGTCGGCTTCGGCGGGGCCCCCTTGGGCTGGGCCAGCCAGAGTTCGCCGCGGGCGCAGGCCGACCAGGCATCGGTCCCGCCGCTACGGCCCAGGGCCGCGTACAAATTCTGCGCCTGCTGCGTCAGCCCCTGTTTGCGATAGGCGGCGGCCGCGGGAAAGCGCACCGCCGGATGGGCGAATAGGTCAGGATGGCTCCGCTCGATCCTCCTGGCCAGGGCCACGGCCCGATCCAGCCGGCTCCCGGGACTGCCGGGCGACGGCCCGGCGGCGCCGGCGGTCCGGGCGCGCTCGGCTTCCTCGCCGCTGGCATAGTATTGCAGCAGCCAGACCAGCGCCGGCCGGGAAAGCGGATCCTCGGGGTAGTGGTCCACGAGCAACTGGAAGGCCTCGGCGGCCATGTCCCCGCGGCCGGTGGTCGCGTAGCGGTCGGCCAGTCGATAGAGGATCGCCGCGGCGCTGGCGGCGTCCAGTCCGCGGGTCAAGTCGTCGGTTTGGGCCAGCAGCCGCAAGGCGGCCTGCGGGTCGCGGCCCGCGTGGTCGAGAATGGCCTGCGTATGGCGGCGGCGCTCGGCCAGCCGCTGAAAAGGCTCGCCGCCGGCGGCCGACGTGGGGAGCGTTTGGCGGCGGGCCTGGCCGCCGGGCGGCAGGGGGAGGCCGGCGAAGAAATCGCCGCCGCTTTGGTCCGGCAGCGCCGCCGCGGCCAGCGGCCGAAAACCCAGCGCGGCATCCGCCGCGCGAAAGCGGTCCTCGATCAGGCTGCGCGGCCTCTGGGCCACGTCGGCCAACGAGCGGCCCAGCCGCGGCGCCCACTGGGCCGTCAGCAGTTCGGTCGTGCCCCGCGCCCCGGAAGGCAGCGCGGCGTAGGCCCGTTTCACTTGCCACGGCTCCAGGGCAGCCAGCGCGGTTTGCGCGGCAAACGCCCGCGGGTCGGCCGCCTTGGCGATGGCGGCAGCCACCGCCTGGGCGATCAACTGCCCGGCCGCGGCGTCACCGCCGCCGTTGGTATAGTCGTCGCCGTCGCTATTGGTCACGATGACCTCGGGCCGCCAGAGGCGGATCTGTCGCACGAGCCGGGCCTGGAGGTCCTGCAAGCCCCGCCCGCCGTGGAAGCGGTCCCAACCGTCCAACACGGCCGCCGCGGGCAGCCGCAGGCCCTTCTGCCGCAGCGGGAATTGCCAGGCGGTCTGGCCGCCGCAGCCGCCCACGGCAACCACCGCCTCGTGGAGGCGATCTTCCGGCGGGGCCTCGACGACCGCAGCGGCGTCGAGGTCGCGGCGGCTCAGCACCTCGACGACGGCCAGGTAGCCTTCATCGCCGGCGAGCCGGGCCAACAGTTCCAGCGGCACGTCTTCGTCCTGGGAGAAGAGTCCCAGCAGGGCGGCGCGGACGCCGCCGGAGCGCTGCGATTGCCAAGTCCGCCCGCCGTCCGCGCTGGCAAGGATCGTGCCCATCGCGCCGACGGCCCAGCCGCGGCGGTCGTCGACAAAGGTCATGGCGGAGAGCGGCAGGCGGGTGGGAGTGGGAAAGACGCTCCAGGTGCGGCCGCCGTCGGGCGAGTGCAGCACGCGGCTGCCCGGCGCGCCGGCCATCCAGCACTGCGGGCCGCGGACGGCCAAGGCCGCGAAGTCCATCATCGCGGCCAGGTCGCGGGGAAAGCCCCACGGCGGCTCCTGCCAATGACCGCCCAAGTCGGACGTCCACAGCGCCGCCCCGCCGTCGCCGACCAGCCAGGCATAGGGCGGGGCGGGGAGTCGCAGTTGCCGCAGGGTTTCGAGGTCGAGGGCGGCGGCCCGGCCCGCCTCGAGGTCGCCTTGGCGGATCGTGGCAGTGGCGGCGTTGCGGCCGGCGAGGATGCCGGTGTGCGGGTCGAAGAAGTCGCCGCTGGTCCAGCCGGCGGCGCCGCCGCCGCAGGCCGGCAGCCAGCTTCGCCCGCCGTCGCGGCTGCTGAAAACGCCGCCGGGAAACAGGGGCGACGAGTTGCCGGCCGCCCAACCGTGCTTGGCATCGAAGAAGCCGATGCGTTTCAGTCCCGGCAGCAACCCCCCGCGATCGCGATACCAGTGGCGGCCGCCGTCGCGGGTGGCCAGCACCACGCCGGAACTGGTGTGCAGATAGGGATGCGAGAAACCGCCGGCCGCCCAGCCGGTGGCGGCGTCGAGGAACGAGACCGACCAGAGCGTGCAGGCGACGCCGGATTCCTGCAACTGCCAATTGCGGCCGCCGTCGCCGGTGTGCCAGATCGTGCCGCGGTCGCCGACGGCCCAACCGCGGGTGGCATCGACGAAGCAGACGTCGTGCAGCCAGGCGTCGTTGCGCAGGGCGTCGGCCGTGGCCGTGTCGAAGGCATTGGCGGGGGCCTCGGGGCCGCCGGGGCTGGCCCGCTGCGGACTGTCGGAGGCGGGTTCCGCGCGGCGGGCGTCTGCTTCCCGCTCGATGCGAAACAGTTCCCGCCCCTCGTCGCCCAGTTCCGCGGGGTCCGTGGGCGGGGCCTGCAAGGTCGCGGCCAGCATCAAGATTGCCAACACGGTCATACGGTTGCCTCTTGGGGGCGATTGTATGGCGGCGCGGCGGTGCGGGGCAATGGCAAAGGAAGAGGGGCCGGGGACCAGGGGCTAGGGGCCAGGGGTTGGAAAAAGCCCCGCGACTACGTCGCGGGGGCGGAACGCGAAGCGGGGGGCGGACGATTGCGCCTTGCCGGGCCCGGCTAGCCTTGGAGAAATCCGGTTCCAACTGCAAGATGCCTGCCTCGGCGGCAACTGGTATCTGTCGCCGCCCGTGCGTAAAATGCAGCAATCGCCGCTCGGAAAGCATCCTGGCGACGCCCAAATGGGTAACGCCGTTTCCAGGAGAATTGCCATGCTTCGGGACGAGATTTTTTCTATCGGGCCGAGCGGATCGCGGGGCTGGCAGTTGCGCGTCGTGCCGATTCTCCTCGGGACTGCGCTCTGGATGACGACCTTATGGCCAGGCGTGTCGCCGGCCCGGGAGCCGACGGCCAATCCCCAATCGCAAGCGGCGGCGGCGCTCAAGTCGGGCGAAGCGTTCCTGGAGGAGGGCGAACTGGAAAAGGCCCTGGCCGCCTTCAGCCAGTCCGTCCGGCTCGACCCACAAGACGCCAGGGCGTACTACAGCCGGGCGTGCATTTGCAAGCGAAAGGGCGAGCCCGACAAGGCGGCCGCCGACCTGGCTCAAGCCGTCAGGCTCGATCCCAGTGCCGGCTGGGCCTATTTCGACCGCGGCTGGGCCTACGGCAGGACCCGGCACGTGGACAAGGCCATTGCGGACATGACGGAGCTGATCCGGCTTTGCCCCGCCGACTCCTGGTCGCGGGCGAAACGCGGCTCGATGTTCCTCCTGAAGGGCGACTATGACAAAGCCATCGCCGACCTCACCGAGGCCATCCGGCTCCGTCCGGAAAACCCCGGCGCGCGTGCCCACTTCCTGGTCAGCCGTGCGTTGACCTACGAGGAAAAGGGCGACCACGACAAGGCCATCGCCGACGATACGGAAGTCATTCGGCTCATTTCCAGCGCCAGGCCTCCCTACCTTGGGGCGTATGGCAGCCGCGCGGAACCGTACCGCAACCGCGCCTGGGCCTACGTGCAGAAGGGCGAGCTCGACAAGGCGGTCGCCGACGCCGCCGAGGCGGTCCGCCTCGATCCGAAGGACGCGGAGGCCCTTTTCGTCCGCGGATATGCCTATGGGAAGAAGGGCGCGGCGGACAAGGCCGCCAGCGACTTGGCCGCGGCCGCGCGGCTCGATGCGCGCCGAGGCGAGCCGGAATTGGCGTACCTCATCCCGTTCCTGGACGAGGTGAAGAGTTTCCTGCTCTTTTGCAACTTGCCGGTTTACGGGTTGCTCGGCGACTGGGGTCTCCGCGAGGACCTTGGGCTTTCGCCCGCACAGGAGCGGCGGCTCCGCGAGGTCGGGGCCAAGTTCCAGGCGGAACACGCGAAGATCGAAGAGGGCTTGGGCAAATTGCCGCAAAAGGAGCAGGACGCAAAGCGCGACGAAGTATACTCGTGGGAGAACCTGCAGAAGACCCGCGAGCCCTTGCGCAAGGAGATCGAGGGAATCCTCACGCCCCAGCAGCTCGACGCCTTCAAGAAGCGCGCGATCTCTCAGGAGGTCCTTTCCATGCTTGCGGACCCCGCCTCGCTTGCGAGGTGGGTCGGCGCCGACCGGGAGCAGGCAAAGAAGCTGCGGCGGCTCAGCGATGAGGTCGATCGCCGCCTCGAAGCGGAAGCGGACGAGCAGAACCAGGAATTGCTGGCGGTGCTCGACGCCCGCCAACAGCAAATGCTTCGCGCCGAGATCGAGCGCCAACTCTGCGGGGTCGGCGCCGTCGGGTTCGGCGAGTCCCTTAACTCCGGCACGGTCGTGGGCACCGGCACTCTTGCCGGTAGCGGCGTCGTGACCATAAGCGGCGGAACGCTCCTGGCCGGCGGCGCCGGCGGGGAAGCGAAGACCTCAACAGGGACGGCGACCGTCGCCGCCGGTTCTGCGGCCGACGCCGGCGAGGCGGCTGAGGGGGGCAACATGTGCTTGAATGTCTACATGCCGCTGCTGGATAAAGCCGTCCGCAACCGCCTGGGTATGAGCAAGGCGCAGCAGAAGAAGCTCCTGGAGATTGCGACCAAGTGCCAGGCGGATCAGGAGCGCGCAGGAGCGGTGGTGAGGTCAGCGGAGAAAACCACCGTGTTGGACATGTGCTACTCGGAGTGCGACGCGCGGACCAGGGCCGCCGCCAAGCAAATCGAGGCCCTGCTGACGCCCGCGCAATTGGCGGCCCTGAAGGAGCTTAACTTCCGCGAACAAGTTTCCAAGGTCCTGAATGACCCGTTTGAGCAAGAGCGGATGGGACTGAGCCAACGAGAGAAGACCGCCGTCAGCGGCGCCCTGCGGGCCGCGAGGAAGAGGTCCGCCGGCACGATGCTCGAAGCGACGGGGAAGGCGCTGGCGATCCTCACGCCGCAGCAGCGGGAAAGGATGCACCTGGAATCCTATCTCGACAGCACGCCCCCCGCGCCGTCCGAGTGGCGATTGCGGTAGGAAGGCGGGCTGCGACCGGCTTTGCCAGTGCTGGTCGGAGCCACGCGCGGAAAGGCACTGGCGAAGCCAGTGGCACCCGGGGGGCGGCTCACTTCAGTCGGTCTTCGAGGGCGTGGGTGGCGCGGATTTTCCGGGCGTTGCTCTCCATCTCGGCCGCACGATCGGCCTGCGGAGGAGTCATCGCCCGCAGCACCGAGGCGTAGATTTCCCAGGTGGCGGCCAGGTCGGGGTGGGAGGGCGGCAGCGCGGCCTGGCGAATCTTCAGCGCCTTATCCAAAGACTGGAGGGCGTCGTCGTAGTCTCCCTTCTGGCGCTGGAGCACGGCGAGGATGCACAGCAGGCGGGCCAACTCGGGATGTCCGCTGCCGTAGACGCGCTCGGCCAGGTCCGCGGCCCGCTTGGCCTGCCTGACGGCGCCGGCGATCAGGGCCGAGTTGTCATCCAGCGCGGCCAGGTCTCCCAGGACGCTGATCGACGGGGGCGACTGGCTGATCGGCGGCAGAAACTGGTCGTCGAGGATGGTCTTCCAGATCTTCTGCGCCTGCTCGAAGGGGGCCCTGGCGGCGGCGGGGCTGTGGCGGGCGACCTCCAACCTCCCCCGCGTGTACTGCACCTCGGCCAGCCAGCAGCTTTCCGGGCCCAGGGCTTGTTGGACGATCCGCCGCGCCTCCTGGCAGAGCGCGTCGGCCTTGGAGAAATGCTCCTCGGCGGCGTCGGTCCTGCCGCGGGCCAGGGCCGCGGCGCCCTGTCCGATCTCCACCTTGGCCAGGGCGTCGAGGTTCATCGCCAGGTAGGGATGATCGGCTCCCCAGAGTTGCTTGATGAGGCTGCCGGCGCGGGAGCCGCAGCGGTAGGCTTCGGCGTAACGGGCAGCGTCGGTGTGGATGGCCGCGAGGTCTTCGAGGATGGCCGCCACGCAAGGATGTTCGCCGCCGAGGGTTTTTTCGGCGGCGAGGAGGGCTTTTTCCGCGTCGGCTTGGGACTGGGCCGAGCGGCCCGCTGCCCGCGCGACGGCGGCGGCCGTGGCCCAGTGGATGGCCAGCAAGGAGGAGTCCTTCGCCAGCGTCTCCTGGGCGATCGTCATCGCCCGCTGGACGGCCTGCTGGGCCTCGCTTTGCTGGCGGAGGACGCGGCGGAGCATGGCGACGTTGTCCCAGACGGCGACCAGGTGCGGATCGCGCGGGCCGGTCGGGGCGGACCACTGGTCGCGTGCCTCGTTGAAGAGTCCCTCCGCGCCCAGGGTATCGCCGCGGAGCAGGAAGAGGGCGCCGAGGTTGTTCATAGCCGCGGCGCCGTGGGCGGGACCGCCGTCGGGCTTCCTCCAGAGTTCCCGGCTTTCGCGGGCGGCGGCCTCCGCCTTGTCGAAGTCGCCGCCGCAGTTCAGCGCGACCAGGGCCTGGAGATGCAGGCACGCGGCGCGCACGCCCGGGGAGACCGGCGGCCCTTCCCGGCACAGCCTGGCCACATAGTCGGCCTGTCGCTTGGCCTGGTCAAATTGGCCGGCCTGCATGAGGGCCGCCGCCCATTGGCACCGCAGCAGCGGATCGTCCGGCTTCTGCTCGACCACCTGGGCGTAGGACCGCGCCGCATCGGCGAAGCGGCCGTCGTACATGGCAAGCTGGGCATCCAACACGTCGATGTCGGGGACGGCACCGGGCACCTGCCGGGCGCGGTCCAACCGGCCCCGCGCCTGCTCGAAGTGCTCCGAACCCAACTCCCGCAGGGCCAATAGCCGCGTGCCCGCACCGTCGGCAATCATGGCCGCCAATTCCCGCGCGCGGCGGGGCACGATCGGCGTTTGCAGCACGGCCATGTGCGGCTCGGGCACGACCAGCACGGCGGCCACGATCTCCTCGGCCAGCGGGACGGTCATGTCTTCCGGCGGCGCCACCGTCTTCACGCGGATCGGCCAAGGGCTCAACCACCAGGCGGCGCCGAGGACAAGAAAGATCCCCAGGCCTCCCAGCGACCGCAGGCGCACCCGCCCGATCCCAGGCAGGCGGACGAACCGCTCGCGGAATTCGGGCAGGGTGTAGAGCTGCTTGCCGAAGTCGGAGTGCTGGGCCAGCCGGAAGCGCTGCACGAGGATCTCCGGCGGCTTCGGCCGTTGCGTCGCCGCCAGGAAAAACCAACTCGCCAGCGCGGCCAATCCCAGCCCCAGCAACTGTTTTTGCCAAAAAAACAGTTCGCAGGGCGGGTGCAAGAGCAGGCATATCCCCGCCACGTAGGCCACCAGCACCACGCCGGCCAGCGCCGGCTGGAGAAAGCGCCACCGCCGAGGGGCCAGACTTTCGTGACGGGTCGGTTTACTCGGCATGTCTGCCATTGTAACGCTATTGGGTGGTTGTGGCAAATCCAAAAACCACGCCGCGTGCTAGACTTTTTGCAGACGCCCGCCGCATGGGAAGAGCCATGGAACCGATGTTTCAACAATTGGGAATCTCGCTCCTGCTGGGGCTGTTGGTCGGTCTGCAGCGCGAGCATGCGGCCGCGGGCGCCGCCGGCCTGCGGACCTTCCCGCTGATCAGCGTCTTGGGGACGGTGTCGGCCCTGCTGGCGGCCCAGTTCGGCGGCTGGATCGTGGCCGCCGGGCTGCTGGGCATCGTCGCCGTGCTGGTGACCGGCCACCTCAACCGCCCCGCGGGGACCGAGGCCGGCCGCGGCACCACCACCGACGTCGCCATGCTGTTGATGTTCGCCGTCGGGGCCCTGCTGGTCATGGGGCCGGCGGAAATGAAGGTGGCCGTGGCCGTCGGCGGCGGGGTGGCCGTGCTGCTGCAATTCAAACCCGAGTTGCACGGCATCGCCCGGCGGCTGGGCGATGAAGACCTCAAGGCGATCATGCAGTTCGTCCTCATCACCTGCATCGTCCTGCCGCTGCTGCCCAACCGTAGGCTTGCCCTCCCCCTGCCTCCCGGCTACGCCGCACTGGACGTGCTCAATCCGTTCGAGATCTGGCTGATGGTGGTGTTGATCGTGGGACTGGGTCTGGGCGGATATATCTTCTACAAGTTCTTCGGTCGCGACGCCGGCACCCTGTTGGGAGGCGTGCTGGGCGGGGCCATTTCCAGCACCGCCACTACGATCAGCTACGCCCGCGGGGCGCGCGACGGCGCCGGGGCCGCCCGCGCCGCCGCCGTGGTCATCATGATCGCCTCGACCGTCTCGTGTCTCCGCGTTTTGGCCGCCGTCGCCGTGGTGGCCCCGAAGTTCCTCCTCACCGTCGCCGCGCCGGTGGGCGTGCTGATGGTCCTGACGCTGGCGCCCGCGCTGGGGATGTGGCTCTGGCACCGCCGTCAGCCTGCTTCCGCCCCGGAACACCAGAACCCCACGCAACTCCGCTCGGCCATCGTGTTCGGAGTGATGTATGCCGTGGTGTTGCTGGCCTTGGCGGGGGCGCAAAAGTTCGCCGGGGGGCACGGGCTCTACGCCGTGGCCGGACTTTCCGGCCTGACCGAAATGGACGCCATCACCTTGTCCACGGCGCGGATGTCGCTGGGCGATCTGTTGGTCGCCGGCATCGGCTGGCGATTGATCGTCATCGCCGTGATGGCCAACATGGTGTCGAAGACGGTGTTGGCGGGCCTGTTGGGCGGCTTTCGGCTGCTGGGGGAGATGGCGCTGCTGTTTGCCGCTGCCATGGCCGGCGGCGCCGCGATGCTGGCGCTGCGGTAAGCGGCCCGCCGACACCAACTGGGGGGGCCGGCGCAACCCATACCGCGAGGCGCTTGCCAGGCCCGTGTCGGCAAGGGATAATAAAAGCTCTCGCCGCAGTCGTTGCCAGCGACTGCACCCAGGACACCCCAACACCTTTTACCGCACACCAAAGAGGAGGTTCGCGATGCGCGTACGTCTTAGTCGGCGGAAGTTGCTCAAGGATTCGGCAATCGTGGCCGGCGTGGCCGTGGGGGCCCAGGTGTTGGGCGTTCCCGCCCTGCTGGCCCAGCGTTCGCCCAACTCGAAACTGGGCATGGCGCTGATCGGCGCCAACAGCCGGGGAGAGGCCCACTACGAAGCCTGCGCCAGCCAGCGCTTGGTCGCCCTGGTCGACATCGACGACCACAACCGCTACGGCGCCGTGAAATGGCTGGAAGACCGCAAACTCCCCAAGGCCCAGGAGTTCACCGATTTCCGCAAGATGTACGAGACGATGGCCAAGCAGGTCGACGCCGTCTTCATCGCCATTCCCGACCACTGTCACGCCGCCGCCGCGTTGATGGGGGTGCGGATGGGCAAGCACGTCTATTGCGAAAAGCCCCTCACGCACGACATCTACGAGGCGCGGACCCTGGGCGAGGCCGCCCGCCAAAACAAGGTGATGACGCAGATGGGCAACCAGGGCCATGCCAGCGACGGCATCCGCCTGGTCCGCGAGTTCCTCGAGGCCGGCGTGATCGGGACGGTGACGGAAACGCATTCCTGGCAGACGCAGGTCTATGGGCCGCGGACGATCTGGCCCAACTCGCCGGCGCCGGAGTGGGTCCACTGGAACGAGTGGCTGGGCCCGACCCCGTACACGCCCTATCGCGTCGGGTTGCACCCGGCGGGCGGCTGGTATCAGATGAAGACCTACGGCACCGGGCTGCTGCTCTGCGTCGGCGCCCATACCAACGACTCGCCCCACTGGGCCCTGCAACTGAAGTATCCCAGCAGCGTCGAGTGTTTGGCGCAGGCGGGCCAGACCGAGGACGTGTGGGGGACGATGAACACGCTCCTCTTCGAGTACCCGCGGCCGAATCTGCCGCCGGTGAAGGCCTACTGGTACGACGGCGTGACGAAGAACACCGACCCGACCCTGAAGGACGAGACCGGGGCGATGCTGGCGTGGGTGCTGAACCGCCCGGAACTGGCCGGCAAAATGGAGCGGGAATACAAGGAGAAGTTTCCGGCCGAGGGCGGCACGCTGTTTGTGGGCGAGAAGGGGATCCTCTTCTGCGGCACCTATGGCGAGGACGCCCGGCTGCTGCCCACGAGCAAGTACAAGGACCTTCCGCGGCCGCCGCAGAAATACCCGCGTATTCCCGGCGCGCCGGGAATGTTCGGCAGCCAGGCCGACTTCATGCGGGCGTGCACCCAGGGCGGCGAGCCCCCCTGCTCGAACTTCCCCGACGTTTCCGGCCCCTACATCGAAGCCTTGCTGGTGGGCAACCTGGCGATGCGGGCGGGCCCGGGCAAGAAGGTCCAATGGGACGGCGTCGCCATGAAGTGCACCAACATGCCGGAGCTGAACCAGTTCGTGAAGCCCGCCTATCGGCCCGGCTGGGGACTGTGAGGGCGCGACGCGAAACGGAGAGGGGAGCGGCGGAAAATATTCGCCTAGTACGGCGTGCAAATAGTTTCTGCCGGTCGGCACCGCTTGCGAAACCGCAAGCGAGCCACGGGCCTACCGGCAAGAGTAATATGGTGGAAGACGCACGAGGGCAGCGATTCCTCGCTGCCCGTTACAGGCAATCCTGAGAGGAGAAGGTGCGATCATGCAATGCTGCTTCGCCCGCTTGGTTTTGGCCGGTGTTGTGGTTCTCGGCAGCGGCATCGTCGTTTCGCCCGCCCGGGCGGACGAGGCCGCTGCCCTGCAAGGCGATACGCTTCCCGCCCAGGCCATCTGGCTGGAGGGCCTGGACCTCAGCCGGGTCAGTCAAGGTTGGGACACGGCCAAGGCGGCCCACTCCATGGACAACCATCCCATCAAGATCCACGGCGCGACGTTTGCCCACGGCATCGGCACCCACGCCGAGAGCCAAATGAACGTCGACTTGAAGGGGGTGGCCACTCGGTTCGTCTCCATGGTCGGCATCGACGACGAGACCGGCGGCAAGGGCAAGGTCCGCTTTCTGGTCGTGGTCGACGGCAAGCCGGTGGCGGACAGCGGCACGATGCTGGGCAACCAGCCCGCCACATTGCTCTCCGCCGATCTCCGCGGCGCCAAGCGGCTGGCGCTGTTGGTGGTCGTTCCCAGCGACAAGGACAACACCGACAATTGTCACGCCGACTGGGCGGGGGCGAGGCTGGAGCTTTCGGCCGGGGCGACGGTCAAGCCGGCGACGATAGACGGGTCGGAGGACCCGAACGTGCCCGGGGCCGTCGTGCCGCCGCTGGCCCGCGAAGATTCTCCCCGGCCGGCGATCCACGACCCGCACATCACCGGCGCGACGCCGGGCCGCCCGTTCCTTTTTCTCGTGCCGGCCACGGGTGAGCCGCCGTTGCGGTTCTCGGCCCGCAACCTGCCGGCGGGACTGACGCTTGATCCGGCCACCGGCATCATCCGCGGTTCGCTCCGCGAGGCGGCAACGACCGTCGTCAAGCTGACCGTGAGCAATGCCCTGGGCAAGGCCGAGGGAAAGCTCACCATCGTCGGCGGCCTGCACCAACTGGGCCTGACGCCTCCCCTGGGCTGGAACTCCTGGAACTGCTGGGCCGGGGAGGTCAGCGACGCCAAGGTCCGCGCCGCCGCCGACGCCATGGTCCAAAATGGGCTGGCAGCCCACGGCTTCCAGTACGTCAACATCGACGACTGCTGGGCCGCCCCTCGCGACGCCCGCGGCGAAATCCGCTCCAACGCCAAGTTCCCCGACATGAAGGCCCTGGCCGACTACGTCCATGGCAAGGGCCTGAAGCTGGGCATCTACTCGTCTCCCGGCCCCAAGACCTGCGCGGGCTTCCCCGGAACCTGGCAGCACGAACAACAGGACGCCGACACCTATGCCGCCTGGGGCGTCGATTATCTCAAGTACGATTGGTGCTCCTACGACACGGTTTCCCCCCAACACACCCGGGAAAACCTCATGCAGCCCTATCGCGTGATGCGGGCCGCCCTGGACCGCTGCCATCGCGACATCTTCTTCAGCCTCTGCCAGGCCGGCATGGGCGACATCTGGACCTGGGGCGCCGAGACCGGCGGCAATTGCTGGCGAACCACCGGCGACATCGGCGACACCTGGCAAAGCATCTCCTTGATCGGCTTCACCCAGGCCGGACACGAGCGCTATGCCGGCCCCGGCCACTGGAACGACCCCGACATGCTGGTCGTCGGCAAAGTCGGCATCGGCTGGGGATCGCTGCACCGCACGCGGCTGAAGCCCCACGAGCAAGTCACGCACGTCACGCTCTGGTCGTTGCTGGCCGCCCCGCTGCTGATCGGTTGCGACATGTCGCAGATGGACGATTTCACCCGGGGCCTGCTCACCAACAGCGAGGTGCTGGCCGTCGATCAGGACCCGCTGGGCAAGCAGGCCTGGCCGGTCGTGAGGCAGGACGCCGCCGAGGTCTGGGCCCGGCCGCTGGCCGACGGCGCCTGGGCCGTCGGCTTGTTCAATCGCGGCCCCTTGCCGGCCAACGTCAAGGTCGCCTGGGCCGACCTGAAACTCGGCGGGCCACAGCCGGTCCGCGACCTGTGGCGACAAAGAGACCTCGGGACGCACGCCGACGGCTACCAGACCGCCGTCCCGTCGCACGGCGCGGTGCTGCTGAAGGTCGGACGGGCGAAGCCTTGACTCTGCCGCTGCGCTGAGGGGATAATGAAACTCCTCGTGGATTCCTCTCGCCCTGGCCCGTTCCCAGAGGGAGAGAGCTGCCGGCAACCCTGAGAGGAGAAGGTGCGATCATGCAACGCTGCTTCGCCCGGTCGGTTTTGGTCGGTGTGGTGGTCCTCGGCCTTGGAATCGTCGTTTCGCCCGTCCGGGCGGACGAGGCCGCGGCCCTGCAAGGCGATGCGCTTCCCGCCCAGGCCATCTGGCTCGACAGCCTGGACGTAGGCACGATCGAGCAGGGCTGGCGGACGGCCCAGGCGCGTCGCTCGGTCGGCGAACATGCCATCAAGATCCACGGCGCAAAGTTTGCCCACGGCGTCGGCACCCATGCCGAGAGCCTCATGGACATTGACTTGAAAGGGGCGGCGACGCGGTTTGCCGCCATGGTCGGCATCGACGATGAGACCGACGGCAAGGGCATCGCGGACTTTGAGGTCTGGGTCGACGGCAAGAAGGTGGCGGACAGCGGCTTCGTGCACGGCAACCAGGCGGCCAAGATGCTCACGGCCGATCTCCGCGGCGCCAAGTGGTTGACGCTGCTGGTGAGCGCCAAGGACAATGAGATCGACTTTTGTCACGCCGACTGGGCGGGGGCGAGACTCGAGTTATCGCCCGGTGCGACGGCCAGGCCGGCGGCGGTCAAATTGCCCGCTGCCGTGCCGCCCTTGGCCCGCGAAAATTCGCCGCAGCCGGCGATCCACAGCCCGCGCATCACCGGCGCCACGCCGGGGCGTCCCTTCCTCTTTCTGGTGCCGGCCACGGGCCAAGGGCCCTTGACTTTCTCCGCCGGCAATCTGCCCGCGGGGCTGGCGCTCGATCCGGCCACCGGCATCATCCGGGGATCGCTCCGGCAGGCGGGAACGACCGTGGTGGAACTGACCGTGAGCAACGCCTTGGGCCAGGCCAGCGGAAAACTGACCATCGTCGGCGGCCAGCACAAGCTGGCCCGGACGCCGCCCATGGGCTGGAACTCCTGGAACTGCTGGGCCGACGCGGTGAGCGACGCCAAGGTCCGCGCCGCCGCCGACGCCATGGTCACGAGCGGACTGGCCGCCCACGGCTTCCAGTACGTCAATATCGACGATTGCTGGGAAGCCCCCCGCGACGCCAAGGGCGAAATCCGCGGCAACGAGCGGTTCCCCGACATGAAGGCCCTGGCCGATTACGTCCATGGCAAGGGCCTGAAGCTGGGCATCTACTCGTCTCCCGGCCCCAAGACCTGCGCGGGCTTCCCCGGAACCTGGCAGCACGAACAGCAGGACGCCGACACCTATGCCAAGTGGGGCGTCGATTATCTCAAGTACGACTGGTGCTCCTGCGCCTCGCTGGTCAGCGACACCAGCCGGGATAGCCTCGCCAAGCCCTATCGCGTGATGCGCGCGGCCCTGGACCGCACCAACCGCGACATCTTCTTCAGCTTCTGCCAGTACGGCATGGGCGACGTCTGGAAGTGGGGCGCGGAGACCGGCGGCAATTGCTGGCGCACCACCGGCGACATCGTCGACAACTGGCGCAGCATGTCCACCATCGGTTTCGGCCAGGCCGGACATGAAGTGTATGCCGGCCCGGGCCATTGGAACGACCCCGACATGCTGGTCGTGGGCAAAGTGGGCTGGGGTCCGTCGCTGCACAACACGGGGCTGAAGCCCAACGAGCAGGTGACCCACATCACGCTCTGGTCGCTGCTGGCGGCGCCGCTCTTGATCGGCTGCGACATGACGCAGATGGACGACTTCACCCGCGCCCTGTTGACCAACAGCGAGGTCCTGGCCATCGACCAGGACCCCTTGGGCAAGCAGGCCTGGCCGATCAAGAGGGAGTATCCCGCCGAGGTCTGGGTCCGGCCGCTGGCCGACGGAACCTGGGCGGTCGGCCTGTTCAACCGCAGCCCCTTGCCGGTCACCGTGCCGGTCTCCTGGGCCGACCTGAAGCTCAGCGGTCTGCAAGCGGTCCGCGACCTGTGGCGCCAGGAAGACCTGGTAGTGCGGGGCGGCGGCTACGAAACCGCCGTCCCGCCGCACGGCGCGGTGCTGCTGAAGGTCGGGCAGGCGAAGCCTTGACTCCGCCGCCCGATGTGCGATGATCGTAGGAGTTGGGCACGCTTTCGCTCCCCCCTCGCACAAGGAGTTTTTCATGTCCGCCTCCGGTCCGGCCCCGGTCCCGCCGCCCAGCCCGCAAGAACTCCGCGGCGCGCTGAAGGCCTTTCGCAAACGGCTGAAACTGATGCAACTCGACGACCAATCGAAGATCGGCCGCAGTCCGATGAGCGGCGGGCGGCCGTCGGGGATTATGGCCATTACGCCGCCGGACCAGTTCCCGGCGGCCGTCTGGGAGGAACTCGCCCGCCAGGGCAAACTGAAAAAGGCCGGCGCCAACATGTATGAGTTGAGGGGCTAGGGGCTGGGGGCTAGAGGAGCAAGGCGCCAAGCCCACCGGCTGCGGCCGGTGGGGTGAGAGGTTTCAGACACAACAGGAGATTTTCCATGTCCTTCTTGCTCGTGGTCCGACGGGGCCGGATCTTCTTGCCGCTGGCGATTTTGACGACCGCTTTGATTTCGCCGCTGGGCGCCAGGACGCCGGAGGGGCCGCAAGGACAGTACTTCGCCAAGAAGAAATACGTGCCGGCGCCGCTGCCGGAATTCTCCCAGGCCAAGAAGGAACTCCCGGCGCCGATCTATGACGAGGACCCGCTCTTGGTGGAAATGTATTGGAAGACCTGGCAGTTGGGCTTCAAGAACTTCCACACGCCAGCGGCCGGCAGTGGTTTCGTCTCGCCGTTCATCGACGCCGCCTACAATCAGAACATCTTCCTCTGGGACAGTTGCTTCATGACGATGTTCTGCAACTACGGCCATCCCCTGGTGCCGGGGATCGGCACCCTGGACAACTTCTACGCCAAGCAGCACGCCGACGGCGAGATCTGCCGGGAGATTGTGCGGGCCACGGGCCAGGACTTCGGCCCCTGGACCAACAGCGAGCACAAGAGCCTCTTCAGCCGCTGGGGCGACCTGTCCGGCAAGGGTTTCTCCGTCAAGTACGTGGGCCGCCCCGTCCCCGAGCCGCCCCCCTGCCTCACCCTCGATTCGATGAACCATCCGCTTTTCGCCTGGGCGGAACTGGAAAGCGTCCGCGTCACCGGCGACCACTCGCGGCTGCAGATGGTCTACCCGCCCTTGGTCCACTATTATCGCGCCCTGCAAAAGTACCTGCGCCAGGGCAACGGCCTCTACGTGACCGATTGGGCCAGCATGGACAACTCGCCCCGCAACACTCCGGTGGCCGGCGGCGGTGCGGGCGTGGATATCTCGGCCGAAATGGTCCTCTTCGCCAGTCAACTCGCCGAGATCGCCGAGCTGTTGGACAAGAAGGGCGAGGCCGCGGCCTTCCGCGGCGAAGCCGCCGAACTGGCGCGCGTGATCAACGAGAAGATGTGGGACCCGGAGCGGAAGTTCTACTTCGACCTGGCCGTGGACGGCAAACGGACCGGGGTGAAGACCGTGGCCGCCTACTGGACGCTGCTGGCGGGCGTGGCCACGGCCGAACAGGCCGACGCCCTGGCCGCCGAGCTGACCAACCCGCGGAGCTTCGGCCGCCAGCACCGCGTGCCCACCTGCCCAGCCGATCAAGAGGGCTTCAAGTCCACCGGCGGGTACTGGCAGGGGGCGGTGTGGGCCCCGATCAATACGATGGTGATCCGCGGCCTGGAGCGCTACGGCAAAGGCGAGCTGGCCCGGCAGATCGCCCGCGAAGACCTGCAGGCGGTCGCACGGGTCTTCAAGAAGACCGGCACCGTCTGGGAGAACTACGCGCCGGACTCCGACCGGCCCGGCGACCGGGCCAAGCCGGACTTCGTCGGTTGGACGGGGATCGTGCCCATCCTGTACTTTTTCGAGTACGGCATCGGATTGCGGCCCGATGCCCCCAACAACCGGTTGGTCTGGGTACTGGCGTCCCGCCAGCGATGCGGCTGCCAGCGCTTCCGCTTCAACGGCCACACGGTCACGCTGGTGGCCACGCCCGCCGAGAGCAAACCGGACCAAACCCCACTTTCGGTGCATTCGGATGGTCCCTTCGAGCTTCGCGTCGAGCGCGGTGATAGGCGGGCGGATTTCAGCGTCCATTCAGGCAGCAACCGCTTCAGTTTGCCCTAACGAGCCGCTGGTCGAATCGGACGGACGCCACGGCGACTCCATCCGCCGGCCAGGTTCGCGTCCCAATTACTTGACAGGATGGACGTATCTGGTAGGATGAGGGGTGGTTCCTCTTGAAACCGGTGTGCGCGGGAGCAACGTCGAATTCGGAAATAGAGATGGCCCCCGGAGGGCGGGCGGCCAAGCAAGGGGTCGTTTTCGAGGCGATGGGCTCGTTCTATGGGTGACCTTGGATTACAGCGGGAGCGGGATCAGGGGCTTCGCCTGACGCCGGCGATTGACGCCGCGCTGGCGCACTTGGCGGAGGCGGGCAAGTGCGCCGGGGACGCCGGCCGCAGTCCCTGGGAGTTCGCCGTCGAGATCGGCACCCTGACTGAGTTGGGCGTCACGGCCGCCGCGCTGCGCTGGCTGGTCTGTCGGGGCTATGCCGACCATGCCCGCGAGCTTACCAGGCCGAACAACCACGTGCGGCACTTCCGCGCCAGCCCCAACCTCAGCTTCGTGAAGGAGACGTGTTTCATTCTCACGCCCGCGGGCATGGTCCTGGCGGGCAGTGGCGGCTTCACGTCCCTGCTGCGCTTTGCCCCGGAGGCTGCCGAAGGCCCGGCCGACCAGCACGCCGACAGGGGCATCGCCACGATGCGGAGGCCCCACTGGGACCAGCAGTGCCAGATCCTTTCGGTGGGGGGCCGGCTGGTGAAGCAGTTCCGGGTGCCCTCGCCCAATCAAGAGGCGGTGTTGCAGGCCTTCCAGCGAGAAAGCTGGCCTCCGCACATTGGCGACCCGTTGCCCGCGACTGTGTCGCCGCAGGACGCCAAGACTCGCCTCCATGACACGATCAAGGGCCTCAATGCGCGGCAGAAGAGCCGTCTGATTCGCTTCCGCGGCGATGGTCGGGGTTGCGGCGTGCTCTGGGAACTCGTGGCCGAGCCGGCGGTCCAGCAAGCCATCGGGGAGGAGAGGGTCCGCCGCGCCGCTTGACCCTTCCCCCAATTCTTACGGCATGAAGAAACAAGGGTGCAAAACCCTTGCGCTGGCGCCGAACGAAGCCGAGTCGCACCTTTTGGGGATCTTTCCTTGTCTCCCCAACTCGCGTAGATAGCCTGCCAGAAGACGCGGCCTACTCCTCCCTGCTGGTCCATTGACCGCCGCGAGGACCTCATCCTCCTAGTTAGCTTCCCCTTATTCTCCCCAGTCCGCCACCAAATGCTTGACAAGCGCGCCGGATTTTGCGATAACACCGGTAAAGCTTCCCCGGATTATCCCCAATGCCTCCCCAGTTGCCGCGGCCGAGTGCGGCGAGAAGACCATGAGACAGCACCACGTCGCTTGGACCGCTCTGACTGCGCTGCTTCTCGCGCTAGCACCGCGCGCCGGACAGGCAGACGTTGCGAACGTGTTCAGTATGCCTGCCGGAGACAAGAGCCTTCAGTTCGTCACTGTGGGCAATCCGGGCAATGTGGCCGACACCAACGGCTACGGCTCGGTGGCCTTCAGCTACCAGATCGGCACGTATGACGTGACCGCCGCCCAATACTGCGCGTTCCTCAACGCCGTGGCCACGACGGGCGATCCCTACGGGCTGTACAGCCCTATGATGGCCTTGACCGGTTCGGCGGGAGCGGCGGGATGCGGCATCACGCAAGGCGGCAGCCCCGGCAATTACAACTACCGCGTCTTGTCCAACTGGGTCAACGCGCCGGTAAATTACGTCTCCTGGGGCGATGCGGCGCGGTTCTGCAACTGGCTGGAAAACGGCCAGCCGAAGACCGGCGCCGAAACCTTGGGCACGACCGAGAGCGGGACGTATTTTCTCAACGGCCAGAATTCGTATGGGGCGCTGTTGACCATCTCGCAGGCCTCCTCGGCCAACTATTGGATCCCGACGGAGAACGAGTGGTACAAGGCGGCCTACTATATGGGCGGCGGGACCAACTCCGGCTACTGGCTCTATCCGACCAAGAGCAACACGGCGCCGAGCAACACCCTATCGGCCAATGGCACGAACAACGCCAACTTCTACAATGGCGGATTCACCGACTCGACCAACTATCTGACGCCCGTCGGGGAGTTTGCCGATTCCCCCGGCCCCTACGGCACTTACGACATGGGCGGCGACGTGTATCAGTGGACCGAGACCCCTTTGGCTGGAGGATATGCCTTAGAGGGTGGCTCGTTCGAAGGCCCTTCGAGTCTGCTGGAGTCCTCCGCTCTTCATAGCGATTCGCCGGTCGAGACCAGTGCTCTCTACGGCTTCCGCGTGGCGGCGTCCGCGATTCCCGAGCCCGCTACGCTCTTTCTGCTGGCCGTGGCGGCCGCGGGGGGATTGCTCGCCTGGCGGCGCCGGGGGAATTCCTAATCGACGCCGCGCGAGCCGGCGATCAAGTCGATGAAGTCGCGGTTGGAGGGGAACTTCGCCAGCTTCGTCGTCAACTGCTCCATGGCGTCGACCGGGTGCATGGTGGAGAGCGTGCGACGCAACATGGTCACGGCGCGAAGCACGTCGGGGGGCAGCAACTTCTCCTCGCGGCGCGTGCCCGATTGCGAAATGTCGATGGCCGGCCAAACCCGCCGGTCGGCCAACTTGCGGTCCAAGACCAACTCCATGTTGCCGGTGCCCTTGAACTCCTGGAAGATCAGGTCGTCCATGCGGCTGCCGGTGTCCACCAGCGCGGTGCCGGCGATGGTCAGCGAACCGCCCTCCTCGAAGAGCCGGGCCGTGGCAAAGAGCTTCTTGGGGATGTCCATGGCCTTGATGTCCACGCCGCCGCTCATGGTCCGTCCGGTGTTGCCCACCCACTTGTTGAACGCCCGCGCCAGGCGGGTGATCGAGTCCAAAAGCAGCACCACGTCCTTGCCCATCTCGGCCAGCCGCTTGCAGCGTTCCACGACCAGTTGCGAGAGCCGCACGTGGCTCTCGATGTCGCGGTCCAGGCTGCTGGCCACCACTTCGCCGTTGACCGCCCGCTTCATGTCGGTCACTTCCTCGGGCCGTTCGTCGATCAACAGCACGATCAATTTGACGCCGGGGAAGTTGGTCGCGATGCCGTGGCTGATGTGCTGCAACAGGATCGTCTTGCCCGTGCGGGGCGGGGCCACGATCAAGGCCCGTTGCCCCTTGCCCAGCGGGGTGAGCATATCCATGACGCGGGTGGTCATCGGCTCGGCGCCGGTCTCCAGGCGGAGCCAGAATTCGGGGTTGATCGGCGTCAGGCTCAAAAGCACCGCAACCGGCTTCGTTATCGAGGC
>JBKQVT010000240.1:0-16547 GCA_052139835.1 Thermoguttaceae bacterium
TATGACCGCAGGGGCCGCCTTTGTGATGGCCGTGGTGGCCGTAGCCGCCCTCGCCGTGGCCCTTGAAGCCCTTATGACCGCAGGGGCCGCCTTTGTGATGGCCGTGGTGGCCGTAGCCGCCCTCGCCCTTGAAGCCCTGGTGGCCATGATGTCCCTTATGGCCCTTATCACCATGATGGCCCTTTTGACATTTTTGTCCCTTTTGGCCATGATGTCCCTTATGGCCTTTTTTGCCCTGGAAAGCGGCGCCGTCCTTGTCGGCCTTGCAGGTGCCGTCCTTCGCGCACTGGGCCGCGGGGGCAGACTGTCCATGATGGCCCTTCCAGGCCTGGTTCCAGGGGGCCTTGCCGGGCCCTTTCTGCCCGTCCGGTGGATCGTCGCCCCTTGCCATTTGGACCACTGGGCCGGCAAGCCAACCGCACAGGCCCAAGAAGATCAGCCCCATGATGCATCGTTTCGCCATAAGAACACCTCCTGGTATTGGGCGTGCGGACAGAATGCATGGCCGGCACGCGGTTTCTAGACAACTAGCTCACGCTCTAACTATTTAATTTGCAGGACGACAGCCGGGCAAGACAGGCTATAATGGGTTTATTGGATTTTTCCGCCGTTTCGGCGTCTGAATGGGCTGGCGTGGCCGCCTTTTCAGTAGCATGGGGGCTTCGGGAAGAAGGGGTAAGACGAAACCCCGCCGCCAGTTGGGGGTTGAATGGATATGAGTCAAGTCGTGGGCGATTCGCCCCAGTCGACAATCGACCCTTGGGCAGAGGTCCTCCAGAATGGGGGGCAGGCTGCGCTGGCCGAGGCCTTCATGAGCCACCGCGAGCGCCTGCGGCGGATGGTCGAGCTGCGCTTGGACCGCCGGGTGGCGGCCAGGGTCGATGCCTCCGACGTGCTTCAGGAGACCTATCTGGACGCCGCGCGGCAGTTGGAGCACTACGTGGCCCAGCCGCCGATGTCGCTCTTCCTCTGGTTGCGGTTCCTCACCGGGCAGCGGCTGATGGCGATTCATCGGCAGCACCTCGGGGCGCAGAAGCGTGACGCCAAGCAGGAAGTTGCCTTGCACCGGCCGGCCGGGCCGGAGGTCGATTCGCAGTCGCTTTCCTGCAGCCTGATCGGACGGATGACCTCGCCGAGCATGGCGGCGATTCGCCTGGAATTGCAGTTCAGCTTCCACCAGGCGGTGGACGGCCTGGATCCGTTGGATCGCGAGATCCTCGCCCTGCGGCACTACGAGGAACTGTCCAACCAGGAGGCGGCCGACGAGTTGGGCATCACCGCGGCGGCCGCCAGCAAACGCTATATCCGCGCCCTGGAGCGGCTCCGCGCGGCCTTGATGGCCGCGCCGGGGTTCTCCCTGACGGTGGATCGAATCTCGTGACGCGGATACGCAAGTCATAAGTCCCATGAGTCCCATGGGAGTTATGGGACCCATGGGACCCATGTTGTGGAACCGACGTCGATGACCGACCCAGCCGCAGACCGCGACCCGGTGGAAGAATTGGCCGAGGAATTCCTCGCCCGCCGCCGGCAGGGGGACAAAGTCTCGGTCACCGACTACGCCGAAAAGCATCCGCAATTGGCCCGGCGGATTCGCGACCTCTTCCCCACGCTCTTGCTCATGGAAGAGATGCGGCCGGACACGGCCAGTTCGCGGGGCCGGGGCAGCGCGCCGGCCCAGGCCTTTCCGCCGGGCACGCTGCAGCGGCTGGGCGACTTCCGCATCTTGCGGGAGGTGGGCCGCGGCGGCATGGGGATTGTCTACGAGGCGGAGCAGGAGTCGCTCCGCCGGCACGTGGCGTTGAAGGTCTTGCCGACGGCCTGGGTGGCCTCGCCCACGCGCCTGCAGCGGTTTGTTCGCGAGGCCCAGGCGGCCGCCCGGCTGCACCATACCAACATCGTGCCCGTCTTCGGCGTGGGCCAGCAGGACGGCCTCCATTACTACGTCATGCAGTTCATCGACGGCGAGGGGCTGGACAAGGTCCTCCGCGTGCTGGCCGCCGCGGCAACCAGTCCAAAGACCATACCCTGCGGCCAGGGGGTGCCGGAGGCCGAGGGGATCGCAGCGGGCGGGACGTTCTCCGCCTCGGAAGCGGCGCAAATGCTCTTGGCGGGACCGCCCACCCCCGATTCGCTCACCGCCGACTCGGTGCTCCGCCAGCAGGAGGCCGCCGCGCCCGCGGCGCCGACGGGCACCTCGGCCGTGCCGGCCGGCTGGCGCTACTGGCGGAGCGTGGCGCGGCTGGGCATCCAGGTCGCCGACGCCCTCCACTATGCCCACCAGCAAGGCACGCTGCATCGCGACATCAAGCCGGCCAACTTGCTCATGGACAATCGCGGCACCGTGTGGGTCACGGACTTCGGGCTGGCCAAGCTGGGGGACCTCGAAGACCTGACCCATTCCGGCGACATGGTCGGCACGCTGCGTTACATGGCGCCCGAGCAGTTCGAGGGGAAGGCCGACGCCCGCAGCGACGTCTACAACCTGGGCCTGACGCTCTACGAGTTGCTGACGCTGCGGCCGGCCTTCGACCAGCAGGACCGGCGTCGTTTGATCCGCCAGATGACGCAGGAGGAGCCGCCCCGGCCGCGGAAGCTCAATCCGGCCATTCCGCTGGACCTGGAGACGATCGTGGTGAAGGCCATGGCTGGCGATCCGGCCCATCGCTACCAAACGGCCGGGCAACTGGCCGCCGACCTCCGCTGTTTCCTCGAAGATCGGCCGATCCGTGCCCGCCGCATCACCCCGCTGGGACGGCTGTGGCGCTGGTGCCGCCGCAACCGGGCGGTGGCGGCCTTGACCGGCACGGCCCTGGCCCTGCTGTTGGCCGTGGCCGTGTTGGCCTCGGTGGGGTATTTTGTCAGCCATCGGGCCCTGAAACGGGAGGAACTGGCCCGCCGCCAGGCCGAGGCCGCCCAGACCCGCGCCAAGGCCGAGCGGGAGCGGGCGGAAACCAACCTCCGCCTGGCCACCAAGGCCTTCGAGGACATCTTCGACAAGGTCGCCGGCGACACCCTCGTCCGGCCGGCCGAGGATGACCAGCCGGAGGATCCCCAGGTCGAGGAGAACGACGACCCGCCGGACGCCGCCCAAGGCGGCGCCGAAGAGGAAGACCAGCAGCAGTGGGCGGCGGCCCTCTCGCAAAACATCGTCACCGGCAAGGACGCCGTGCTGCTGGAAAGCATGCTGAAGTTCTACGACCAATTCGCCCGCAGCAACCAGGCCGACGTGAAGTTGCAGAAGGAGACCGCGCGGGCCCACCGTCGCGTGGGCGACATTCAACGGCGGCTGGGGCAATACGAGAAGGCCGAGGCCGCCTACCGCCACGCCCTGGCCAGCTATCAGGCGTTGGCCAAGGCGTCGCCGGCCAGCGCGGAGTTTTTCACCACCATCGCCGCGATCGACAATGAACTGGGGCTGGTGCTTGGCGACACCGGCCGGCTGGGGGAGGCGGGGGCGGCGCACCGGCAGGCCCTCCAGACGCTCCAGAAGGAGCCGCCCGAGGTGGCCGCGCTGCCGGAAAGCCGCTTCGAGTTGGCCAAGACCTACGGGTATCTGAGCATCCCGCTCTTGGAGGGGGGGCCCGGCGGCAACGCCCCCGGTGGCGGCCGGCATGGCCCGTGGCGGCCCTGGGATCGCCTCAACGAGGCGGCGGGAAACAGCGACAAGGCCGTCGAGATCTTGACGAAGCTCATCGCGGAGAACCCCGAGAATCCCGAGAATCCCGGCTACCGGCTGGCCCTGGCCCGCTGCCAGCGCGACCGCTATTTTCTCTTGTCGCACCGCTCCCGCGACGAGTCCGAGCAGGCCCGCAAGGACGCCGCCGGCATCCTCGAAAGCCTAGTGGCCAAGTCTCCGCAGAACGCCGACTACCTCTACGAATTGGCGGAGACGTACATCATGCCGTCGCGGCCGGTGCGCGACGGAAAGCCGCCCATGACCGCCACAAAGCAGCTTCTGCGGGCGGTCGCGATCGGCAAGGAACTGGTCGCCCGCTATCCGACGGTCCCGGCCTACCGGGCGTTGCTGGCCCGCTGCTATGTCCGCATTGCCGGCGGCGGGCGTGGTCCCCGTTCGGCCGAGGCCCTGGCGCAGGCGGAGGACGCCCTGAGCAAGGCGGTGGAGTTGGACGAGAAGCTCTCCGCGGAGTTCCCCGCCGTGGGCACCTATCGCATTTCGCTGGTCCGGTCGTTGCTCCAATTGGCCAGCGTGCAGATGGACCGCCATCGTTGGCCGCAGGCCCGGACCAGCCTCGAAGCGGAGATCGCCGCCTGGCAGAAGATGGAAGCGTCGTCACCGCCGATGCGACATCGTCACGGGCAGCTTGGGGCGTCGTACGCCTCGCTGGCGAAGGTGCTGGGCGAGATGGGCGAGAAGGCCCAGGCCGAGGCGGCGGCCAAGAAGGCCCAGGAGGCCGGTTATCACCCCCACGGGCCGGGTTTCGGCGCCTTCCACCACGAGCATCCGCGGGCGCCGGAGCCGAAGTAAGCTGCGCGGGCAACTCTTTTCGGCCGCTTGTCGGCAGGCTACGATAAGGGGCGCCCGCGCGGTGGCCGAGTGGTTTAAGGCACCAGTCTTGAAGAGGCAAGCCGGCCTCATCGTGATGACCTGCCCCCGTTTTCTGTACCAGGGGTTATGAGAGTACCGTTTGGGCTAGAACTTCAGGGATTCGGCTGTGCTGCTGCCGGAGTGAGGCCGTAGGCCGAACGGAGGCAGCAGGGAGTTCTCGTACACCTCACGAATCAACCGCACAGGCTGCACTTCCCCAACCTGCCAACTGTCTTCTGATTTCTTCGATCACTTTGGGGACGGCAGCTTCTGCTTCGCGACTGAGCGGGTCGCCCCAATGGGTGCTGCGCGGCTGGACACCGACGAAGAGCAACTCTCGCGGCTTGATTTCCATCAGGTCCATCAGCGCCAAGACCTCGTGGAACGTGACCTGATGTTGTGAGAGTTTCAGCCCGTGGTCGGCCTTGATGTCCGCAGAGCGGAGCCGGACGACCTGCCCTGGTCGGCCGCCAAGATCGATGGCGTCCACGACCAGAACGTGAGACCTTCCTTCGAGATGGGGAAGCAGGTAAAGGCCTGCCGTTCCCCCGTCGAGAAACTCAACGCAAGGCGGTTCTTCTTGCTCTCGAAGCCTGCGAACGACCTCCACCCCAAAACCGTCGTCTCCGCAGAGCGGATTCCCGATCCCGAGAACGAGGATGTCCTTCATTCCCAGGGCCGCTCCTTAGGCTTCCAACCGGGGGGGCGCATCTTCAGGCCGCTGATCATCGAAGACAGCATCCCTTTCTCCCGGAGCACCTCCAGGTAAAGCACGAAGGAAACGTGGTGAATGATGAAGGCGATCAGCAGCCACATTCCGAGCCGATGCACGAAACGCACATTCGCTTCGTCGCCCAGCAGCGGTATCACCCAGCCAAAGAGCGTGTCGAAAAATCCGCCGGGATCGACCTGGCCCCGCATGGCGAACCCGGTGACTCCCATCACCGAAGCCACCAGAAACACCAGCACGTAGGCGAGCGAGGCCAGCGTGTTGTGGCCCAGGGTGTGGAGTTCGTAATCTTCATAGCGGAGTGACACGTACTCCTTCAACTTCCACCAGGCTTCCTGCCAGTAATCCGCGCGCCAGATGTGGAAACGGAACCACTGCCGGTAGGTGTTTCCGGCGAAAAACCAGTACGCCCGCGCCAGACCATTGAGCGTGAAGACGATCGCCGCCAGGAAGTGCAGGTTCTTCACCGCGGCCATTGACAGGCCCCGCTGGGGCTCGTCCAGCGGCGCGCGACACACGGGGTTGCCGATCAAGAGGCCGGTGAAGATCAGCACCGCCAAGGCCGCTACGTTCACCCAATGGCTGGTGCGGACGAAACCGTCCCACACGTAGTAGGTCGTTACGTCGCGGGACTCGACGGGATACATTTCCGTTTTCGCCATGGCAGCCCCCTACTGGACTTGGACGCAGGTGATTTCCTTGCCGTGGAGGTCCAGCACGTGGGTGGAACAAGCTAGACACGGATCGAAGGAGTGGATCACACGCAGGATTTCCAATGGCTGCTGCGGATCGTGGATGGGCAACCCGATCAGGGCAGCTTCCATGGGGCCGCGCTGGCCGGTGGCGTCTCTGGGGGAGCCGTTCCAGGTAGTGGCCACCACGGCCTGGTAATTGGAGATCGTGCGGTCCTTGATGGTCACCCAATGGGCCAGCGCCCCGCGCGGCGCACAGTAGGTGCCGACGCCTTTGAGTTCCCCGGCCGGCCAGGTTGCGGGGTCCCATTTCTCCATGTTGGCGGTCTGCGTATCACCGGCCTTGATGTTGGCCACGAGATCCTCGTAGCTCTGCTTCAGCATGCGGCCGGCCCGCCGGGTCTCCAGACCGCGTGCGAGCACGCGTCCGAGGGTGGAATAGGCGGCATCGAGCGGGACGTCCAGTTGCCGCAGGCTGGCATCGAGGTCCGCCATGACCTCTTCGTCCTTGTGCGCGACGGCGAGGAGGAGACGGGCCAACGGTCCCCCTTCCATGGCGTGACCCCGCCATCGCGGCGCCTTCATCCAGGAGTATTTGCGATCCATTTCCAGGAAGTCGAAAGGCGGCTTGGGACCCGAGAACTTCGGCATCGTCTCGCCGTCCCAGGGATGGACGCCCGCCTGGTCTCCCTCCGTGTATGCATACCACGAGTGCGTCACGTACTCTTGGACCTGTTGCGGGTCGCGAAGGTCCACGGGCTGCACGTCGTTGAGATTGCCGTCCAGCACGGCCCCGCCCTGCCAGCGATTCGTGGAGGGGTCGCCGGAGACCGTGGGGAAGTCGCCGTAGTCCAGGATTCCCTTGTTACTGATGCCGCCGCCCCATTTGGCCCAATCCTTGTAGAAAGAAGCGATGGCCAACAGATCGGGCAGGTATACCTGTTCGACGAATTCCAGGGCTTCGTCGATTTTCGACTTGACCAGGCTGAGCCTGTCGATGTTGATGGCGTCGGGATGGTTCAGGTTGATGGCGCAGGGGACGCCGCCGACAATCAGATTGGGATGCGGATTCTTCCCGCCGAAGACGGCATGGATTTTGACGACTTCCCTCTGCCAGGCGAGCGCTTCGAGATAATGGGCCACCGCCATGAGGTTGGCCTCCGGCGGCAGCTTGTAGGCAGGATGCCCCCAATAGGCGTTGGCAAAGATGCCGAGCTGGCCTGACGCGACGAACCTCTGGACGCGGTTCTGGACATCAGCGAAATAGCCGGGCGACGATTTCGGCCACTTGGAGATTTTCTGGGCTAACTCCGCGGTCGCCTTGGCATCGGCCTTCAGCGCGGAAACGACGTCCACCCAGTCCAAGGCGTGCAAGTGATAGAAATGCACGACGTGATCCTGGACGAACTCCGCCGCGATCATCAGGTTGCGGATCAGGTTGGCGTTCCGGGGGATTTCGATGTGTAGCGCGTCTTCCACCGCCCGCACCGAAGTGATGGCGTGAACGAGCGTGCAGACGCCGCAGATGCGTTCGGCGATCTGCCAAGCCTCGCGCGGGTCGCGGCCGCGGAGCACGATCTCCAGGCCGCGGAACAGCGCGCTAGTGCAGGAGGCGTCCTGGACGGCGGAATCGTCTCCCAAGACCGCCTGTACCCGCAAATGTCCCTCAATCCGGGTCATGGGATCGACGACGATTTTCTTGACCATGGCTCAGGTCTCCTGCGGCGGTGCTTGCTTTGGGGGGGAGGGGGCATCCTTGCGAATCGCTTTGCGAATCACGGAAGCGGTCAGATGGACGCCCGCCGCCACCGCGGTGACGACCGCCAAGGTCTTGCCGATCTTCTCCGCCGTCGGGACGCCCGGCAGCGATGGGGTCGTAATGTGTTCGTACATCGGCCGGTGGTCCCAATAGTCCGGTTCCGAGCACCCCAGGCAGGGATGACCGGATTGGATGGGGTAGCTCACGCCGTCGTTCCATTTGAGCACCGCGCAGGCGTTGGAGGTGACCGGCCCCCGGCAGCCAACCTTGTATAGGCACCAGCCTCTCCGGGCCCCTTCATCGTCGAAGCTTTCGACGAACACGCCGGCGTCGAAGAAGGCGCGGCGATAGCACTGGTCGTGGATCCTCTGACCGTAGAAGACCCGCGGCCGCTGCCACGCATCCAGCTCCGGAAGCCGATCGAAGGTCACCAGATGCACGATCGTCCCGGCCAGCACGTCCGCGATCGGCGGGCAGCCTGACAGGTTGACCACGGGTTTGTCGTGGATCAACTTGTAAATCGGTTTGCAGCCGGTCGGATTGGGGTACGCGGTGGTGACGCAACCGAACGAAGCGCAGGAGCCGACCGAGATCACGGCCCGGGCGTTCGCCGCCGCTTTGTGCAAATAGTCGATGGCCGTCATGCCGCCGACAGTGCAATAGACGCCACCATCCTTGGTCGGGACGGAGCCTTCGACGGCCAAGAGGTACTTGCCGGAATTCTCCTTGATTCCATTCCAGATGATTTCCTCGGCCTGGTGCCCGGCCGCCGCTTGGATCGTTTCCATGTAGTCCAGCGAGATGATGCCGAGGATGGCATCAGCAATCAGCGGGTGGGAAGACTTGATCAGCGATTCGGTACAACAGGTGCAGGCCGCGAAATTCAGCCAGTAGATGGGCGGACGGGGTTTCGTCTCCAGCGCCTTGACGACCCGCGGGACCAACGCGCTCGGGAGCCCCAGGCTGGCGGCGGCCAGCGTGCAGAACTTTAGAAAATCCCGTCGACACAGGCCGCTACGACGGGCCGCTTCGTAGATCGTTTCCTCGATCATCGAAAACCTCCTGAAGTGGATGCTCTGTGCACCGCACCGGGCGCTCGAGTTGATGCTCGGCGACGGCGTAGGAGGCGGTCCATTGCGGCCAGGGACAAGCGAGTCGGAGGTGCTCGGCCGCTGTTGACGTAGTTTAGCACCAAACACTACTCCGTCAAGGGGGCCCACCGCGAAATTCTTGAATTTCTGGGTCCGTCGCGGGGGACACGATAAACCCGGATTATTCATCGCGTGCCACGGCTGTGTCAGCCGTGCTGGAGCTGGGATGGCTGGGGTACTCAGGGCACGGCTGACACAGCCGTGGCACGGGTTCTCGCCGTTTTCAACCGGGCAATGAATAATCCGGGTAAACTATTTCCGGCGGCCTGATGGGCTCGGCCCAGGTGACTTTTGACCAAGACCCAACATCGGGACACTGGTCGTTGTTCCTCAATCGCGGTCGCGAGCGCTAACCTGCAAGGAAAAACGCGGTCCGAAAGGCCCGCGGGCCGAGAAGGTCAGGCCACAGGGAACACGACAGCCTGAGTCAGAACCGCTATTTCTTCTTGGCGTCGCGGAGCAGTGGCGACTCGGCAAGGGTGAAGACAACCACCTCCTCGCCGGTTGTGGTGCTGATGTCATGGTGCAGGGTCAACACTTTGACGCCAGTGATCCCCTCGACCATCGCTTCCATGACCGGCCGGGCCGTCTCGATCAGATGGGTCCGCACTTGCTTCAGCAGGTCCCGCCCCTTCTCCGCCGAAAGCGACCTGACCAGATGCTGTTCGGCCGCGGTCAACACGCCTTGCAGGCGGACCACGAGGAGATCGCCCAGCAGGTGGGTATTAATGTCCTTCGGTCCCCGGCCCATGTAGTCCTGCTCGAAGCGACTGACCCCTTCACAAACGGCGGCTTCGATTTCTCCCTGGGTTTTCATATCACACCCGCTGATTGGGGGGATATTTAAGGGGACGCTGTCGTCGGTTGACGGACCATAAACCATCAGGTTCCCCGCAGTAAGCCGGATAAATGATACCAGATGTGGCAGAAAGGCAAAAGTCCCATTGCATTCCCGCAGCGGTGCGGTAGAATCATCACTGTGGCGGAGTGGCGGCCCCTTGGATCGCGGCTTTGCCAACGAAGTTGTCGGTTGACTAGATGAAGAGCAACCCGGCCGTGCCGGGGGGCTTGTTGATGAGTAAGCCGACGTGGTCGAACACCTCCGGGTGTTCCGCCACGTCGGCTTTTTTCGTTCTTGGCGATGCAGGGTGTCTGTAATCACTGGGGGAGGGTGTCCGATGGAAAAACTCGCACCGAGCGTGGCACAGCAGATTGCTCAAGCGGCCATCTCTTTCCAGCAGCAGCGAACGGGCCACGAGCCCAAATCGGTGGCCGTGATCCTGAGCGAGAACACGCTGGTGATCACGCTGCACGGGGCCTTGTCGCCGGCCGAGAAGGTGCTGGCCCAAAGCCCGGCCGGCGCTGCCCAGGTGCAGGAGTTTCATCGGCAGTTGTTTAGCGACGCCGCCGACTCGCTGCGCCAGGAGATCAAGAGAATTACCGGCGTCGAGGTCCGCGAAGCGACCGCCGAAGTGGAGCCGACTTCGGGCACGGTGGTGCAGGTCTTCACGACCGGCACGATGGTGCAGGTGTTCCTGCTCGCCCGCGACGTGCCTGCGGGCAGTTGGAGCGGGGACGGACTAGGTGAGCCATCACAAAAAAAGGAGGTTTTGCCATGTTAGTTCTATCGAGGAAAAGCCGGGAGTCGGTGGTGATCGGCGGGGACGACGGTCTTCATCGCATGCTGAAGGTCACGGTGCTCGGCATCCAAGGCGCCCACGTGAAACTAGGCTTCGAGGTGGACGCGGACATTCCCGTCCATCGCGCCGAGGTGTGGGAACGAATCCGCGCCGAGGCTGTCCAGACCGCCTGACGCCGCCTGAGAAAGCATGACGCTGTTAAGACCAATTGCAGCAGGTGACCCATGAATACCGTTCGACCTCTCTTCGTATCCACCTATCCGCCGGAAGAGTGCGGACTGGCCACGTTCACCAGGGACTCGGCCGATGCCGTGGATTTGGCGGCGCCCGAGCCGGTGTCCTCGGTCGCCGCCATTCAGAAGACCCGCGACCTTTGCTACGATGAACAGCGCGTCGTCCACGTCATCGACAACAGCCGTCCGGACGCCTACGACCTGGCCGCGGAAGTGGTCAACGACGGTCCCTGCGACGTGGTGAGCTTGCAGCACGAGTTCGGCCTCTATCCGGGCGGTTGGGGCCAGGGCGTGTTGGAGTTGGTGCATGGCTGCCGCAAGCCGCTGGTCACGACGTTCCACACGCTCTTGACCCGGCCGGACGGGCTGCCACGGCGCATCATTCAAGACCTGGCGGCCCACAGCCAAGGGATCGTCGTAATGACCCGCGTCGCGGCGCGGCTCTTGGAGAGAGTCTACCGCGTGTCAGGGCCAAAGGTGCGGGTGATTCCTCATGGCGTGCCGGGGGTCCCGTATCAGCGCGACGGCACGCACAAGGCTCGGCTGGGACTCGCGGGACGGCAGGTCATCTGCACCTTCGGGCTCATCAGTCGCGGCAAGGGGCTGGAATACATGATCCAGGCCATGCCCCGCATCGTCGCCGCCTTTCCCAAGGTCGTCTACTTGATCGTGGGCGCCACGCACCCGCAGGTCAAGCGTCAGGAAGGCGAGGTGTACCGCGAGAGCCTGGTCAAGATGGCCCAGGATCTGGGTGTCGGGGAGAACGTGTCTTTCGTCAACAAGTATCTCAGCCTTGGCGACCTGCTCTGGCACTTGCAGGCCTGCGACGTGTACGTGACACCCTATCCGGGCAAGGACCAGATTGCCAGCGGCACCTTGGCCTATGCCTTGGCGGCGGGCGGGGCGGTGGTCAGCACCCCTTACCTGTACGCCAAGGAAGTGTTGGCCCATGGGCGGGGCCTGTTGGTGCCCTTTGGCGAGAGCGGCGCCATGGCGGACGCCACCCTGCGATTCCTCGGCGACACCGCATTTCGGCTGCGCACGCGGCGCCGAGCATACCGCTACGCAAGACCCATGTTTTGGCCGAACGTCGGCCAGCAATACCTCGAGGTCTTTACGCGGGTGGCGGCGGAAAGAAGGACAAGTCGGCAGTGGATTGATCGCAACGCGCCTTCGCTCCGTTGGGGCGAACACCTCCACAGTGAACTCATGCAGGGAGGCCTGTAATGGACGTCAGCGACCGGATCGCCTTGAACCACCTGGACCGCATGACGGACTCGACCGGGTTGATTCAACATGCCGTTTACAGCATCCCGCGGCGCGAGAGCGGCTACACGACCGACGACAACGCCCGTGCCCTTCGCCTCTGCACGCGCCTGTGGGACCGGCATCCCGGCGATCGCATGCTCGGCCGGGTGACGACCTATCTGGGCTTCTTGCAGCATGCCCGTTGCCCGGTCCGCGGATTTCACAATTTCTTGAGCTATCAGCGCGACTGGCTGGATGCCGAAGGCACCGGCGACAGCCAGGGCCAGGCGGTCCGCGCCCTGGCCGAGGTGCTCGGCAGCAGTCTGTCCGAGGGATACCGCGCGTTGGCCCGCGAGTTGATCGACGCGGTTACACCCGCGCTGGCCGATCTGCGGAGCCTGCGGGCACAAGCCTACGTGATCCTGGCATGGGGGCATCTGTCGACGTCGGGGGTGAAGGACCTTGAAGCGGTCGAGGATGTTGCCCGAGCCGCGGCCCAACGGCTGGTGGAATGCTACCGCCGTTCGCAACGGCCGGATTGGCCCTGGTTCGAGTCGCGGATGACCTATGCGAACGCCGTGTTGCCCCACGCCTTGTTCATTGCCGCCAGGTGTTGGCCGGAGGAGGATTTTCTCGACGTGGCGGCAGCATCGTTCGACTTCTTGGACCGCGAGACCACCGGAAAAGGTGACAGGCACCTTTTGCCGGAACGGCCCGCGACCAACCTGGAGTCGGTGCCCGGCTTCGCACAAAAGGTGCCTGTCACCTTTTCCGGAGAAACCAGCGTCGAGGATGTCTTCTGGCCGGTCGGAAACAGCGATTGGTATCCGCGCGGAGAAGAGAAATCGCCGTACGATCAGCAGCCGGTGGAGGCCGCCACCATGGCAGAAGCCGCCCTGGCCGCCTTCGGTTTGCTTGGTGATCCGAAGTACCTGGCTGTTTTTCGTCGCGCGTACGGCTGGTTTCACGGGCAGAACAGCTTGCATCAGCCGCTGGTCGATGTTCACTGCGGTTCCTGCTATGATGGTCTGCAACGCTCGGGCGTGAATCGGAACCAGGGCGCGGAATCGACGCTTGCCTATTTGTGGGCGGAACTGAACAACAAGGACAACTCATCGTGCGTCGAGAATCGAAAGGCCCTGACCAATTCGCGGAGTTGTTCCGTCGCCACGGCGACAACCCCATCCTGACGGCCCGCGACTGGCCCTACCAGGTTAACACGGTGTTCAACGCCGGCGCCTGTCAATTGGGCGAGGAAACGGTTTTGTTCGTCCGCGTCGAGGACCGCCGGGGACATTCGCATCTGACCGTGGCCCGCAGCAGCGACGGCGTGTCCAACTGGCGGATCGACTCCAAACCAAGTTTCGCTGCCGATCCGGCACACCACCCGGAAGAAGCGTGGGGCGTGGAAGACGCTCGTGTGACCTGGGTGGAGGACCGCGGCCAGTGGATCATCGCCTACACGGCCTTCTCACCCTGCGGACCCTTGGTGTCCTTGGCGGAGACGAAGGACTTCGTCACCTTTTCCCGGCTCGGCCCGGCCATGCCTCCCGAGGACAAGGACGCGGCCGTCTTCCCCCGCCGCTTTGGCAAGCGGTACGCGATGATTCATCGGCCGGTTTCCACGGGAAACTTCGGCGCCCACCTCTGGCTTTCCTTCTCGCCCGATCTGACCTATTGGGGCGACCACCAGGTCCTCATGCGCGCGCGGCGCGGCGCGTGGTGGGACGCCAACAAGATCGGCTTGGGCCCGCCTCCCCTGGAAACAGCCGAGGGCTGGCTGATCCTTTACCACGGCGTGCGCGTGACTGCCGGCGGGTGTCTATATCGCCTGGGACTGGCCCTGTTGGACTTGGATAATCCTTGCCGGGTCCTTCGCCGCAGCGATGACTGGGTCTTCGCACCGGAAATGCCCTACGAGCGTCAGGGCGACGTGGGCGGTGTCGTGTTTCCCTGCGGCTGGATTCTGGACAAGGCCACGGGCACAATTCGTCTCTATTACGGCGGCGCCGACACGTGCGTTGCGCTGGCCACTGCCCAACTCGACGACGTGCTAAACTACCTTCACACATGCCCTGTACCATGAAAGGGGAACACTACCGGCCGCACTACCCCCCGAGGCCCCCTGTAGCCACCAGCCGCCGAACACGGCCACCCGTATGCGTCTTGCCGGGGGTTGACGAGAGTAAATAATAGGGGTAAACTTATGCATGGAGTTAGTCACGGGGGAAGGGCGCATTTTTATGGCCACCGCCAATCTTACGATTCAAGTTAGCGAAGAAGCGGCAAGGGCGTTTGCGCAAGTCTCGCCGGAGGATCAACGCAAAATCCAGTTGCTCCTCGATCTTCGGTTGCGCGACCTGACCATTTCGCCGCTTCCGCGAAAATCTCTTCAGGCCCTCATGGACGAGATCGGCAACAGCGCCGCCGCACGCGGGCTGACGCCTGCCGGTTTGGAGTTGCTGCTGAATGACGGCTGACTTGCGAGTGGTGTTTGACACCAATGTCGTCATCAGCGCCATGCTCTTGCCACTTTCGGTTCCCCGCCAGGCGATCGATCGTGCCATGCGAGAAGGCCGCCCGTTGATTTCGGCCGCCACGATAGCCGAACTGGACGCGGTGATCCACCTTCCGAAATTCGACCAATACCTCTCCGACGAGGAACGCACCGAGTTCTTGACAACACTCGTACATGAAGCAGAATTGGTGATTGTCGTGGAAACGGTGACTGACTGTCGAGACCCGCGGGACAACAAGTTCTTGGAGCTGGCTGTCTCAGGCCGCGCAACGCATATCGTCAGCGGAGATTCAGACCTCCTCGTGCTTAACCCATTTCGGGGCATCATCGTGGTTTCGCCGAGTTCATTCCTAACGCTGGCATGAGATGTCTCGATCAACAAACCGCAGAGGTGGCCGGGGCTCCTTGGACGTTCGGCGTCTGCCCGTCACCTTCACGAGCGATATTCGTCGCGTCATCACCCGCTTTTTCGACCCCGGCGGGGAGGCGAGGATCGGCAGCATCGTCGAGCGCATCGGCGGTCTCAGTGGTAGGCAGGTTGACCGCTTGCTGGACGAGGTGTTTCTAAAGTTCCGTGCCCGCCACGGCAACATTGCCTCCGTGCTCGATGAGAATTGCCGCACGGCCATGGAGATGGTCGGCCGCTCGGACGAACTCTCGCGCAATCGCCGGCTGCTGATCGGGTCCTACTTGACCGCCGAGTATTCGATCGAGTCGGCGGCGCTCTTCAACCCGTCGATCGTCCCGCATCACAACCAGCGCAATCTTCCCGCCGGCGCGGTGCGGTTCATCATGAGTCTCCGCGCCACCGGCGAGGGGCACGTGTCGTCGATTGTCTTTCGCACCGGCGTCATCACCGCCGATCACCAGATCCAAATCGACCCCTGCGGGCGCCTCGCCAGGCCCGTCCGCGTCGTTCCCGACAAGCAATACGACAAGCCCTTGTTTCGCCGCAAGCTCAAAGACATCGGGGTCCACGACGGGGCTGCGGATCTGGTGCTGGACCGTCTCGGCGACTCTTTCACCTTGGCGCAGCTCGAACATGCCGTCAGCGAGGCGCGCGGCGCGGCAGCCGAGAAACTTCGGCTGGAGCCGTCGCTCCAAGACATCCTTTGGCTGGCCCACTCGAACTACCAGTTGGAGCTTCCCCGCGATGCGGAAGCGTCCGAGGTGGTCATTTTTCCCCAGACCGACAATGAAAGCCACGGCATCGAAGACCTGCGCATGGTTCGCTTTGTGGACGACGACGGCACCGTTGCCTACTACGGCACCTGCACGGCCTTCGACGGCTACCGGGTGCTCCCGCAACTGATCGAAACCCGCGACTTCCTCAGGGTCGGCGTGCATACGATCAACGGCGCCTGCGCGCAGAACAAAGGCATGGCGCTTTTCCCGCGGCGGATCGGCGGGCACTACGTGATGTGCTCCCGCATCGACGGCGAGAATCTCTACATCATGGTTTCCGACATCGTTCATTTCTGGGAGACTGCCGAGTTGCTGCAGACGCCCCGCCATCCCTGGGAGTTTGTGCAGATCGGCAACTGCGGCTCGCCCTTGGAAACGCCGGAAGGTTGGCTGCTGTTGACCCACGGTGTCGGGCCCATGCGCAGCTACTGCATCGGCGCCATGCTGCTGGACCTGAACGACCCGCTGCGGGTGATCGGCCGTCTCGACGAGCCCTTGATCACGCCGACCGAACAGGAACGCGACGGCTACGTGCCCAACGTCGCTTACTCGTGCGGGGCGATGATCCACGCCGGGCGTCTCTACCTGCCGTTCGCCACGTCCGACATGATTACCCGCATCGCGATGGTCTCGCTCGATTCCTTGCTGAACCGGCTCATCGGCTAGCGCCGCGCTGTGGGCCACGATAACCATGGTGGGGAACTGTCCTGTGCAAATGGTGATGTCAAGTCTCAATCGCAACGAAGTCGGGAACTGAGGATTTCGAGGGGCGTTCGATAGCCGAGACGTTTTCGGGGGCGGTTGTTCAGAAGATGTTGGACTTTCTCGAACTGCTTTGCCGG